>JBAVYX010000528.1:0-15160 GCA_049588475.1 Silvibacterium sp. | reverse complement strand
CACCAGCAGGAGGCGGGGGCGGCGGAGGCGGTGCGCTGTAGACCGGGCGGGGGCCGGTCTGCGGCATGATGACGCGGCGTGGCGCCGGTGCGGCCGGAGTGACCTCAACAGATGCCTCAGCGGCAGCCGCGGCAACAGGGGGTTCGGCGGCTCTCTCGACCGGCGGCAATGCCGCGGCTGGAGGTGCTGCGATAACCGGTGGCTTCGCGACTACGGAGGCCGGCGGAGGCGCGACGGCAATCACTTCGCGCAGTGCCGAAGAGTGTGTTGCTCCAGGAGCGGCCGCACCGGCAGCGACGACGGGCGGTTTGGCGACCACAGGACCAGCCGGGGGCTTCGCGGCAATGGCTGGAGCTTGCGGCGGAGGCACCACGATAGGGGCAGCCTGGCGAGGCTGCGGCACAATTCTGCGTGGAGCGGGTGGCGTTGCGGCCTGGAGTGCTGTTGCAACATGTGCAGGGCGCTCGGCGGTCGGAGCCGGGGATACCGCTACAGGAGCTGCGGCCACAGGTGTTACCGGTCTTGCACCAGCTGTCGGTGTGGCAGCCGGGGTCGCTGCGGCTGGAGCAGGCGCGGGGCGCGGTGCCTGCGCGGCAGACTCTTCCTTTTTCTGCTGAATCGCCTTGAGCACGTCGCCAGGCTTCGAAACGCGCGACCAGTCGATCTTCGGTTTGGGAGAAGCAGCTTCGACGCGTGAACTGCCGGATGCGCCGGACTTGCCGCGTTGGAAGTGAGCGCGCACACGCTCGGCTTCGTCGAGCTCGAGCGAACTGGAGTGTGTCTTCTTCTCAACAACACCGACATGATCGAGAACGTCCAGAATGGCCCTGCTCTTTACTTCCAGCTCACGTGCTAAATCGTTAATTCGAACTTTACTCATCCGCCCCTTTTATACTTGCTCCCACGCCTCTAGCTATACATAGCAACCTCTTGGCAGTGGGTCTTGAAGCTATTTCTATTATGGCCCGAAATGGCGCGATTTGCGCTGTTCATCTGGGGTCGATGTGTTTGCGGACGGCGCATAACTATGCGCCGCCTTCCTGCTTCTTGTCACCTTCTTCGTGAAACTCGCTTGATTCCGCGATATCTGCGTCGACTGCGGCTTCACGAAGCTTTTCGCTTGTGTCATGGACGCCCGGAACGACGGATTCAGCGCCTTCGGCGTCGAGTTCTTCGCCCGTTTCGGTGATCTCGGCCAACTGTTCCTGAGCGACTTCATCATCGATCAGCCCGGAGCCTTCTTCGCTGGGAGGCTCTTCGCCGTCCTGGGTCAGATCGAGCCTCAGCGCGTCCTCTTCCTCCTCCAGGCTGGCGTCGGATGCGGCTTCCGCAGCCTCGGCAGCAGCCTCTTCGCCCTGATCCACAGACGCTGTTTCGACCGGCGCGGGGCGCTCTTCGCCCGGTTCATACTCTCCGAAATAATGGCGCACGGCGACACTGATCTTCTCCAGCGTCTTTTCGCCGATGCCAGGAATTTCCTCAAGCTGCTCCGGCGTCATATCGGCCAGCGCTTCCACGGTTGTGATGCCGGCAGCAACCAGCTTTTGGATGATCGACTCGCCCAGTTCGCCGACCTGCTCGATCGCTGTCGTGGGACCGCCGCCCATGCCCTGCATCTGCTGCTCCACTTCCTGGCGCTTCTCCTCTTCGCTCTTGATGTCGATTTTCCAGGCAAGGAGCTTGGCGGCGAGACGCACGTTCTGCCCCTTCTTGCCGATGGCCAGCGAAAGCTGTGTGTCGTCGACAATGACTTCGAGTTGCTTTTCGCCGAGATCCGTGATGGTGACCCGGCTTACCTTCGCCGGCTGCAACGCCTTTTCGGCGAATGTGGTGATCTCTTCGCTGAACTCGATGATGTCGATCTTTTCGCCGCGCAGTTCGCGGATGATCGACTGCACACGCATACCCTTCATACCGACGCATGCGCCGACCGGATCGACATCTTTGTCGCGCGACATAACTGCGATCTTGGTACGCTCGCCAGCTTCGCGCGCGATGGCACGGATAACCACCGTTCCGTCGTAAATTTCGGGAACCTCGCTGTGGAAGAGGTTTTGGACCAACTCGGGCGCGGCACGGGAGACGATGACTTGGGGACCTTTGGCCGCACGGTCGACTCGCAGCAGCACCACGCGCACGCGCTCGCCGACGGCAAACTGCTCGAGGCGCGACTGCTCGCGGCGCGGCATGCGTGCTTCTGCCTTGCCAAGGTCGAAGATCACATCCTGCGGTTCGATGCGCTTCACCGTGGCGTTCAGGACTTCATTAGCGCGGTGATTGTATTCGTTGAAGACCGTGTCGCGTTCGGCCTCGCGCACCTTCTGGAAGATGACCTGCTTGGCCATCTGCGCGGCGATACGCCCCAGGACATCGGTGGGCTTGTAGTAGCGGATTTCGCCGCCCACTTCCACCTCAGGTGCGAGCTCACGGGCCTCGTCAAGGCCGATCTGGTTGACGGGATCCTCGATTAGCTCGGGAGTCTCGACGACCGTTTTGTAGACATAGGCGCGAATCTCGCCGGAGTCCTTGTCCAGTTCGGCACGCATGTTTTCCTGCGTCTTGTAGTACTTGCGCGTAGCGAGGGCGATGGCGTCCTCGACAGCGGAGACGACAATGCCGGGATCGATGCCCTTGTCGCGGCTTAAAGCTTCAATGCTCTGGTAAAGCATACTTGCCATAGTTCTCTCTCAATTGCATTTCGACAGCGCGGTGAGGCGCGGCCGAGGGTTCGGGCCCGCTGGACGGCGGACATGGAACGAGCCTTAGATTTCGGGAATCAGGTTGGCCTTTTCGATGTTGGAGATTTCGATTTCGGCGGTTTCCTGATTCACTTTCTTGCTCTTGCCCTTCTGTTTCAGGGCGCTGAGGTCAAGGGCGATGGCGCGTTCGCTCACCTGTGTGAGCCTGCCCTGCCAATGCCGGTTGCCCGCGACCGGCTCAAAGGTCTGGAGTTTGACCAAGCTTCCGGAAAAGCGTCGGAAGTCCTGGATGCCGTGCAGCTTGCGATCGAGTCCGGGCGATGAAACTTCGAGCGTATAGTTGTCGCCGGGAATGAGTTCCTCGACATCAAGAACCGTCCCGAAGTCGCGGCTGAAGGCTTGGCAGTCGTCGTGCGTAATCCCCGAAATCTGCTCCATGTTGAAATTTACGCCACTCGCTTGCTTCGCAGCGTCTTCCTGAGCCTCAGCCACCAGCCGGGCGCGCTCTTCGGCGGTCTTCTCGATGAAGACACGCAACGTCCGGTCCTTGGCAGCGCCTAGATACTCGACCTCGACCACGTCAAGGCCGTGTGAGGCAGCGACGCGCTGCGCGGTGGTACGAATTTGGTCGAGACTGAGCGCCATATCCGGTTTTGCGAACGAATTTGCAATGCTCTTTCAGCGCAAATAAAAAGTGGGCCATAAGCCCACTCATCTCTCCGTGCCTGCCGGAAATTCACAGCTCAGGCCTGGACAAACTCGTCTGCTTCTTTAGAATACGCCGATTCCCGGAGGAGTTCAATCGGGAGATTCTAATCGGGAACCTGAACCCTCCCATCCTCTGCGATCTCGAAGAATGGATTCCAGGCGACCTCCCACGTGAACCCGTCCGGATCGGCAAAGTACCCTGAGTACCCACCCCAGTGTGCATTTTTCGCGGGCTTCAGTATCTTCGCCCCTGCTGACTCAACCTCCGTAAGAACGGAGTCAACTTCTTCGCGGCTGCGCGTGTTGTACGCCAGCGAGAATCCGCTGAATCCGTGACCGTCGCTGGCAAGGTCTGCATCTTCTGCAAGTGCGTCTCGCGGAAACAGGGCCAGAATCGTGCCTCCAGCCTGAAAAAAGACAATGCCGTCGGCTTTCGTCATGCACCGCCGCCAGCCGAGACGCTCGTAGAAGTCTTTACTGCGCTCCAGATCCTGTACGCCCAGCGTGATGATGCTTACGCGCTGCTCCATTTTGTACCTCCTCAGTCCAGGGAAGCCTTTATGCATTGGCGAGTTTAGTGCAAGGCAAAATATCCCGATGCCAAATCAGAGGGCAAACCAAGCCTCAGCCGGACCGTGATTCTTCTAAGTAGACCCTGCTTCTGTGGGATACTTGGCAAAACGGTGAGGCACATATGAGCAACGAGAACCCCTATGCAGAGTATCTGGGCGATCAGGAGCCGCTGAAAGTTCTCTCCTTGACCGCGCGAAAAATTGAGGCCATCCTGGAGGATCTTGGCTCGGTACGCGTGAATCAGCCTCCGGCGCCGGGCAAGTGGAGCGCGTGCGAAATTGTGTGTCATCTGGCCGACTGCGAGCTGGTTTTCGCTTACCGGATGCGGCAGACGATAAGCGAGGAGCACCACGTCATCCAGCCTTTCGACCAGGAAAAGTGGGCCGCAAACTATGCAGGCTATGACGCGCGAGCAGCACTCTCAACCTTTCATTCAGTACGAAATTGGAATCTGGCCTTCATTCGCTCGCTCGTACCCGAAGAGCATGCCAAGCCGGTCACGCATCCGGAGCGCGGCACGATGACCTTCCAGGCGATCGTCGACACCATGGGTGGCCACGATATCAATCATCTACGCCAGTTGGAAGGTATCGTGAAGAGCCTTGCGCCTGAGCAGTCGGCTCACTCCGCAGCCGATTAGTGCGGATTCGCAGCGATATTCTTCCCGAACCTGAACGTCGGCCCAACAGAGAAGCGCACCGTCCAATTACCGTTCTGCAGCAGATCATTGAAGAGGTGCCAGTAGACGAGGTCGCTTTGCATGCGCAGGCCGAAATGGTGCGTGGCATACCAATCGAACCCTCCCCCGAAACCGTAGAAGCCTTGCCAGTCGAGCTTGCTTCCGGAGGGAACGAGCTGCTCGACGACCTGCGTCGCAAACGGGTCGGTTGGATGAGGCGTGACCCTCTGGCGAATAGCGCCGAGAGACGGCCGGGCAAAGAGTGTCACTGTTTTGAAGTGGCGGTATTCAAATTGCGGACCCAGAGCGAAGGTCTGGGAGAAGGCATCGGTTGGCACGATGAGCTGGTAGCCGGGAGGAAGCTCACCGATCGATTCCAGGAACTCAATTTCTCCATTCAGCTCCTGCTGCAGTGAGGTCTTCAAGACATTGGTGGTCAGCGAGTTGTGCCCGGTGACGACCGAGTAATCAAAGCCCAGGGCGACCCAGGTCTTCATGTTGCGGCCCACCTGGAGGTGATAGCCGCGCTCGGCAAGGTTAAGATTGGGCGTTTCGAAATAGGTGAATCCATTGTAGATGTTGTATTGGCGCACGTCGATTTGCTGGGCGAACAGCGAACGTGACAAGAGGGGGGGTAGCAACAGCGCGGCCGAAACAAAAGCCGTCCCCACGGTCTTCAAACCGCGCAGGATCATCAGCTTCTCCTCACGCTTACAAAACTCCGTATGAAACGCGCTGGAGATATAGCTTGTCAACCTCGTGGATAGTCGAAGAAATGCAGTCAGGGGAGATAGGCTTCAACCATAGCTTTTCAGGCGCGAAACTGAGGCCGAGTCGTCGGGAACCATTTGTCATAAAGCTGGCACAGGATTGCAAACTCAGAGCAGCTGAACATCCCATGGGTGGCTTTCCATCCGTCACCTGACTCTTCCCTTATCAGGGCTTTAACTGTTTTTCTTACGATTTCTCGTAGGTAATCCCTGGTTATCTGTTCCACGTAGATATTTTGAAAAATCCCGATTGCCACACCTTCGAGATAGTTTTAAAAGCGTGATGGTGTCGAATTTGTTGGCGTCGGTCAACTTCGTGTAGTCGTTCCGTGGTTTGAGGCCTGCCACAGGTTTGCACTTGCGGCTTTGATAAGGGGCACTTTCGGCACGATCGATCACTCAAGCGTGTTACGACGACGTTCTTGATCTGCAGCTTGCGTAGCGATTGATTGTATTGAAGTTTGTTCCTTTATCAAGCGCCTTTTCTTCTGTGGCAAATGGTGACGCGCACAGAGTTGTCCAGGGACTGTCTCTCAATTCTTAACAACTGGGATTTCTGTTCAGGCGCGGTTTGCGACTACAATACCGGGAAGCCGCTACGCGCCAGCCAGTGTTGTCGAGTCCTTTCTGGCGCTTGTGCATCTTTTGCTCAATCATGATCGAACATCCCCTCCCCGAAGCCCTGACCTTTGACGACGTGCTGCTGGTGCCCGCTTACAGCGATGTGGTTCCGGCACAGGTAAGCACGCAGACCAACCTGACAAAGAAGGTCCTGCTCAACACTCCGCTGTTGAGCGCGGCCATGGATACGGTGACCGAGTCCCGTCTGGCCATCGCTATGGCGCAACAAGGCGGCCTGGGCATTATCCACCGCAATCTAACGCCCGAGCAGCAAGCGAGCGAAGTAGACAAGGTAAAGCGATCGGAGAGCGGAATGATTGTCGATCCGGTCACCATCACACCGGATCAGCTCATCTCCGACGCGCTCGAGGTGATGCGCCGCTATAAAATCTCCGGCGTTCCGGTCACCAAGAACAAGCGGTTGGTCGGCATCCTCACCAATCGCGATCTGCGTTTCGAAACACGCACCGATATTCCGATCGGCGACGTGATGACCAAGGAAAACCTCATTACGGTGCCCGTAGGCACAACGCTCGAAGAGGCTGAGCTGATCCTGCACAAGCATCGCGTGGAGAAGTTGCTGGTCGTGAACGGTGACTATGAGCTGAAGGGCCTGATCACCGTCAAGGACATCCAGAAGAAGTTGAAGTATCCTAACGCCTCGAAAGACGAGAAGGGACGGTTGCGCGTGGGCGCCGCGATTGGCGCGACCGGCGACTTCCTGGAGCGGGCATCCGATCTAGTGAAGAGCCGTGTGGATGTTCTCTCGATCGATTCCGCGCATGGACACTCGTCGCGCGTGCTCGAAGCGGTACGGCTGGTAAAGAAGCAGTTTCCGGATGTGGACCTTCTGGCCGGCAACGTTGCGACCTACGAAGCCGCTAAGGCACTGATCGAGGCCGGCGCGGATGCAGTGAAGGTAGGCATCGGACCGGGATCGATCTGCACCACGCGCATGGTCACCGGCGCGGGTATGCCGCAGATTACAGCAGTAAGCGAGGCCTATCGCGCGGGCCGGGAGTATGGTATTCCGGTCATCGCCGATGGCGGCATCAAGTATTCGGGAGATGTGGCCAAAGCGATCGCGGCGGGCGCGAATGCGGTGATGATCGGGTCATTGTTTGCCGGCGTCGATGAGAGTCCGGGCGAGACGATTCTTTACCAGGGACGCTCGTTCAAGGCGTATCGCGGCATGGGCTCGCTGAGCGCGATGTCGCAAGGCTCAGGCGAGCGGTATTTCCAGGGTTCACAGGATTTCCGCGACGAGCCGACGCGACCCGAGGGGGTAGTCTCGCGCGAGCAGAGCGGGCAGAATCGCCTGGCGAAGTATGTTCCCGAAGGCATTGAGGGCCGCGTCCCACATCGCGGACCGCTTGAAGCCATGGTTTATCAGTTGGTGGGCGGATTGCGCTCGGGCATGGGCTATCTGGGCTGCGCGACGATCGAGGACTTGCAGACGAAGTCACGCTTTGTGCGCATCTCCAACGCCGGCCTGCGCGAGAGCCACGTGCACGACGTGATCATCACCCGCGAAGCTCCGAACTATCACGTCGAGTAACAGCGCCCGATCTAAGCATTTTGCGCCGAACGCGCGTTCGCCGGACGGCCATTCATCGCTCGCGCAGGATGGCCTTTGTGCGCTTCCTCCAGTCTTCTATTCAGACCGATCATCTCCCAAATGCGCAGCGCAGGCGCGACTAAATACAACAGCGGCGGCTGATCGGAGAGTTCAATACCGGGAAAGTATCCATCTTCTCGAACTCCCATTTGAGCGCGGAGTTGAGCCAGGGTGTGGTACGGGCGGTTCCTGCGGGAATGGTGGCCTTTAGACCCTCAAACAGCCGCCGGCCGTGGCGTGTTCGCGGCAGTATATAAGCCAGAGAATACCAAGCGTGAGAATTCCGTCGATTGTGGGCAGGGTCTCTTCCGAATTGACGGCGATTACGCTCCAAGCCACTGTTCCCCGCGTCAGCACGCCGCGTGCGTAGGCGGACCCAAAGCTGTTTTCAAGATCGGCAGCTGTCTGAAAGCCTTCGGCGGTCCAATCGGGAAAACTGCGCGTCGGGACATGGTCGAGAACGCGGAGATATTTCGTGCGCGTGGCCTCACGCGAGGAGGCCGTGCGGCGGTCCCTATTCGAAACCAGCTCCAACACTTGGGGACGGCCCTGGCCGAAACGTCGCGTTTCAAGGTGCGGCGAGTCTTTGCGGGGCCCCAGTCCGCGAATGGTGCGGACGAGGTTGCGCTCCTCCGGCCACAGATGCAGCGGGCAGCGGCCCTGTTCGGAGGACAGGGAATAGCGCGCCGATCGCCTGTCGAAGATCACGCGGCCATCTTCCAGGATGGCGGCCTGCGGATACTCGGCGAAAAGTCTTCGCGCTCGCGGGCCAGCTCCGCAGCAGGAATTTCAGGCGAAGCGAGGGACATTATGACGATGATGCGTGGCTCCGAGCCGCGCATCAAGGGATTTGTTCTCGAATTGCTACCAGCCTCTACTCTTTCGTAACGCAACGATATGGGCGACGTGATGGCGCGAGTGCCAGTCGTAGAGAGCGATCGCCTCGGTCAGGGGGGTACGTCCATTTTCGGAGTGGTTGTAGCCCCGCTGCCACTGGGCTTCAGAGAGTGATTCAAAGAGCGCTACCCAGCGGCGATGCAACGATTCAAGAAGATCGAGCGAGACTTCGATGGGCAGGGCGCGCGCGTCTGCCAGCTCTGCCCACGTCTTTTCGTCGTAACCCTGGACGGTCGGCCAGTCTTCGGTGAGGGCCAGTCGCGTGCGGATATACGCATTCAAGTGGCTGTCCGCAACGTGGTGTACAAGCTGGCGCACGGTCCAGCCGCCTTCGCGATAGGGTGTATCGATCTGGGCTTTAGTCAATCCGTCAACAGCGGCACGGAGATTCTCCGGCAACGCAGACAGCGTAGCAATGCAGCCACGCAGATGGGCCGCATCGATAATTGCAGGGCGGGCAAATTTACCAATTGGATAACACGGATCGGAAACGGGTTGAGTCGTCATGTCTTTAGAAATAGCACGCTCAACCGGATCGTGCTTGGGTGTGTGCCCGACCTGCATTTGGGGCACAGCACACCCGCTGGTTAGGAGTGGTGGTGGCTGGTCGATTTCAAAAAACTTCTACTCGTTTGCTGACGGCGAGCCGAAACTGTTGGCGTATTGTTACGCGGGT
The DNA here is from genome assembly GCA_049588475.1 of Silvibacterium sp. Lineage (GTDB taxonomy): Bacteria > Acidobacteriota > Terriglobia > Terriglobales > Acidobacteriaceae > Silvibacterium. The sequence goes on along the minus strand of JBAVYX010000528.1, from coordinate 5,919 downwards.
GGCCGTGCGTATTCGAGTCTCTATAAGATCAAGAAAGGCTCGGGCGATTGCTGCTCAGAGTGCGGCGCTCGCGAGGATGGAACCGTCAGTGGCCAAAGCTCGACCGATAATCCTTAACCTACTAGCCTGCCGGATAAATCCCGGCGATTTCCAGCTCCAGCCCGCCGTACTCCGGGTGTTCATTCTCGCGCAACCGGTAGGCCAGATGAACCACGCTGCCCTCGCCCAGATCCATCGATTGGACACGTTCTGCCCAGCTCCAGCCCAGCGCCGCAAGGTTCCCTCCGCGCGGACCCTGGGCAAGCTGCAGGCGAACATGTTTTTCCTTCATATAGCGCGGAGCAGCGGTCAGCCGCACATTCTGCGCCACAAATACAGGCTCCACGTTGCCTATCCCCAGCGGCTCCAGCCGCTTCAGCCAGGAGAAGACCGCCGGCGTAATGCGGTCCAGCGGCAGCAGCGCATCGCAGAGCAATGGACCGCACAAATCCTCATTTTTCAGGAGAATCCCTGCATAGTTGATAAGCCTCGCCCGCAATTCCTTCACTCGCTCCGATGGCAGCGAGAAGCCAACTGCATGCGCGTGCCCGCCAAAGCGCGTAAACAGGTCGCGGCAGCTCTCAAGGGCGTTCAGGAGATGAAAGCTCGGAATCGATCGGCCCGAACCATGCGCAATCCCGTCCTCTTCATAAGCAACTACAATCGCCGGCTTGCCCGTTTGATCCACAATGCGCGACGCCAGGATACCGATCACTCCCCGATGCCATCCCTCTCCGTCCATCACAATGCATCGCGCATCGCGGAACTCCTCGTCTTCCAGCCGTGCCACGATCTCGGTTAGCATCCGAGCCTCGGCGTCGCGCCGCTCCTGGTTCAGGCGGTCGAGTTTCTCGGCGATTTCATGCGCGCGCTTCGCGTCCTTCGTCGTAAATAACTCGATGACCTCGGAAGCCACATCCATGCGTCCGGCGGCATTGATACGGGGCGCAATCCGAAACGCCACGTCGACTGGATTGAGCCTTCGCCGCGCCGGATCCAGCTTGGCCACCTCCATCAGCGAGCGCAGCCCGGCATGCACAGGCCGCTGCAATTGCTCCAGGCCAACCGCAACGAAGACCCGATTCTCGCCCAGCAGCGGAACCGCATCCGCAACCGTGGCAATAGCCACCATTTTCAGAAACGAAGGAAGAATCTTCCTCCGCGCCCGCTCCCGATCCTGTCCTTCGAGCAGCGCTTGCGAGAGCTTGAACACCACCCCTGCGCCGCACAAGTGTTTGCATGCATAGCCGCAGTCCGCCTGGTTAGGATTCAGGATCGCCAGTGCCTTCGGCAACCCCACGGCTGCTTCCGGCAAGTGGTGGTCCGTCACAATCAGGTCCAGACCCTGCGTTTCGGCGGCTTCGGCTGCGGCAAAGGCGCGAATCCCCGTATCGACGCTGATCACCAGCCGTACGCCGTCGCGCGCTGCCGAATCCAGAATCTCGCTCTGCATGCCGTAGCCCTCGCGCAGCCGATGCGGCACATGAAAGCGAGAATGTCCCCCGAGCATCTCGATGGCTGTCTTCAGCAACACGACCGCCGTCGTTCCGTCCACATCATAGTCGCCGTAGATCAGGATCGTTTCATGCGCCGCGATAGCCTGCTGGATGCGCGCCACCGCGCGCTCCATACCCAGCATCGAGTAGGGATCGAGAAGGTGATCGAATTGTGGATGGAGAAAGCGCTCGGCCTCGGCGGCATTGCGGATGCCACGCGCCGCCAGCAGTTCGGCAATCAGCAGAGGCAGCCCAGCCTCGCGGGCCAGGTCAGCAGCCTCTCGGGCTCGCTTTGCTGCTGTGCGGGGATCGCTTCCGGAAAGAATCCAGCGCCTGTCGAGGAGCGCGGGCGCTGTCTCAGGCGTACTCACAATTCTTCGTCTGTATCCTCTTCGTCCAGCACGATATCGCTGAAGCCTTCTACCGATTCAAGTAGTTGCTGATAGCGCTCATACCAGGCCGTGGTGTTTTCATGCAGAAACACGATGCCCTGATGAGCAAAGCCCAGTTGGATGTAGCCCACCCTGCCCACATGCGTGGCCAGCGACTGCGCCTCATCGATCGCGGGAGACTCTTCGTCCGGAAAGTTTGCCTCCTGCAGCTCCTCAAGCAAAAGCTCGAGATCTTCTTTCTCGAGCACCACTTCGCTCATCGTCAGGAAAGGCGCGTTCGCGGCCTTCGCAGTCTCGACAAAATCCTTCCAGCTGTCTGGATTGGAGTCATCCTCCCACACCACCGTGGGTACTTCATCGCCAACGTACACCGGCACGCGGCGCATTCCATGACCTGCAATAAAGGCCACCATATCGTCTTTAAGCGAAAGCAAACTATCCTGAAGCATCGTCATCTATCGATTGTCGCAGATGTGTCAGTCTACGCCATCCTGCCAGGTGGAAAAGTCGCGTTTAAAAAGCAAAGCGAGAACTCGCGTAAAATTAGTCCAGAACCCACATACAAGGAGCACCGATTGGCGAAATTTTCGCGCCACGTATTCGTCTGTACCAACTTTCGCGAACCGGGCAGCGCACGGCCCTCCTGCACGACCGACGGCAAAAGCGAGCTACATACCAGCCTTAAGGACGCCGTGAAGGCCGCCGGCCTAGGCCCCGGCATCCGCGTCAACAAGTCCGGATGCCTCGAGCAGTGCGAGCACGGCCCAACCGTCGTTGTCTACCCTGAAGCCGTATGGTACGGCGGACTCAAGATCGAAGACGTCCCCGAGATCGTCAGCGAACACCTCATCGCTGGCCGTCCCGTCGAGCGGCTTCGCATCGCCGACGACTGCCTCAACGCCGCTGCCTGTCCGCACCGGCCTGCGCTCGCCAACCGGGCATAGCGCCAAGCTCGTCACAGCCGGTTTTGCCCACTGACTTGTGCTATATTTCGAACGAGATAAATGATTTTTTCAAGAGATTATGTTGGATATCTCGCCCGCCACACGGTCAAACACCTGATCGACGCGAAGATGATCCGCACTGATAAGTTGTCCGTTGTCGAAGAGCGCGTAAACGCCGGCCTCCTCGAAGAATTGTCCCTCGAAGACCGCATCAACGAAGAGGTGCGCGTCATCCTCGACGCCTACCAGGACGAAATGCACCGCACCGGCGCCGGCTACGCCGAGATGTTCAAGAAGGTGAAGATCGAGCTGGCGCGCAAGTACAAGGCGGTGCTGTGAGAATCACCCGCGACAAGCTGAACAAGCTGGCCCACGTTGTCTCCGACGTGCTCGCTGAAACCGACGAGTGCGAATTCCTCGAAGACCGCAACACCATCCGCCAGGAAGCCCGCAAGGCACTCGAAAATCTGCTCATGCAAGAGACGCGCATAGACCAGGCCGCCCGCCTGAAGATCCAGTCCCAGCGCCGCATCATCCCCGAAGGCAGCCAGGAGTGGGACATCCTCTACCGCAAGTACTACAACGAGGAAGTCAAGAAGCTCGGCATCTGAGGGTGATGGGCCGGGCTAAAACTGAGCCAAATCTAATGAGTGCATTGCCTGAATCGCCGGCCAAGAATTACTTTCGTTTTAACCCGTTACCCACAAAAGACTGCGAGGGAAAACCAGCTGCAAACCTCAGGGCGGCTGCCGGAGCAACTAAATGATTGCTCGACGCAGAGCGCCTACGTTCTCTTGTAAGTTCTATTTAACTTGTTCAAAGCTCTGGGGCCAGCGATCACGACCTCAACTCCGGATTCCTTGAGAGCCTGCACATCTGCCGTCAATGTCTGGTGGTCGGTGATCAACGTCGTCATATCAGTGACGGGTCCTACATATGCGAAACCCTGCTTGCCGAACTTGCTATGGTCGGCAAGCCCAATGCGAATTTTTGCGGATTTGATGATCAACTTCTTGATGGTCGCCTCAGCATGACTGGCGGTCGATATGCCATAGCTCGGATCGATAGCACTCACTCCCATAAAGGCCTTATCGACCCGAATTTCACTGAGTGCGCGCTGTGCCCACACGCCTGACAAATAGAAGATATCCCGTTGCAGGTCCCCTCCGATGCACATTATAGTGACATCCGGATAGCCTTGAAGCTGGCAAAGGATCTGAGGAGAGTTTGTGACGACGGTGAGTCGATTGCAGTGCTGTAATCGGGTAGTGATCTCAGACACTGTGGTGCTTCCTTCCAGGAAGATTGTGTCTCCGTCCAGTATCAATCTTGCGGCTTCCGCCGCGATTGCCTGTTTTTCCTCACGATTCGACCGCCCGAGAGTCTCGTACGAAGGCTGAAAATTCGTCGTGGGAGACTTGGAGACAGCGCCTCCATGAGAACGTACAAGCAAGCCTTTGCGTTCGAGATCTACAAGGTCGCGCCTGATCGTGGCTGTAGTGACCCCGAGAAGGTCCTTTAGCTCCGAAGCGCTCACGGTTCGCTGCTGCGAAAGGAGTTCAGAAATGCGAAATCGCCGTTCATCCGCCAGCATGGAATACTCCCGTCTAAATCGTTGCTGGAGCGCCAGACAAACGGCTTAAGAACCCCAAACAGGTTGCTGAAGTGCTTCCTATTCACTCCTGCGCTTGGGCCAGCAAACGTGAGTGTACTTCAAACCCTTACAACAATAGTCGATCTTCGAACGAGATCGGGAGATATGCGACAGAAGAAGACATTTGTCGGTCGAGCAAACCCATTCAACCGGTGCCGCAGGCAGACCCGTCGGATTTCGACTTGAACAGCACCAGCGACTGTAGATGCGACGCAAGCTTAAAGGCGCGGGCTCCAGTTCGATTGATGCTTACTCAATTGTTGCATCTACCACCTGACAGCTGGTTTATACTTCCTTTGACGAAAACTCAGGTCCTATGACGAGCAGGGTAGCCCCAGCGGGCTTACGATCTGGGGCAGGTATGGATCGTTCCATTTCAAGCATGCAACGAAAAGCAGCAGCCAGTGCCGCTCAGACGAAAAAGCACGGTCAGATGCTGATCGACGAACGGCGACAGCATATTTTGTCCCTGATCCACCTTCACGGCAGAGCAGTAGTCGGCGAACTTTCCCGCACTCTGCACATCTCGCAAATCACCATTCGAAAAGACCTCGATTACCTACAATCAAAAGGACTGATCCAGCGAACGCATGGGGGCGCTTTGCGGCTGCAGTCCGGAGCAATGTTCGATCCTTCGTTGCAGGAGAAGCAGAAGCAGCATTTCCAGGAGAAGCAAAGGATTGCAGCAGCCGCAGCGAAGATGGTTCAGGAAGGCGAGTGCGTCATGCTCGACTCCGGAACTACAACCACTGCGATCGCGCAGGCCCTCAAAGGCTTTTCGCAGCTCACGATCATTACCAATGCGATGAATATCGCCGCCGACCTGGCCGGAACGGACTTCGAGGTCATCCTCATTGGCGGTAGTCTGCGGAAGAATTCGTTTTCACTGGTTGGACCGTTGGCAGAAGATGTGCTGCAGGAAATGCACGCAGACATTCTTTTTCTCGGGGTCGATGGATTTGATTCGGAAATAGGGCTGACGACGCCGAACTTCCTTGAGTCGAGGGTGAATCGGGCTATGGTGAAAGCCTCTCGGCGGGTTGTTGCGGTCTGCGACTCCACCAAGTTTAATCGCCGCAGTCTGTCTCGGATAGTTCCCGTCTCAGCCATTCATTGTGTCATCTCCGACACCGACTTGCCTTCAGCAATCGCAGAAGGGCTTCTAAACCAGAACGTGGAAGTGGTCCTGGTTTAAAAGGAACCGGTCGAAGCCGATACTACAGGGTCACTGGATCCGCTTTAATGACAACTCGAGACCGAGGCTCGATAGGAGCTTGTTGAAATAGGTACTGCCTCTGCGGCATTGGACATGTGCTGTGCGTCTTATGTGCATGCGAGGAGACGAGCGTATTCAGGACGGGATGTTCAGCTATGTTTCGCTGGAGCAGCGAGTG
>JBAVYX010000527.1:0-15533 GCA_049588475.1 Silvibacterium sp. | reverse complement strand
CATCGCCCGCTCCGCCGCGGTCCTCGGATAGATCTCCATGCTCTCCTGCATGGTTCCATCCTCGCCGCCCCGTATGCGGACACTTCACTTGCTAAAAACACCGGACAGATTATCTGCTAACGACAGTGGCCTATCCGGAAGTAATCTTCTGGTTAACAGCTCCAGCGAAACGAGAAGCAGGAATGTTTCTCTCTTCGCGCTAAATCTCTAGTGCCGTATCGACATTGCTCCGCGTGAAGAGGTTCCCCTTTGCCTGGACATTGAGGCGGAGCAGTGTGGATACGGCGATTTGCGCTAAGCCGCTAACGCGGTGGCTGTATGGGGATTGGATGGACTTTGCCGATAGCCGATGCGGTGGATCGCGCCGAGGACGCAGCGATGCCGATCAGATCCTGGATGCCGTGAGAGAGCCGCCCCGTCTCTGACGGACTTGAGTTGAGCAGCTTGGAGCAGAGGGGCGGTTGAAGGCACAGTTCCGCGTAGGCCGATTCCCAGGCCGCTGCGGGCACGAGTTGAGCGAATCTGTGTGAGCATGGTTTCCTCAGGAGGAATCGACAGCGGCGCAGTGAGGAGGAGCGTTCGTGGCTGCGCCGCGATCAGCGAAATAGTGTGCGATGACGATCTGCCGCTATCCGAGGACGCGAGCAGGATACTGCAGCAGGCTTCCGCCATAGCCGATGAGCGACAAAGCCGGGAGGTCCGCACTGAACATCTTCTGCTGGCGATGATCGAAGGGTCCTGTCACGGTGCCCAGATGCTAGCGACGACTGGACCATCCTAGTACTTTCGAGGCGGAACGGCTGGGCTGCCCAAATGTCCGTATCGCCGACAATACAGAAACTGTCCGTCGATGTGCGATTCGTCCGCGAATGATGCTTGTCATCGGAGCCAGCGCAACGGATTCCACCACGGACGTGCACCTGCTGAAGAATGCGCCTGCTCGACGTGCTGTGACTCGCCAAAATTGTCATTTGAGCGCAAAAGGAACCTGCGTTTCGAACTCGCAGGCAGATTCGGCAGGGCATGTGGGTGACTACAGATAGTCACAGAGATTTCGCCGAGTATGCGGCGAGTGATCAGCAGCCAGACCTCGCCTCAGTTCATCTTCAACTCTAACGAGAGATGCTCGCAGCAGCAGCTCAGGCCGCCAGACCGTAACGGTGATGCAAGCCACTAAGTCTTGGCATGAATACGACTCGGCAACCTATGTTCGGGTTCTTTTCTGGTTCGCGACCCGCAGGTGTTCCCTTTGCGAGCGCGAGATGTGTTCGGTCATCGTGGTAGTAAAGGATGTATGCGTTCAGCAGCCGCTTCAGATGCCGTTCATTCACAACGATTACATGGTCAAGCAGATCTCGGCGGCAGTTGCGAACCCAACGCTCGGCAACCCCGTTCTGCCATGGGCTTCGGAAACTGGTCCGCTTTGGCTGAATGCCAAAGCTCTTCACTGTGTAGATGACTTCCTCATTGAAGCTCGCGCCGCGATCAAAGATCAGGTAGCCGGGCGCCGAGTCGTAGGGGAATGCCTCGCGCAACTGCTGAATAATCCAGGCACTGCTTGGATGCCTGGTCACGTTGCAATGAAGGATACGCCGTCGATCATGGGCGATAACGAAGAAGCAGTAAAGCACGCCGAAGGTGAGCGTGGGCACGGTAAAGAAATCCATCGCCGCGATGGCTTTCCCGATGATTGCTCAGAAAGGCCGCCCATCGCTTTGCCGGACCCGAATTCCGTGGCGCTTTCCGCATCCAGCGCAACACCGTCCGTTCAGAAATGTCGAAGCCAAGCATCTTTAGCTCGCCATGAATCCGTGGCGAGCCCCAGGTTGGCTTGTCCCCAACCATGCGGAAGATGAGTTCGCGGAGTTCAACGCTGACGCACTTCCTGCCTGCGCGAACGCGATGCCAGGAGAGCCAGGTCCAATACAGCCTGAAGCCGGCATGAGGCCTTCAACTTGCTGAAATGCTTCACTGATAACGGGAGGACGCGTTGTCGTCATGAAATTCTGAAATCTTCGTTGATTTGAAAACAGGAACGGATTAGCCCTGCAAGTCGGCTTTTCGCCACCAATCGAGTCGGGCATTGATTCCGACTCATAAGATTGGATTCAGCACGAGCGCTCGATTCTCAACCAATGCCTGAAGTGTTAGATAGAACGCGGCGCCTGAAGGTCATCGCCTCGTTCAAATTGACTTCAAGAGTAAAGACGCACCAGAACCAAGTCTCCGCCTGAACAAAGGCAGTCATTCACTTCGAGTGGTTCCGTGTGAACACGGGTGCCATTGCCTCGAATATGCCATCGTTCCTGATCAGCTTGTGAAAGAGAATCGCTGCGACATGCATCAGAATGAATGCGAAAAAGGCGAATGCAAGGCAGTAATGTGCACGCCACAGCAGCGTATGCAGGCTGGGACTCACAGGCAGGATCGATGGTAGATGCACACTGCCGAAAAGCACCACAGGGTAAGATCCTGCGGACAACATCCCCCAGCCGATGAGCGGCATGCAAATCATCAGCGCATAGAAGATGTATTGTGACAGATTAGCCGCCAACTTGATCGGCTCAGGCAGGTCGGCCGGCAGTGCAGGTGCGCCGTAAATGATGCGCAGCGCAAGGCGGATGAGTGCCAGCACCAAAATGGCGATCCCCAGCGGTTTATGAATCTGGACCAACGTCAGATACTTCGGGGTGATGGTTGAAACCATGCCTACACCGATGAACAACATGGACAGAATGCAGATTGCCATGAGCCAGTGAAGCAGTCGCTGCGGCGCGGTGAAGCGTGTGCGGCTTGTTGTCATTGCTTGGCTCCTGTTGCGGTGCCCGGATAATGCGAAGCTTCCGCTGTACGACTGTTGTACGACCGCGAGTAGGCAGCCGAGCGAGCGGCGGGGAATGGGTCATCGGAGGTTATGATGCCGGACGGTAGGACGGTCGGGTCGTAATTGATGTTGAGGCACGGGCCGTCGCGCTCCGGCTCGATCTGCTGGACTGTGAGCGTGCCAACCTCGACTGTGCGGCGGTCCGCTGGCCAAGCTTTGGTTGGGTCCGCTGTTGGATCGCTGGGGTTCGCAACGGTCACCACCAGCTTCCAATGGTGAGGGCTGGCGGCGACACGCTGGGTAATCTCCTGCTCCAGCACATCGGGGCCACGTTTGGCCAACTCATCCGGTGAGACGGTTACGGGTTGCGCGGTCGGAACCAATGACCAGCGTATCGGATGCGTAGCGCCCGTGCTATCGACGAACAGAAAGGAGTTGAGACTGTTGTAGCGCTCCTCCGCATAGCTCCCGGTCCAGGGAGCAGTCTTAGCCCAGCCGACGAATGTAGTGAATTCCGGATGCGCGGCAATAAAGTTCTTCATCGAATCGGGGTCCTTGCTGCCGGAGGCAGTCAGCAGTTCGTAGAAGCCCTGCGGCGTGGAAACAGGGAAAATGGGCGCGTCGATCATGGCACTTCGCCATTCCTGTCCGTCCGGCGTTGTGATCTGGATGCCGATACCGCGCACGCGCACCATTGCATCTGCGGCATTGGGGTCCGCAGTGGCGAGGTTGAAGCGTCCCACAACCGGATATTGGCCGGGTACAAAGACCGGCGCCTTAGAGAGAGACGAGCCAGCGCCGTTTGCCTCGAAAGTGCCGGTGAAGCAGATGCCTTTGGCATGGTTGCGGCGATGGCCCAATGCCGGGCCACCGGGCGGCGCCAGCGCCTTTACTATCTCCTTTGGTGTTAGCCGCTGGGGCGACAGCCAACCTGCCGTATACGCGAATGCAATCGCAGCTACTCCGACGACTGTGGCGATGATCAGCAGCGGCCCAAGCCTAAAAGTTCCTGGTGATGAGGATGACTCGACCATTCAAACCTCCGCCCTCGTTAGCTGCAGTCTCGGATGATAACGCATTATCAAAGAGAAGCACATCTTGATTGGAAGCCACCAACGTATGGAGGCCCTCTGGTGTAATGCTGTGTTGCTCCATCTCGTGCCGGCCTTTGTTGTGTTTGATCGAAAGAGCGATGAACAGGTCCAAAATTCTCTTGGAAAGAGGGTTTTGAGCAACTCTCGCCTAAACCCGCAACAGCTCGCGCGACTCAGAGCCGTTGGTCTGCGAACAGCCTAATCGCAAATGGTTCCTTTTATGCTCTAACGAACATCTTGCTAAGGTTTGCATCGTCGATTTTGGAACAAATGTTTCGCTGTTGCTATCGCTCAGAATGTGTGGAGTAGCGATATACACTGGCGGCGGAGAGGAACGATGAACAGACGAGAATTTCTGGCTTCGGTTGTGGCATTGCCGGGAGCCGCCATGTTTCCAGAAGGATTAGTGCAATCCGGGCAACCGATTACTCATGTGGATGCGAAGACCAGTGGTCCTATACTGCAGAGCAGCGTGGTGAAGGCTGACGGCATTCGGCCGGAGGGCGCGGCGCCCGGAGCAAAAGCCTACGTTCAATTCAATGGTCCGACGGAGCAGCTCGCCGCACTTGCCTCAGGGTTCGTGACCTTGGAGTTGGGAGCGCAACCCCATCCACCCCATCGCCATCCCGAGGAAGAGATCATGATCGTGGGCGAAGGGACTGGAGAGTTTTTCCTCGACGGCGCCACTACGCAGGTAAAGATGGGAGACATGATATTTGCTGAAGCCAACGTGCTCCATGGCGTGCGGAATACCGGCGAGACACGTATGACGTTCTACTTCATCAAGATGATGGGAAAGCATGCCTCATGATTGACCGCCTAATTCACTAAGAAGCTTCTCATGGGCAATTTTTGTCGCCCATCTGTTCCATTTGGATCCATGGACGATCGATCATTCGCTACATATTCCGAGTAGTCGGTTACAAGGCTATCGGTTAATTCGTCAACCTGGACCGCGTTCTTGCGGATGCCAAAGCCCAGCGACAATTGTGGAGCTGATTCCTCGACAACCGCTCAAACCAGGCGAACGTTGCGTTCTATCGTCTTAATGACGGTGTCCATGTGCCCGGACAGCACCTGCTTGGCCATGCTCAGGGTGTAGCCCTTCGCGGTATGGAACGGCACATGCGACGGCAGCGAGAGGGCAAAGCGATCCACTACGGCGTCCACCACCACCGGTCCGTCTTTGTAGGACAGCGCCTCGGCGAGCGCGTCCTTCACGTCGCCAGGTTCTTCCAGACGAATTCCCTTCGCGCCCGTAGCTTCGGCCACCTTGGCAAAATTCGGGTTCTTGAAATCTACGCCAAAGGGCACGAGGCCGGCCTCCTGCTGCTCGATGCTGACGAAGTTGAGCGATTCATTGTTCAGGATGATCTGAACGACGGCTGCCTTGCGTTGTACCTGCGTCGCCAGGTCGCCGAGGTCAAGCATGGTAAAACCGCCATCTCCGCAGAGGGCGATGGTCTGCCGTCCGGGGTAGGCCAATTGTGCACCGAAGGCGTTCGGCGCGGCGTTCGCCATCGACGCCCACGAAAATGAGCCGAAGAGCCGGCGGTTGGCGCCGCCCTTGATGTGCCGCGCCAGCCAGATGCACGCCGTGCCGGTGTCCGCAAAAAACATGGCGTCGTCGGAAGCCAGTTCGCTGAGGGTGGCCGCCAGGTATTCCGGACGGATGGTTTGAGGTCCGGGCCTTTCTCGACGTAATGATGGAGCAGTTCGTCGAACTCGCGTGTTTCGGCGAGGTGCTTTTCAAGGAAAGCGGTGTCACTCCTTGAGCTAACGTTCGGGAGCAGAGCTGCGAGTGTTGCCTTCACATCGCCCACAAGCGCGAGATCGATTTGGATTCGACGGCCGATGTGCTTGGCGTTGCGGTCGATCTGCACCTTATTCACGCTGTTCCCCGGCAGAAATTCGGAGAAGGGAAAATCCGTTCCCAGCAGAAGGAGCAGATCGGCGTCGTTAATAGAAGTACACTGTACTGTCGAATGCTGCGGAGCGAGTCCATCAAGCCTTTTCACCCACGAACCAATCACCTCCTCCAACGGCTTTTTCCCGATTGCCGGAACCTCAGCATCCGCAGCGGGAAACCCGACTGGGATGAGAATGCGGGATTGCTCAAACCTAACGACGTCATGTTTGAGCAATCCCAGAAGAAGGAGGTTTTTTGATCAATCCAATCTTTGGACGATTGGGCAATTGATGGAGAAACCGGCGCTGCCGAACGGCTTTTCAGCAGACGCTCCGGTGATCAAGCCGTCTTGCGCGTAGGTGAGAATCTGGAATTCTTCACGAAGTTGCTGGCGATAGCCCTTGGAAATAGCCTCGTCAGTCCACGTGTACAAGTTCGCGTCCCAGGCCGGGCTGTAATCGAGAGCGAGGGTTGGAATTCCTCCTAAAGTGTTGTTCGGCCTGTGTCCATCGGCCAGGTCAGCCGATAGTCCTTGACGCTGCGGATTATCGCAACCTTCCGTGCCGTTGGTGGCGATGAAAATGCGTTCGATCGGGCTTCCGGCGCTGTCGTCATTGCCCAGCAGAAGCTTACCCATCAGCGGAGCGTAAGTGTTGTGCTCGATCGCGGCCGCAAGGGGGATACTGGCGTCCATCGAGATGTACCACACCGGGCGGCCGAAACTGAAGCCGTTGACGACGGCCAAAGTGACGCTCATGTTATAGGGATCGATCGCCTGGACCGCGTCATGAACCTTGGTATAGTCGACGTGACCGTTAGGGAAGTTGATCTGGCTGGCGTCGACATCGTAAGCTATCATCGATGCGTTGTAGATCACGTCCCCGCCATTGGCGATGCGGACGAAGGGGCTGTAGTCCTTATCCCCGATCTCGCCGGGCGCGAAGGACTTGGGGGGAAACTCGGCACCTTCCGGTCCGGGAACAATATCCCGTTTCGGGGCGAAATTGACAGTGCCCTTGTCGAATATGATGTTTCCATCGGGACCGAGGTTACCGGTCCTGGCGGCGGTGGTGATGTTATGGAGCTTTGCCGAAAAGTTCAAGCCGAGTTCCTCGGCAATCCCCTCGTCGGAAACGTCAGTGAGGATGTACCAGGCCGTCTTGCCGGTGCTCTTGACCGATCCCTTATACAGAGGAATGGTGATCGTGCCGGCAATCGCATCGAGTTGCCCGGTATTGAGCAATTGCACCGGCCCAACCAGGCTCTGGTTCACTGTGGAAGGCGGGGGCCCGAAGTATGATAGGTCTACATTCGTGCCGATATTCGCAGGCGCAGGAAACAAGTCGCAGCCGGGTTTCCCCAAATCGCGCGCTAAGGCTCCGAACCCCTGCGCGGAATTGAAGCCAGAATCCGATGCACTTGCAAGCTCGGGCTTTGCGGTGGCAAAGGAAAGCGGCCGTTTTGCCCGTAGGTGCAGAGCCAATGTTTCGGGGGATAAGGGAGGCTTAGCCGCCGCGTTGGCTTGCCCGAAGGCTGCTGAGGGCACGAGACTACTCATCATCGTTGCACTGGCCAAGATGAGTAGCTTAGTGGAGGAGAACATGCGCGACCGCAGAGCGGTCACATTTAGGTCGTTTCCGAGAGGGGAGGACCTACGGAGAGCAGGAAGCATTGTCGGACTCCTTGGAGAGATTACACGACGAGGTATTGAGGCACTTCAGGCTTCGTCGCGCAGTTGTGAGAATGACCATCTCTCGATTAGTTACTAACAAAATCATTTGTAGAGACGATTTGTTATAAGTGACTAAGGTGACGAAGAAAGGATCGTATTTGGGAATATATGTAACTTATCTCGGCAAAGTGATTCTAATCGGAAGAGCGATAGCGCGATGTATTGCGTGATTACTTGCCATTCGTCGCTATGTGGCCACAATATAGCTGTATGCCATTGTGTACATCTAGTTATGACACGAGGATCAGCGTCATTATTGAGTGAGTGAGCTGCAACGAACAGCTTAGGGTCTGTGATTTGTACTTAGGTTCAAGACCGAGGTGCAATTGCCATAAAGAACTTCCGCAAGCGGGTATCAAGGCGATGAGAACTTGAACCGGCGATCAAGATAGGAGAGAGTTGGAGAAGCAGCCTTAATCTGAGCCATTAGTACGTAACCGGATGGCAAAGGGAGTTTGGTAAGAGATCCTAGGCGATGATTGCGGCAGAAAACCCTCACCGATACTCTACGGTGAACGGTGGAGCCGGCTATCGACGCTGTAGGAATTGAATCGTTTCCCGGCTGGTAGGAGAGAATAGATCAGCGAATAAGTGAGCTGTATGCCGACAGTAGGCCAGTCTTGCCGCAACGCAGAGCCGAACGTCAAAACGAGCATTAGAACCGAGCCCGAGATCAGGGCACGCCCAGTCTGGAAGCCGAAGAGTGGCAAGCACCAACTAGCGTCTCGACAATTGGCAGCACGCAGCCGAAGCTGTAGACAGACCATAGGGGCAGAGGCGTCTTCTGGAACATCGGCACCAGGGATCCGGCGAAGCTTGTAAGGCCGGCGGTCCATCGAACGAAGCCATGCAGGCAATGTTCAAGCCTAATGCGATGCGCAAAAGCGCATAGGGCGGAGCCAGGTCCTTCAACCACAGATCCATCTTTTCAGTCATCGCACTCTCCCTCAATGGGGTTACATGACAAGAGCTTCTGAGTCGTCCTCAGCAAAGTGTGAGCAAAACCACCCTAGCTTGGAAGCGTGAGCGAAACTGTCGCGCAACACGTGTGCCTGTGCTTGGGCACTGAGCTTCGTCCTTTGAAAGGTCTGTACTACAGCCTCAGAGACAGACGCGCCGGATCGCAAAGCGCTTAGCAACAGGAATGTTTCTCGATCAATTCGGCGATAGTAGACGGAATCTTCAAAGCGGTGAACCGCTAACCAGATTCGTGCCTGCCTCATCGCGGGAAGCTTCAAGCAATTCTTCGACTCGCGCCGATTCACAGCGTTACTCACGATTTCGGTCTCAGGGGCGTATTTCTTGACGGCGAGCACAAGGCCATCGACCGGATAGCTCAACTCCAGCAGTTGGAGATGCGGCTGAAGAGACACCTTCGAGTCTGGTCCGATCGCTTGCGCCTCTTCCGCTGCAAGCGGAGTGCGGTGTTTCCGATCGAAAGCATCGACATACGCCCACTCTAGCCTCGCGACATCTACAGCGAGACGATGGCGCGGGCCGGCAAACCCCGGGTGTGATTCGAGAAAGTTTGGCAGCTTCGCACCTAAATCCCGGAGCGTCCAGGACATGGAAGGATTCTCGTTGAGATAAGCAAGGATCAGCGCATCGAAGTGGCGGGGTCCGAGCACGGCATTGAGAGTTGGGAAGTCCTCGGACACGGCGCTGATCAGACGGAACCAATACTGTCGGTTGTAGATTTCAAGACGCTCGAACGAAGAGAGTCGGCCTTTGGGACTGATATAGCTTGCTGCGATCGCCCCAACCGATGAGCCATCATCCGCGGTTTCCCGCATCTCGAAGTCTGCGGTCAGAGGTCGACGTACGTCCTCCGCCATCCGGCGTTGAAGTTCGAGGAGGGTCATACGTGTATCTCCTCGAACTTCGGCATATCCGTCGGAACGCTCCTTGACTCCGCGGCGAGCAGGAAACGATTCGCCTTGAGCGCCTCACTATGGACCTCCTCAAATGAAGGGATATTGTCGTCCCACTCAAGAAGAGTTGGCGTCGGCCCGCATCGCTCGATGGCGCGAGCGTACAGCTTCCAGACTGGGTCGAGAACGGGATGGTCGTGGGTGTCGAGTGTGTACTTCTCGAATTTCGAATGTCCAGCGATGTGAATCTGCGCGACGCGCTCAGATGGAATACTGTTGACGTAGTCCATTGGATCAAAGTTGTGATTCTGGGACGACACATAGATGTTATTCACGTCGAGCAGGATGCCGCAGTTCGCTGCATGGACAACCTCGTTCAGGAACTCCCACTCGGTCATCTGTGACTCGTGATACTCCGCGTAGCTACTGACGTTTTCTACCGCAACCGGGATTTCGAGGTAGTCCTGCACCATACGGACGCGCTCCGCTGTCGTGCGGATAGCTTCAAATGTATACGGAAGTGGTAACAGATCGTGCGTATAGCGGCCATCGACGCTGCCCCAGCAAAGATGATCGGACAGCCATGGAGTCTTTGTCCGCTTCGTCAGGTCCTTGATTCGCTTCAAGTGGTCAGGGTTCAGCGGCTCCGCGCTTCCGAAGTACATCGAGACGCCGTGTTGCACCACACGGTACTGGTCGAGGATCTGATCGAGGATCTTGAGGGGACGTCCGCCGTCGACCATGTAGTTTTCCGAGATGATCTCGAACCAATCGACCACCGGCTTCTTGGAGAGAATGGGGTCGTAATGCGGAACTCTTAGGCCGATGCCGACGCCGTAGTCGGTGTATTCGTTAAAACGATTAGCAGACATGGGTACTCCGATTCTTGATGACGCAAGAGGTCGTGTAGGAGGTCCATGGGGAGCCGAGCCTCCTACACGGGTTGAGGTTAGCTCTTCGGGGGTTTCGAACCGTCTGTGGCACAACCGCCCTGGCCCTTGCAGGCATTTTTGCCCGCGTGCTTCTTGTCGCCGCCGCCCTGGCCCTTGCAGTCGTTCTGACCTTTGCAGGCGTGCTTGGGCAGGTCCTTCTGATCGGCTGCCACCATGACACCGGCAATAGCGGAGGAGCTGGCGACCGCTTCTGATTGTCCGGAAACAGGTTGTGCGTTAAGACGGGCGGTGGTTCCGCCGAGAAGGCCGGCGAAAGCCGCGGCCAAGACGAGGTTGTTTACATTGTTGCTCTTCATGAAGAATTCCTTTCTTGGGTTAGGCATAGGCTCTATGCCTTGGGAGATGGCTACTAGCTGCAGATGGCTCGGAAGAGTGCATTCGAATCTCAGGGAGTGCCCTTACCGTTCCGCAGGTTTGAAGCTTAAGGAAGCGGATGGTTACATCGTGTCTCGCATTTCTCAAAGAGGCATCGTGGCGGCTCCGAGGATTGCCCCCTGATGCGGCTCCTGAACGAAGAGAATCAAGTGACGGCCTGAGCCGCTACTCGCCGAAAGCCCTTGTGGGAAAGCAACATGGACAAACTGTTCACCGTCATCCCGCACCGTCGCAACCCGCGTCATAGAGCGAGCGACGGAGACGTGTTGAAGTTGCCTTCCGCTGTTCTCTCCCCGAAGAACGTTTGATCGATCTGTGTCGTCAGAGAGCACCGCGATGATGTCCAGCGGCTTCGTCGGCTTTCCAGCCAACCGCAAACTTCACATCAATTCCCTCTGCAGTGGACGTAGATGAAACGATGCGAAGCGCGAAATGTTCTCTTCGAGCATCGTCGGGTAAAGCTCGCTCGAGAGCAGGACCATCGCTTCCCACAAACTGATCTCGACCATTCAAAACCATCTGCGGCGTGTAGGAGCCTTCGGGCGCGAGCCGCGAAGCGTAGATGCCCTGTCGGTCGGTAAACACTGGCGAGGAGTATGGATCTTCCCAGCCAAGATTGTTCCAGTACGTCACGTGCTCACTGATGCCGACGATGGGTTGTCCCGCGTTCGTCTGCTTCAGATTGATCCGCCGGAGGAGGGAGTCAGCCGGCGGGCAACTTGAACAACCTTCCGAAGTAAAAAGTTCAACGATCGCCACCGAAGAAGGAGTGGCGTTGGTTGAGCTTTCAGGAGCAACGGCCTGCGCCTCCCGATGGACAATCAGGAGCGCGATCGAAATTGCGAATACGAGACGAAGCTGCATTGGAATACCTCCAGCTAACGTCTGACATATTGCCAGCAAAACGGTTACGCATCCCGCCTCAGATGTGTCTTGTAACCAAAACGTTCCTCGCGTTTCTAACAAGGCAACGATGTTCTCGCTACTTGCGAGCGAGGAATACACGTCAAGGGAGAAGTGTCATGACGTACCTTCAACTTGCCACCCTTCGTCAAACCTTTCACGCTACTAACAACGTTGAGCTGGTCCTTATGCTTCACAAATCAGCTCTTCACGACCCCCTAACTCTTGAAGAACGTTCGAATCTTCGTGATCTCGCCACGATGATTGAAAACCAGGAAATGGGAGCAATCCAGTGACTCGCGAAGATGCCCATGCACCGGACAATTTTAGCCAGGACCTAGACTCTTACATTCGCGCACAAGCCTCTGTTGTCCCGAACCCACTCTCTAACACCTGTTGAAATAGGTGCCCATGTGCGGCGAGGTATTCTTCTAATGCTCGGCCTGTTCTCGCGCCCCATCGCACTCCTGCTGGCATGCAACATCTCCGTTGCGTACTGGACCGCGGACCGTGAAGCGCTCTCTGCGATCTTTTCCGACCCTGGAAACACCTTCCTGTTCGCGTCGCTGATGGTTCTGATCTTCGGCTCGGGCCTCTTTGCAGGTGGATACTCTCGTCGCCAAGTGGCTGAAAGCGGTTGAGTAGTGAACGTGCCTCAGATCTCAAATCGCACAGAGCCGGAGATGATTGCCGCTGTCCTCGCTGGGGAAATCCAGGTCTATCACGAGCTGATCCATCCCTACGAGCGAAGTGTCTACGTGATGGCTTTGTCGTATATGAAGAACGAGGCAGATGCAGAGGACGTTGCGCAAGAAGCTTTCGTTAGAGCGTTTCGAAAGCTCTCAACGTTTCGCGCCGAATCAAAATTCAGCACGTGGCTGATCAGCATCACGATCAACGAGGCTAGAACACGTCTCCGCAGGCAGGCCCTGGTTCGGATAGAATCCCTCGATCAACTGCCGGACGAAGATAAAGCTATCTCACCTGCCTTGCTGCGTGACTGGCGCGAAATACCGTCCGATGCCATAGAACGCGAAGAGGTCCGGAATCTTATTCAACAGGCGGTTGAACAGCTTCCGGACATCTATCAACAGGTTTTCCTTCTGCGTGATGTAGAGGAACTCACTATTGGCGAGACAGCAGCGGCATTGAATATCAGTATCCCCAGCGTCAAGGTCCGATTGCATCGTGCCCGTATGATGCTACAAAAGCAACTGGCCCCTCAGCTAGGAGCAGTAAATCGAACATCAAAGAGGAGGTGGCTCCCATGGTCATAGATTGCAAACACGTTTGGAATTACATTTCTGAGTATCTCGATGGAACGCTTCCCGACGAAATACGGGATACGGTGCAAAGGCACCTGGATCACTGCGAGATTTGCTCGGCCATTTTAGACTCGACACGCAACGTGATTATCCTTACTGCCGATGATCGCGTCTTCGAACTTCCCGTCGGTTTTAGCGAACGACTTCACGCGCGCATCGACCTCGAGTTCATGCGTCTGGCGCCGTGAGGGACTCAGGCATTCGCGAGACAAAGATTTGGCGACTATCACGATTCGCCGCCGTCTACTTAGAGAGCAAGAATGTCAGCCACTCCTTTGGTGCATGGGGTTGGTAAGCCACCTGCTACCCTAGCGAGACGGCCCCCTCGACCATGGAAACTCTAGTCGGCTTCCCCGAGCAAGATCCTGATACATCGAAGCTGTGATTCGGGGCCAAGGTGTCGAATAACTCCAATCGTTTCTTGGCGTAATCGCTTAGGAGGCGACACACGATGAGCGCGTCCCACGCTTAGGGTTTTGCGCTCTCTAACACAACTCCGCATCCATCGGGCTGGGGAGCCTTCTTGACGAGGACAAATGCGACTAGAGGGGCGATCCGCGCGAACCCTCGCGGCCAAAGGAAGCTCTGTAACCTGGTGGCGCTGTGTGCGCGAATATATAAGAGGACTCTTGTAACTTTCGAGCGGCACGCCACTCTCACTGTCAGTGCACGTTTTGAGAATGAGTGTTGAAACGCGTAGCTAGAGCTTCACTCTTCGGAAATTCAAGCTTGATAGCTGTGCCGATCAACAATGAGACCCGAAAGTAAAAAGGAAAAAATATGAAGAAACTGAGTTATGCAAGAATTTTAGTCGTAGCCATCGGTCTTCTTGGCATGGGTATGGCTGCGCACGCCGAGGTTCGCGGCGAGGTCGTAGTAACGCTTCCCTTCGACTTTGTTGCGGGTGGACGGTCACTTCCCGCAGGCACATACACCGTGAGTACTTTTACGAACGATAAGTACGACGGATTACTCCTCTTTAACTATGACGCTCGTGCCAGCGTGTTTGTGCGCCCGAGTGAGATCGATGCTGCTGCGTCCGACAAACCCGAAGTGAGCTTCGAGCAAGCTGGAGATCAACACTTCCTCAGTACAATTCGGACTGTACACGACATCTACAATATCCCCGTATCCCGCTCGGCTCTCATGGAAGCCGCCGAGAGAGCCAAAACAAGGGGCAAGCTCCTGGAAAGTTCTGGGAGCAACTAGTGCACTGTGCTGGTCATTTTGTAAGCGCAACAACAATCGCATGGAGATCACATTCACAGGGAAGTACTGAATGGGCGCTGCCGGCACTCCGCGAGCTTGAATAGCGATCTTAACAGGACAGCCCTCCGCGATTTGGCGTGCTTCCTGAAGAGGATCACGTCCACATCGTGAGCAATGCAATGTCCGAACGCCTGTAGCTCGCCAAAAATACAATCCGGCTCAAGATGGGCTTGGTGATGAAGTTAAGGACAGCTTTTCCTGTATCCTCGGCGAGACTTGAGCGTCAAATCGGAGTGGCTACCGAGCGAGCAGTGGTCGCGTTGCAGCGATCTGAGACACGTGAGCTTTCTAGCGACCGAGGAGTCCGCCGTTGGGCTGTCGGTCTAGCTAGCCTTTTTTTCATTGTCTTGCAAAGCGCATGCACTCTCGTCATGGCGCTCAGCGGGGTGCGGCTGATCATTGGGCTGGGAGCTCTCGCCGCAGTCGCCGCGGGAGCCAAAGGACCTGCAACCGGTCTTCACCAAGACGCCATACGCATTCCCATGATGGCGCTCGCTATCCTCGGGTCATGCATCAACCTGTACATGATCTGGAGAATTCGATCACTCCGGAACCGGCCCTCTTCTCAGTGGAGGCAGCAGCCGGTTTCCAGTCGGCGCCTCTGGGGAGAGAGAGTGCAAATCACCCTCGCTGCTGTCACTCTTGTTCTGGTCTTGGCCGAATTCCTCTCCCATCACTACATCTTCCACTTGGTCGGATAGAGAAGATCTGATTCATTGAGCATCGAATAGGTTTGCCTGGGTATTCGCGATAAGGCTGTTCTCGATCAATCGCATCTTCATCTTCTCGGCAGGAAGAATCCGCAAGAGATGCACGGAAGCACGTTCCGCAGGACCCAGATACTCTTCATAGTAACGCGGCTCGAGGAACGTTGCCTTGCGCTCATGAACCTCTACAAACTTTTCGTTAGGTTTCTCCGGTCAGAATGGCGAAGGGTGGCTCCCATAGCCCAATCTACTTTTAAAAGGAGCGTGACGAGCGCATAATTTGAGATTGATTGTCCAGCGGTGACTTCAGGCACAGGTCACTCCCCGAGCGAACCGTGGCCAGTTTTCAGGGGCTTCGCTAGGATTGTTGCCAAACAACACGTAACCCGTTTTCGGGGTTGAGTTCCACTAGGAACTTGTTGAAATTCACTGCGACGCGGCGTATTAGCTGGGGATTTTCTTTTCTGTCGAGTTGAAATCTGTCTGAATTGTGTGTTTATCCAGTGTTCATCGGGGTTTGCAGATATCGGAGAAAAGTTCCCGACGCCCGCAACCATAGTTCAGGCACACT
>JBAVYX010000526.1:0-24267 GCA_049588475.1 Silvibacterium sp. | reverse complement strand
ACTTGTACTTCCAGTCTATCGCCCCGACAAAGCCTAGCACAAGGCACTTATGTGTGATTAGATGACGCGGTTTCAGGTTTGGACTCAGGTCTACTGCTTTGGACCCAGGTTACTGCGCGACGATCTTTTCGGAAAGGCGGCTATATTCGGCCTCGGAGACGATCCTTTTGCCCACCAGATCGTGGGGGGAGGTGTAAGGCCGGTTGTCCACGATGCGCTGGGCACGCGCGTCGGAGATGCCGGGCAGCGCGGCTAACTGAGCGAGGCTGGCGGAGTTAATGTCGACTGCGCCGGTAGAGGAGACGCCGGGAGACGATTGGTCGCGCTGGAGGCCTTGCCTCACGCCAGCGGCGATGGCGTCGGCCTTGCGCGTGGCAGTGGCAGCAGCGGCCTGCGCGGTCGTAGCGACCTGCTGAGCACCCTGCTTCACCTGCTGGGTGGTTTGCGCGGCCCGCTGCTGCAGTTGCTGATCGGATGGCGCCGGATGATTGCATCCGCCAAAGCCTGCCAACGCGACACCCATGGCAAGAGTTGCACATCCGCGTAGACGGAATTCTCTGCTAAGCGTTTCCTGTCGAATCATGTTGTTCTCCGTACCGTGCGGCATCGAGTCGCGTGCGCACATGTCCATTATGGAGTCATTTCATTTGTGGTGGGTTGCCAAATGAACTTCACAATGAGAAAGGTGACTGTTCAGCGCATCGAAAATGGAGCTATGATTCATTGTAACGGCCCCCCCTACCCCCCGAGCCCGGGAAACCGGACCCGCTCGGTATCTGGAGCCGGCTCAAATTCGAATCCCGAGGTGCTCTATGAGCTTCATGCTTATCTTGTGGATCGTCTGGGCCGGAGTTGCGGCAATCCTCCTCATACTCCTGGCGTATCGCGGTACGATCACACGCTATGAAGAAGACCAGATCTTTCTTGACGATTGCGCCGACCACCAGAAAAAGGAACAGAACGAGATTCTAGCGAAAGTAAATAGAATTCAACCCTATGTGCGCATTGCCACTGGCGCGACTTGCGTACTTGGCGCCTGTATTCTGGGCATTTATGTCTGGGATGCAGTTCACCAGATGATGTAGAGCAATCTCGTACAGATTACGGGAAGCGCCCACGTGCCACAATTGGGTCGCGCTCGCCTATCACCCGTTGCCTTTATAGGAGGCCGTCGACCTGGCCTTTGGCGACGACATCTACAGCTACTTCTTTGCCCACACGCAGCAGCGTGCTGCTCGGATCTTTCATCCCCCATGCTACATAGGGAACGGAAAACTGCGTAGTTGCCACTGCATCGTGTCCGTCCACCTGGACTTTTATCTCCAGCTTGAGGGGGTGATCGGCACCGTGGATGGTCAACGTGCCTTCCACAGTTATCGCCTGCGTGGCACCCGCTTTCAAAGCTCCGGTCACCCTGGTGGGATGAAAGATGGCCTGCGGATATTTCTCACTCTCCAGCACGGCCTTGTGCATCCGGCTATCGCGCGAGGGGTTGCCGCTCTCGCCGCTGGTGACGTCGACGAGAATTTCGCCCTGCGCAGCGCCTGTTTGGGGATTGAAGCTTGTCATGCCGCCCTTGAGCCGGAAAGTTCCGTGGACGGTGTGCAGGGCCCCGGCCAGGGTCCAGTGAATCTCCGTGCGAACCGGGTCGAGATGCAAGGTGACGTTTTGTGCTGCGGATTGCGCATGCAGTAGTGTAGTGAGCGCGAGCAGAAACGCGGCGCAGACAGAGACTTGCTTCGATGATCGGGACTTCATATCTTTCACCGGATCACGCATGCGATGGCAGGAGCATGCGGCGCCCGAGCCGGGGAACATGTTCAAGAATGAATCGCGGAAGGGATGCTTCGCCGGTGTGGACCTGAAGCAGCTTCTCAAACAAGGCCGGATCCTGGGCGAAGGCGGACAACACTTTTCGGCGAAGGCCGTGCCAGCGATCCATAAGAAGCATGATGCGCGCCATGCGCTGAGGCAGGCGAAGAATTTCAGCATGGCCAGCGGCATAACGCGTCAGATTGTCATTGGCTACTGCGCTGGCCAGCAGGAGGGCCTGCCGAAAGCCGATGGCCATGCCCTCGCCGCTGATAGCGTCAGCGGAACCGGAGGCATCGCCGATGAGAGCAACGTGTCCGCGAATAACCTGACGAAGCTGGTGCGTTGTGGTGACTGCACCCCGCTCGCGAGTGGTGATTTGAGCATGCATCAGCTTCTCCCTTAAAGTTGGGATGCCGTGAATGATCTCGGTGCTACGTGTGGTCCCGGGAAAACGCGTCAGGACTGCGACACAGACTTCCTCTGCGCTCACGGGAGTGACGTAGGCCTGGCCGTGCGGTCCCCAATGGATTTCGACGTAAGGACTCCACGGGGCAACGCGGTAATGAGCACGGAAGCCGAAGCGCCGAGTGAAAACCTTGCCGTTTTCGAGACCAGCCCAGGAGCGCACACGCGAAGAGTGCCCGTCGGCTCCAATGAGATAGCGATAGTGCGCAGACTCGCCGGCGAGTGCCGCGGGGCGCCCGGGATCGAGAGTGACGTGCGCTCCCCAAAGCATACGCACGCCGACTTCGCGGGCGTGATCTACGAGCGCAGCGTGCAAGTCCACACGGCGCAAGCCGATTCCATGGCCCGAAGGGAAGTCCGCCGAGACAGTCGAGTGGTCATCACAAAAGCGGATACCGCGAAATGCAGCTCCGTGGCGGGAGTCCAGCTTGAGGCCGAGCTGGGTCAGCTCGCGGCGCGAGTCAGGCATCATGCCTTCGCCGCAGGCCTTATCAATTGGTGGTTCGAGTGCATCCGCGAGCAGTACGTCAGCTCCACGCTGCCGGAGGGCGATAGCTGCAGCCAGACCCGCAGGACCGCCGCCCACGACCAATACATCGGATGTGAGCTTAGTCATTCTAGTGATTGGACGCGGCAAAAGGCATTCCCAAAGGCTAAAACCCGACTCATTGCGGCTATTTAATCCGCGCTTAAGCCCTACCCTTCCTGCACCCTCTTCAACAATCCTTCCGGATTGCCAATAGACCCTTCCGGGGAAGGGTCGTCAACATTCGAAAATCGGAGGCCGCACTGATTTGGGGGGAAATCTCTCTGTTCATTGCTGCAGCCAGATTCCAGCAGCGCAGGCGCAAAGAGAAACCCACCAACCCAAAGCTATGCGAACGATCCCTCGACGGTTGTCAGTGGATTGTCAGGAGGTCTTCATTCTCCGATTTCGCCCAACGACCTGAGGCGCAATTGCGCGTCCTATGGATTGAGGAAGTATTCAAGCCGGTACAACACCGATCGACCTTTTCCCGCCAACACCGTTGGGACTTCTACCACTCCAGCAGCAACATTTCCGCGCAGAAGCCGGGACCCATTGCCGCGAGAATGCTGCGTGTGCCGGGTCTGGGGCGCTGGTGCTTCATGATTTCATCGAGGACGACGAGCACGGAGGCGGAAGAGAGATTTCCCACGCGGCGAAGCGCCTCCCATGAAACCGCGAGGGCCTCCTTTTCCACTCCCAGAGCCTCGGCAGATGCCTCCAGTACCTTGGGACCGCCGGTGTGCATGATCCATGAACCGATGTCGCGCCGGGTCAAGCCCTGCATGTCGAGAAAGCTATCGACATCGCGGCCGAGATTTTCGCGGACCACTTTGGGGACATCGGGTGAAAGGACTATGCCAAAGCCCTTCTCGGAGATATCCCAACCCATGACGTACTCCGTATCCGGATAAAAGACCTGATGGCTGGCGAGAATGCGCGGGCCGTTAAGCGGCACCTTGTCCCCGGCAATGAGGACGGCGGCCGCCCCATCGCCGAAGAGTCCGGCGGAAATAAGGTTCGCTACCGACATATCGTTGCGCTGCCAGGTGAGCGAGCACAACTCAACAGAAAGCAACACGACCACCTGGTCCGGGTAAGCACGAACATAGTCCGCCGCACGAGCGAGTCCAGCGGCTCCGGCGACACAACCCAGGCCAAAGATGGGATTGCGCTTGATGTGCGGGGAAAGCGCCATGCGGTTGACCAGGCGCGCATCGATGGAGGGGCTGCAGACTCCCGTTACCGACACGAAGAACAATGCTGCGATCCGCTCGCGCGTGAGCCCACTTTGCTTCAGCAGGCACTCGATAGCCTGCTCGCCGAGCTGCATGGCGACTTCAATCCAGACATTATTGGTTTTGCCCCAGGTATCCAGAGCCTCATATTCGCCGAGCTGGCGCGAGAAGTAGCGGCCCTCGACTCCGGTGCGGGCGTGCAGGCGTTCGAGCACCGCTGCACTCTCGGGGCCTTTGCCCCAATAGGTTTTGAGTTCGTCCACCACCTCTTGCTGCTTGAAGTAGTACGGGGGGAACGCCGTGGCTGTAGCTGCTATGCGCATAGTTTGTTCTGGCTCTTGATAGAGAATAGTAAATCGGGTTTGATCGAGGGTCGCACAGAAGTCACGATGGCGTCATCCTATTTGTTGGCATCAACATGCCGCCAGAGCAGCTCGTGAGCAGTGTCGACACGGGCGAAATGGGGATCGGGATACCGGCCGAGACTTGGAAGCTCCACAATAATCTCGGCGCCGCCGGGAGAACTGAGTTTGCGGACCGAGGTGCCTCCACCATGCGCAAATGCCACTGCCCTGACGAAGACGAGTCCCAGTCCGTGGCCTTCCGATTTGTTCCCTTTCGCGAAACGCTGGGGGCATGGTCAAGGAGATCGGGCGGGAATCCTGGTCCATCGTCTTTTACTCTAATTTGCGCCCGGCCTTCTGCCTCTGAGAGGCTGATTAATACTTGCGCGTCCTCGCCGGCATATCGCAGATTGGACAGCCGGTGAATCAGGAATCGCTGATCGAGCATAGCACTAACCGGTTCGCCGACGAAGCTATAAACCTGTCATCGATCCGCCCATTTCGCTTTCATGTTGTCACGCGGAACGGAGATAAACCATCGCTCGAAACTATCAGAGGGCAAGAAGGCTTGACGAAGCCGGCTCTCCGGCGCAAAGCTAAAGAGCGGGCGGAGGAGTTCGCCCGTGCTGGTTGTGCTGCGCAGACTCGCTGCCTGCACGGCCGGTCAGCCGTTGCCTACAGGCAGCCAATGACTTCCTGAACGTTTCCATGCGTCTTGTCGCATGTGAAAAAGGGAGTCAGTGGATGAAATATTTATGGGTAGCTTTGGGCGTGCCCTAGGCTCCATCGCGCGTTACGGGGTTGGACTGTGGATCTACGAGTACACCGGGACACGATTGCCTTACGGCACTTTCGTCGTTAATATTTCCGGATGCTTCACCATTGGCTTTGTGCTGACCCTCCCTCGAGGCGCGATTGGGGCTACCTCCGGTGTGGCGGAGGCGATCCCGATAGGCTTCATCGGCGCGTACACCTTCTCAACATTTGAATACGAGACGATGCGGCTGGTGCAGTATGGTCAGACTCCGAGCGCGCTGCTCTACGTTTTGCTGAGCGTTGTGACCGGTTATGCGGCGGTCTGGGCGGGCACGACGGCGGGGCGACCTCTCGCTTAGACCGTTGTTCCAGCCACGGCCTTTTCCGCAGCCTCGACGGTTTGCGCGATGAGGGTGGCGATGGTCATGGGGCCTACTCCTCCGGGAACGGGCGTGTATGCGGCACAGCGGTCGATCACCGGCGCGAGTTCGATATCGCCCACGGCGCTGGGATGGTAGCCTGCATCCACGACGACGGCACCATCGCGAATCCATGCGGCCTTGATGAACTCCGGTTTGCCGACGGCGCCGACGAGGATTTCGGCACGACTGACGATTTCAGGCAGGTTTTTCGTCCGCGAGTGGCAGATGGTGACGGTGGCATTCGCGCCGAGAAGCATCATGGCCATCGGCTTGCCAAGAATGGGGCTTCGGCCTACGACGACGGCCTCTTTGCCGGCGATGGCGATACCGTATCGGGCAAGCAGGCGCATGATGCCGGCGGGTGTGGCCGAACCATAGGCCGGCTCGCCCATCGCCATGCGGCCGAAGCCGTGACTGGTAACGCCGTCCACGTCCTTTTCAATCGCGATGCGGTCAAAGCACTCACGCTCTTCGATCTGTTTGGGGACCGGATGCTGAAGCAGGATGCCGCGCACGCGCGGATTGGCGTTCAGATCGTCGATAGCGGTGAGGAGCTGCCGTGTGGTCGTCTCTTCGGCCAGAGCGATGCTGAGCGACTCCATGCCGACGCGGCGACAGGCATTACCCTTCATGCGAACATAAGTGGCGGACGCGGGGTCGGCTCCGACCAGAATGGTGGCGAGTATGGGGGGTGCTAAGTCGGTGTCCGGACTGCTATTTTCTTTTAGTTTTTTAACCCTTGAAGAAAGCTCAACTTCGAGCTCTTTCGCATACGCCTTGCCGTCCAGAACCAATCCAGCCATATAACGTTAGTGTACGGCGAAATGAAGGCCTTAATCGACCGCAACCGTGAGCTGGTGGCGCACGTCGGCGCCGCGGATCCAGAAGATTACATCCGTCGCGATGTTGGTGGCGTGGTCGGCCACGCGCTCCAGATTGCGGGAGACGATGATGGCCTGCAGGGCCTGCCGGGCGACACCGGGCCGATCCTGAATCACCTTGGTGAGCTCGGTTTGTGCCACGCGATTCATGCGGTCGATCTCATCGTCCATGTCGCGCACGGACTCGGCCACCTGGCAATCCCCTTCGAGCAACGCCTGGAGCGAGCTGCGAATCATCTTCCCGGCGTAGTCACCCATGCCGCCGATATCTACGGGCAAGTCCACGACGTCTTCACCTTCGTCGATCAGATCGAGGGTGCGGAGTGCGATGCTCATCGCCTGATCCCCGATGCGCTCCAGATCGCCGTTGATCTTGATGACGGCGAGGATGAAGCGCAGATCGATGGCCATGGGCTGCTCCTTGGCGAGCAGATCGTAGGCCATGTCGTCCACATCGCGCTGCGCGGCGTTGATGGCGGTTTCGTTCTCGCGCACATACTGGCAAAGGCCTTCGTCGCGCTGCAGGTAAGCATCGACCGAGGATGCGACGGCCTGCTGCGCGAGCGCGGCCATGGCCAGCAGCTTGTCCTTGAGTTCGGCCAGTTGCAAATGAAAGTGGATGCGCGGCAAAATTTCCCCCCAAATTGCATTGTGCACCACGGCGCGTAAAAGAATTGCTAATTTTTCGCGCGGAAGCTTCCTGGCGTGGAACTGTATGCCCGCGTTCCATAATGGGCCGCGGCTTTACGCCAAGCGTTCTTCCGCCTGCTGGGCCGCTTCATAGATCTGGTCGAACGATTCGACGGCGTAGAGCACCTTCTGCATCTCCGAGACGAGAAATTGCTGGTCAAGCACCTGATCGAGGTCGAAGTCGCGAATCTCCGGGCCGCCCTCTATGACGTAATTCGATTCGCCGTGTGAGGAGATCAGTCCGCTGCCGTAGAGCTTGATTTCGCCATTCTGGCGGATAACACCGAATTCGACGGTGAACCAGAAAAGGCGGCCCATGCGCTCGAGCTTGTCCTTCGCTGTGCCCCGGGCGCTGTCCTTGAGCAACGCGCAGACTTTGCCGTATTGCTGTAGGAAATCGGCAAAAATAGGATGCGCGTGCATGGGCACGTGTCCGAAGACGTCGTGGAAGATGTCCGGCTCAGGCGTGTATTCGAGCGAATCGCGGCTGCGCAGCCAGGTGGTGGTGGGAAACTGGCGCGCGGCGAGCATCTCAAAGAAGGCGTCGGGCGGCAGAAACCCGCTCACAGCGGTCGCGTTCCAGCGAGTGCGAGGGCCGAGGCGCTTATTGACTTCGGCAAGATTGGGGATGGTGTCTTCGCGCAGGCCAATCTGGTCGAATCCGTCGAGGTATTCGAGGCAGGCGTGCTCGGAGAGCTGGGGCATGCGACGCCGCACCAGTTCGGCCCATACAGCGTGTTGCGCAGGGGTGTAAGCCCGCCAGTCCTGCTGGATCAGATAGGGTTCGGCGACGGTCAAGGTTGCAGCTTGGGAATTCATCACATTTCAGCTCCAGCCAAACTCTTCAGCATTGCATCCGAGCATGGCCGTGTCAAACGGAACGACCGACGAGATTTGGTATTAAAAAGGCGATTTTGGCGGCACTGGCGGCCGATGCGCGGCCCAGACAGGGATCGAAGTCTATTGAACGTTTTCCATTGTGAGCTGCGCAACCCGAATCGGAGCGGCGAACGCAGATATTGCAGGCCGTCGCGACAGGAGCTGTCTACGACCCTGGGCCACTCTGGCAGAGCGTGGGGTTGGTGCCGTAGAGGAGACGGCTGCATCGATCGCGCACCGTCTTCATCTATTTAGGTATGATCTCCCCGTCGCAACTTTCCCAAACCCCGCTCTCCATTCTTGACCTGGCGCATGTGCGGCAGGGCGGCATGATCGCCGATGCTTTCCACAACACGCTCGACCTGGCGCAGCATACAGAGCGGTGGGGTTACAAGCGCTTCTGGCTAGCCGAGCACCAT
Organism: Silvibacterium sp.; assembly: GCA_049588475.1. Classification (GTDB taxonomy): domain Bacteria; phylum Acidobacteriota; class Terriglobia; order Terriglobales; family Acidobacteriaceae; genus Silvibacterium. The sequence continues at coordinate 15,832 of JBAVYX010000526.1, read as the reverse complement.
AATATTTCCGGCGTGGCTTCGGCAGCGACTTCGATACTGATCGGGCATGTAGCCGGAGGGACGAAGACGATCCGGGTAGGTTCGGGCGGAATTATGCTGTCGAATCATGCTCCGCTGGTGATCGCCGAGCAGTTTGGCACGCTGGAGACGCTGTATCCCGGCCGGATTGACCTGGGACTGGGCCGCGCTCCGGGCGGCGACTACGCCGTGACACGCGCGCTACGCAAAGAACTGCGCAGCAACGGCGATGACTTTCCCGCCCAGCTCGCAGAGCTAGGGGCGTATCTGGCGTCGGGACGGCCAGGCCAGGCGGTGACGGCCTATCCAGGCGCGGGAACGAATGTGCCTATCTGGTTGCTGGGATCGAGCGGATTCAGTGCGGCACTGGCGGCGGAGCTAGGACTTCCCTTCTCGTTTGCGGCACATTTTCAGCCGGACAATTTGCTACCGGCGCTCGATCTTTATCGGCGCAGCTTTCGTCCTTCGGAGGTGCTGGACCGTCCTTATACGATGGCTGGGATACCGGTGATCGTGGCCGAAACGGATGAGGAGGCGATCTGGCTGGCAACGACTCCGCAGCAAGCCTTCCTGAACCTGATCCGAAATCGTCCGGGGCCACTGATGCCGCCTGTGAAGCACCTGGACTGGAATGTCTTCGAGAAAGAGGCCGTCGGGGCAAAGCTAAGAGCAGCCATCGTGGGCAGCCGAGAGACCGTGCGGCAAAAGCTGGAGGCCTTTTTGGACCTGACGCAAGTGGATGAATTGATTGTCACTACGAATACCTATGAGCACACGGCGCGTCTTCGCTCGTATGAATTTCTGGCGAATATAGCCGGAACATGGGAGGGTGAAAATTCAAATCGGGATGATGCCACTTTCGAGTTAGCCCATTCTGACCGTTGACCACTTGGAGCTATAGGCAACTGTATTACGTCAGGTATATGGTAGTGAGTCGCCATGCGCCCCAAACCTCTTTTGGGCCACGCGGCGATGATGCGCATCGAAGATATTGGAGTCACTGATTTATGTCCACACTGCTTCATCCAGAAGTCGTAACTGAGAAAGATTTCCTTCCCCTCAATGGCACGGATTACATCGAGTTTTACGTGGGCAACGCCCGTCAGGCGTCGTATTTCTATCGCCTGGCTTTTGGCATGAGCCTTGTGGCCTACGCCGGTCCCGAGACGGGCCTGCGCGACCGAGCCTCTTATGTACTGCAACAGGGCAAGATTCGTTTTGTGCTGACTACACCGCTATCGCCCGACCGCGAGATCGCTCACCATGTGCATCGTCATGGGGATGGAGTTCGCGATGTGGCGCTGTGGGTGGATGATGCCAAGCAGGCATGGAAGGAGACGACAAAGCGCGGCGCGCGCAGCGTCCACGAGCCCTACGAACTGAGGGATGACTATGGCAGGGTGAAGCTGGCGGCCATCGCCACCTATGGCGATACCATCCACACCTTTGTCGAGCGCTCGAATTACAACGGGCCGTTTCTCCCCGGCTATCGGGCCGAGGCTGAAGACAAGCTGGCGCGCCCCGCTGGCCTGCTTTATGTCGACCACATGGTCGGCAATGTCGGCTGGAATGAGATGAATCGCTGGGTGGATTTCTACTCGCATGTAATGGGTTTTGGACTCTACCAGCACTTCGATGACAAAGACATTTCAACGGAGTATTCGGCGTTGATGTCGAAGGTAATGGCCAACGGCAACGGACGGGTGAAGTTTCCCATTAACGAGCCGGCGGAAGGCCGCAGGAAGTCTCAGATCGAGGAGTATTTGGAGTTTTACCATGGTCCGGGCGTGCAGCATATTGCGCTCGCGAGCAACGACATTCTATCGACCGTCTCGAAACTGCAGGCGCAGGGTATCGGCTTTCTGAAGGTGCCGCACAGCTACTACAACGAACTCGAAAACCGCGTGGGCAAGATTGACGAGCCCATTCATGAACTGGAGAAGCTGGGCATCCTGGTCGATCGCGATGATGAGGGCTACATGCTGCAGATCTTCACGCGTCCGGTAGAGGATCGTCCCACGCTGTTCTACGAGATCATCCAGCGCAAGGGGAGCCGCAGCTTCGGTAAGGGCAATTTCAAGGCACTGTTTGAGGCCATCGAACGCGAGCAGGGCGAACGCGGCAATCTGTAGAACACACTGAGTGGAGTAGGGGTCCAGAAACCGGGGTCCCTATCTCTCCTCACACGTCGCCAGGAACGTCCTCGCTTGAGCTGATCCTATGGCGCGCAATGTGCAAGCTGACGTGCGAGGTCATCAGATTCTTCCAGCGTTGGCGCCTTCGGTAGATCACAAAGAGTCGCCATGCTGCGGCGAAGATGATTCCAACGAACAGGACTGACAGGCAGAGTTGGACACGATTGCTCAATGAAAGCCTCTTCCAAGAGTGTACCGGGAGAGAGACGGACGCTTCTCTGACTCTTCAATGGTTGCTTCGCCTTTGCCCTGTCTACCGGATCGGTCGCACCTGACCGCTTGTTTTCCAGTCAGATTGAATCCTGCGCTCTCCACGCAGATGGGTGGGACCTCGTCTCTGTCTGCCTTTTCTGCTTTGTCTGCTTTCCATATGCAGGTGCTGAAGCACCCAGCACAGAAATAGGATTCCAGCTACTCCCACTAGGAACAAAAGGTCCAACGTTGGCCCATACCGCGACATAGGAGCCTCCTGACTTTCAGTGGAAAGCCAGAGGCGGAATGAAGGCGCAAGGGAATGGTAAGGGGATTGTAAGGAGGCGACCGTTTTGCCGGTCCAGGCCTACCTAGTCGGCGACCATCAGCTCGCCGGGCAGGATGGGGCGGGTTCGTGGTAGGCGGCCATACGCCGCGGCGAGACCCATGACCGCCAATACGGCGCAATAGATGGCAAGCTTCACGATGTCGGCGGTATGTGTGCGAGGTAATGTCTTCCAAAGGATCAGCAGAACTATCTGCGCGGCGGTGACGGCCCATACAGTTCCGTAGAAGTAACGGCGTTCCCACCCCTCTCCCTGAGTGGACCGGCGGACGCGCGGCAACATGCCAATGGCTCCCAGCGCGAGGATTGCAATCAGTAGAGTGGTGTATCCGCGGGCATAAATCTGCTTCATGTACCACGTGCCGGTGACTGCCGCGACCGCTAACCCTAGAAGATTCAGCAATGCGAAATTGAGCAACGCATTCCAGGCGAAGGTGTAGCAGATGCGGCGGTAGAGCGGGTTGGGACGGTCCTCGGTGAAGCGCAGGATGTAGGGAGCGGCCTCGGCGCCGGGGAGCTTTCCGTAAAACGCGGCAATGCCGGTGAGGACAAGAACCGTCCCCAGCCAGATCATGTTGTTGACGCTGCCGCCACGTGCAAAGAGATCGAAGGTTAGGGGGCCGGGCGCAAGAAAGAAGACCCATATCCAGATGGGCCAGTGCGCGGCGCGATAGCCGGGCGTGTTGCGCTGGCGCATCTTGCGTTCGTGCGCGTATTCCACTTTCACCGAGTAGGCCATGATTCGTTCCGGCACCATCTTAACTTCAATGCGCTGCTTGTACCCTTGCGGAACTTGCGCGCTCGACCGGTTCGAAGTCGACCTCGACGAGATCGTTCACGGCACGGACATGCACGTCATCGAGAGACTTCACGATCCAGTCGGCGGCGCTCAAGCTCTCCAACGAATGCGAGAAGAGCGTGGCCAGCACCTTGCATCCCGCGGCACGACCGGCGTTGGCACCAGAAGACGAATCTTCTATAACCAGACAGTCTTCAGGGCGGAATCCCAGTAAGTCCGCGCCGCGGCGGTATGGCTCTGGGTCGGGCTTGCCCTTTGTGACCATGTCCGCGGTGATCATGCGGGCGGGGACGGGAATTCCTCCGTATGCCATGCGGACGCGGGCAAGACGCTCGGTGGCGGAGGTGACGACCGTCCAGTATTTTTCGGGAAGAGTTTCGAGGATTGGCTTCACACCCTTCAGAATTTCAAGACCTTCTTTGTCCTCGACTTCCAGCTCCTCAATCCAGTTCAGTTCTTCTTCGTCGTCGAGGTCGGGGCGCAGAAATCGCACCGACTCAATGGCGCGGCGGCCATGGGCGGTTTTTATGGCCAGAGCGGGATCAATTCCACGGGCCTCGGCCCAGGTGGTCCAGCTCCGCTCAACCGATCCAAGGGAGCTGACAAGGACTCCGTCCATGTCGAAGAGTATCCCGCGTACGCGAAGGATCATGGTTTTAGAGTAGCAGTTGGAGTGGGCCTACATGATTCAGATGGCTGGTGCTATACACGGTTTAGCGCCTCCCACCCTTTCGCAAACGGCGCGAAAGGATGGCGCACCCAAAGTGTCTTTGCGATTGACTTTTGCGCTCTACAGCTTCGCGAAGAACTGCTTCATACGGTCCACGCCTTCGTCTACATCGGCTTGGCAAACGGCATAGGAGAGCCGGATGTGTTCCTTTGTCCCGAAGGCTTCGCCCGGAACCGTGACCACATGCGCCTCGTTCAGCAGGCGAGAGGCGAGTTCCATGGCTGTCTGGGAGCCGGACTTGCCGAGATACGCACTCACGTTGGGATACACGTAGAAGGCGCCCTCGGGTTTGGTACAGGTCACGCCGGGAATCTCCTCGAGGCGGCCAAGAATACGGTCGCGCAAGGTCAAGTAGTCGGCCCGCATCTCGGCGACGCACTCCTGCGAACCATTCAGTGCTGCGACAGCGGCCTTCTGCACAAACGATGCCGTGGATGAGGTGGATTGGCTCTGCAGCTTGCTCATGGCGGCGATGATCGGCTTCGGCCCGAGAGCGTAGCCGGCGCGCCAACCGGTCATGGCATAGGTCTTCGATAAAGAACCGAGCACGATGATGTGCTCTTTGCAATCGGTGAACGATCCACCACTGACCAGCGCGCCCATGTACTGCAGGTAGACGTAGCACTCATCGAGCAGTAGATAGATGCCGCGCTCGTGCGCCAGGCAAACGATGCGCTCGAGATCCGCCGGCGACACCACAGAGCCAGCCGGATTCGAGGGCGAGTTCAGGATAATGGCCTTGGTGCACGGCGTGATTGCCTTCTCAATAGCATCGGCGGTGATGCGGAAGTTCTCCGCCTCTTCGGTTTCAAGAAACACTACCTTACCGCCCGCGTACTGGATGATGTCCTTGAAGGAAACCCAGTAGGGCACGGGCAGAATGACCTCGTCACCGTGGTCCACGAGCACCTGGATGGCGTTAAAGAGCGCCAGTTTGCCGCCAGTAGTGAATACGGTTTCGTCGGGCGCGTAGTCCGAGCCGAAGTCGCAGGCGTGCCGCTCGACGATCGCCTTGCGCAGCTCGGGAATGCCGGAGACAACGGTGTAGCGCGTGAAGTTGGCGTTGATGGCCTCGATGGCGGCATCCTTAATATGGCGCGGCGTGGCGAAGTGCGGCTCGCCCGCTCCGAAGTCGACCAGCTTCGCGCCCTGGGCGCGCAGCTTTGCGGCTTCCGCGGTGACGGCCATGGTGGCCGAAACTTCCATGCGTCCGATACGGTCGGCGAATACTTTGGTGGCAGTGGTGGCTGTCATGATGATTCTATTTTTTCAGATTTTTGCGAAGTGGGGGGAGAAATGAAGGAAATTCATCATAGCGCGCAAGTGTAAAAAACGGCTGCCACGCATTCTTAAAACCTAAGGGCGGACTTTTGGCGCATGCTGTTTCAGGCGGTCGATAACGAATATTGGAACGAGGCCTTCGACCGATCCGCCCAGCTCGAAGACTTCTTTCACCAGTCGCGAGCTGACAAAGGAATATTTGCCATCGGGCATCAGGAAGATCGTCTCCAGCTCGGGGGCAAGCCGCCTGTTCATCAGGGCCATCTGCAATTCGTACTCATAGTCGCTGATGGCGCGGATGCCGCGCAGAACTGCCTGCGCCTGCTGTTCGCGCGCGAATTCAACCAGCAGTCCATCGAAGGTCGCGACGGAGACATTGTTGAGCGATGCTACACCTTCGGTCAGCATCTCGACACGCTCTTCGACGGTAAAGAGCGGATTCTTCGACGAATTGCGCAGGATGGCCACGACCAAATGGTCGAAGATCTTCGAGCCGCGCGCTATCAGATCGAGATGACCGTTGGTCACCGGATCGAAGCTGCCGGGATAGATGGCTTTAACGGTATTCACGCCACCGGATTCTATCAGTTGCAGGCCGCAGGCGCGATGCGAACCCGCTCGAAATCAGAGGGCTTTGCATGGCCCCTGATTTAGCGAGTTCAGAATTGAGTTACTGACGTCTCCCGGACGGCCGTACGGCTTCCTGTGCGACGGCTGAGCCATTGACAGGAACCGGAGGAATTTCAGGCAAGGCGCCGGCGCTCGCGATGCCAAGCTTTTGACGAAGCTGCGAGTCGATCCTGGTGAATGTGTCCTTGTTTTCCTTGAGGAAGGTGCGCACGTTCTCGCGGCCCTGTCCGATGCGCTCGCCTGAGTAGCTGTACCAGGCACCGCTTTTTTCGACGATGTTGTTGTTCACGGCCAGATCGAGCACATCGCCCTCGCGCGAGATACCTTCGCCATAGAGGATGTCGAACTCGGCTTCGCGAAAGGGCGCGGCGACCTTGTTCTTGACGATCTTCACCTTGGTGCGCGATCCGACCACGGCGTCGCCCTCTTTCACGGCGGCGATGCGGCGAATGTCCACGCGCACGGAGGAATAGAACTTGAGGGCGCGACCGCCGGTGGTGGTTTCGGGATTGCCGAACATGACGCCGATCTTTTCGCGGATTTGATTGATGAAGATGAGGCAGGTGCGCGACTTCGAGACGGTTCCGGTGAGCTTGCGGAGCGCCTGCGACATGAGGCGAGCCTGCAGGCCCATGTGTGAATCGCCCATTTCGCCATCGAGCTCGGCCTTGGGCACGAGCGCGGCGACCGAGTCGACCACGAGCACGTCGATTGCACCGGAGCGGACTAGCGCCTCGGTGATTTCGAGCGCTTGTTCGCCGTAGTCCGGCTGCGAGACCAGCAGGTTGTCCACGTCTACGCCCAGCTTTTGCGCATAGCCCGGATCGAGGGCATGCTCAGCGTCCACGAAGGCCGCCATGCCGCCAGCCTTTTGCGCTTCGGCGATGATCTGCAGGGTGATGGTGGTTTTGCCCGACGATTCCGGTCCGAAGATCTCGATGACGCGGCCGCGGGGCACTCCACCTACGCCGAGGGCGGCGTCGAAGGAGATCGAGCCGGTGGAGATGGCGGCAATGGGGACCACCTCTTTGCTGCCGAGGCGCATGATGGAACCTTTGCCAAACTGCTTTTCTATCTGCGAAAGCGCCAAATCTATAGCGCGGGAACGATCATCTGCCACGTGTGCTTCTCCAGTCTTCGGGTGCGTTGCGCGTTTCAAATTGGGACGGTCTTGATACGGTTCGGAGGTTTGGGTGCATCTTAGCATCGAAATCACCGGGGCGAAGAAAAACCAAAACCATAGTAACGTTGACACCTAAGACAAGTCCAGCTAGTGGCATTTTAGCGGCGCCGTCTGTGCAGAAAGCGGTACGGAATTCTCTTATCTCTTCAGCAAATCCACGGGCTCATTCACGTCGGTCACGCGAAAGTGCTTCGCCAGTGAAGGATGTCGTTGGCGGACGGCCTCATACATCTCCCAGGCGATGCGGCGGTAGGAGAAATGTCCCTGCGGCTGGGAGCGGAGCTCGGATATATACAAAGCCTCGGCGAAATCCATTTTGAAGAGCGCGCGGTTCCGTGTCCCGAGCGGCAGGAGGTATTGCGCGGAGGCTTCGGCCTCGGATGCGCTCCCCTGAACAAGCCGGGTGCAGGCTGCATGCGCCGACTGCATCGCTTCCGTATAACGGGTTTCCAGACCAGCCTCTTTCAGCCCCTCGGGAAGATCGAAGCCGTGCGTGCTGGTGAAGCCCTGGAGCACCTGCACGCAGCGGCGATGGCGGTGCATGTCGCGAAAGCCGCCGATGTCCATCAGGATGTCGAACTTGAGCGCCTTGCCGGAAGCAAACTCGCGCAGGAGCTCGTCGTGCGGTCCGCGATGGCGCGTGCCCAGCGCGATGATTTCGTTGCGGCGCGCCTCGATGAGTTCGGTCACGTGTTTGCGAATCTGCCGGTAAGAGTAGTGGCAGGCTCCATAGAGAAGCGTCGTGGCCAGTTCGACTTCGAGAGATTCGTCGCCGTCTATGAGGTCGACGGACGGTGCGGCCTCGATAGGCTCCCGGCGCAACAACTCGAATGCTGCCTGAGCCAGCTCGCGACGCGTGGCGATCCCATATTCATTGGGCGCGGCGTATTTCACCAGTGTGGGAGCGGTTCTGACTTCGCGGGTGAGCAGGGCAGCTGTGCGCTCGCCAAGCGCGGGATCGAGCGCCGCGATCTCCTGCTGTAATTTTGCGAGCTCGTTGCCGTGGACATTCCACGCGGCGCCGGTGGCCGCCGAACGCAGTTGTTCGCCGAGCTGCCGTATCTCGGCGAAGGGACTGGAAAGCAGTCGCGACACCTGGGTTTCGAGCGTGCGGGCGTTCACGATCTGTCCGAGCGAGGTGTTGGTCGCAAGTGGCAGCAGATAGCGGGCGACATCGAAGGCTCGCGCTCGAAGCGTGCGCTCGTAGGTCTCGGGCTTCATCTCGCCGGGCCGGGGGGCGCTACCCATCAGCGATTCAAGCACCCCTTCGGCCACCTCGTGATAGGCGCCGAACAAGGCCTCGACGCTTTCGCGGAACAAGGCCGCCGACGCCTGATCCACGCCGAAATCCGGCATGTACCAACCACTTTTGCGGAAGTTCTGGTAGCGAGTCGAGCGCTCCTGGCCATCCCAGCGCTGCTCATCTACGAGTACAATCGCGGCAAGCAATGAAAGCCGTTCAATCGCAAACGCCAGATGCGCCAGGTCGGCAATGGAGCGGTGCCCGTACTGGAAATAGAATGTGTTGAGAAATTGCTCGGCACGCTGGCTGCTGATCTCCCTCAGCGAGTCTTTCATCGACAACGCGGAGCGCGAATATTTGGCCATGGCGTAGGCCAATACTTCGGGGTCGGCGCCGTGTACGGCAAACACCTCAGTCCGATTCTGGGACTGCTCCGCGGGCGCGGTTGAGGATGCTACAGACACGGCGGCTTCAGTTTTAGGCATGGGCAACAGGATACGTTATTAAGGCAAGAGCAGGATAAGTACGCCGCAGCTAATATCGTGCAGATTGGTCTTTTCTTGAGCGAAAAGACCACTTTAGAAACGTGGCTTTACCTTACACCAATCCTGCTTTTGCTATGGGCTCTGAAAAAAAGTATGAACGACTTGGGCAATTTCGACGATTCTTCGCATCTCCCGCCGGTTAACCCCCGTCCTTTGTTCATGCAACCCTCCACTTCGGGGCCAGATGACGTGCAGGATATTCTTGCCGCTACCAGCCATCGGCCCTGGCCGCTTCCCAATACGCACTGGACCATGACCCAGCGCTGGAACGATCTTCTCTTCGCCCACTGGCCCGTTCCCGCCGCGCAGATCACCCCGCTTCTCCCTGCCAATCTCACCGCGGATACGTTTGACGGCTCGGCCTGGGTTGGCATCGTTCCCTTTTGGATAGATCAGATCCGTATGCACCGCCTGCCCGCGATTCCCGGTGCCAATCGCTTCCCTGAGCTGAACCTGCGGACGTATGTGCGCGAGCCACACTCCAACCTGGGCGGGGTTTATTTTTTCTCGCTCGACGCGGGTAATCCGCTGGCCGTCGCGATGGCACGCATCTTCTTCAAGCTGCCTTACTACTGGTCTAAAATGCGCATCGATCATTGCGATAACCGCGAGTTCTGCTACTCGAGTCAGCGCCGGTTCGCGAAGACCCCGGCAAAATTTCGCGCCCGCTATCGCAGCCTGGGCCAAGCTTCGGACAAGCAAGGCCTGGAGCAATTTCTTACCGATCGGTATGCGCTCTACACCGCCGACCCCAGCGGAGCCCTTTTCAAGGGAAATATCCATCACCTGCCCTGGCCGCTGGAACGCGCCGAAGCGGAGTTCGAATTGAACGACCTGCCAGCCGCGCACGGCATTCATCTGCCAGATACCCCTCCGCTACTGCACTACAGCCGCGAGCTGGTGGTCTACATCTGGGCGCTTGAGCCACTGCCACTGCCAAAGCTGAAAACCGCAGCCGCGCCGGTGCCGGTGCCGAAACCGTTGTGAGGCCGGGAACAGGGATTAGCCATTAGAGATTAGAAAAGGGAGTAGGAGATCTCTTACGGATGCGCTAAGAGCGGCAGCTGACCGCCAGAAGCTTGTGACTAATGGCTAATCGCTAATCCCTGTTCCCTATTTCCTGCCTTTAGTACACTCTCGGCGTGCGCACGCTTTACAACCAGATCGCCAATCAAAGTCTGGAGCGGCTGGCGGCTTTGAGCGACGGGCTGTTTGCCTTCGCCATGACGTTGCTGGTCCTCGATCTGCGTGTACCCGCGATGGAGGCGATTCACTTCGAGCATGACCTGCGGAGTGCCCTTGTCGCGCTGGCTCCGCGACTGCTCATGTATCTGACGAGCTTTCTGACACTGGGCATCTTCTGGAATGGCCAGCAGACGCAGCTCAATTACCTGGCCCGCGCCGATCGCGACTTTACCTGGCTTCATCTGGCGTTTCTCGCCGGCGTCACTCTGATGCCGTTTTCGACACAGCTTCTGGCCCAGTTCATCCAGTACCGAACCGCCCTGCTCGTCTACTGGTTCAACATCTTTTTCCTGGGACTGATGCTCTACATCAGCTGGCGCTATGCCAGCCGGAACGAGCTCATCAAAGAAGACGCGCCCCTTGAGATACGCCGTGCCATTCGCCGCCGCGTGGTCTTAGCGCAGGGACTCTATGCGTTGGGTGCGCTGCTGTGCTTTATCAACACCTATTGGAGCATCGGATTCATTCTGCTTGTCCAGCTTAATTACGCCATTGCTCCGCGTCTGCCGTGGAGAGGCAGGGATCGGGGAGTAAGGAACAGGGAGTAGCCGTTTGGATCGGCTATTAGCTTCCCTACTCCCTCCTCCCCGCCTTCTATAATCGACAGCGGAGAAAATCATCACGATCATGGCATCTCTTGAAGGAAGAACCGCGCTTGTCACCGGAGCATCGCAGGGTATTGGCCGCGCCTGCGCCCGTGCTCTCGCCGGAATGGGAGCCCGCGTGGCTCTGGCTGCCCGCAACGAGGCAAAGCTTGCTGAAGTCGCGACGGAAATCGCCGCCAGCGGCGGAACCGCACAGGCATTCGCCATCGACATCGCTAGCGAAGAGTCGATCAAGGCTGGAGCTAAGGCAGCGATCGCCCACTTCGGCAGTATCGAGATTCTGGTGAACAATGCGGGCGTCACCAAAGACACGCTGCTGCTGCGTATGAAGCGCGCCGACTGGGACTCGGTGATCGCGACTAACCTGACGGGAACGTTTCTTCTCACGCAGGCGCTGGTGAGTCCGATGCTGAAGGCCCGGTGGGGACGGATCATTAATATCTCCAGCGTGGTTGGCGAGACGGGACAGGCGGGACAGGCCAATTACGCCGCAAGCAAGGCGGGGCTAATCGGTTTCACCAAGTCTCTGGCGCGCGAGCTAGCTTCGCGGGGGATCACCGCCAACGCCGTCGCTCCTGGGTACATCGAGACGGCCATGACCGCCGTGCTCGACGAAAAGCAGCGCGAAGCCATGCTGACGCAGATTCCGCTGGCTCGCGCCGGAACGGACCAGGATATTGCGAATGCCGTGCGCTTTCTGGCGTCCGACGAAGCCGCATACATCACCGGGCACGTGCTCGACGTGAATGGCGGCATGTATATGGGCTGAGAGAATGCTTATCACGCTGCGGGAACCGGCCCTTGCGCGGGTTTTTCCTGCTGGGGCGGCAGCTCGCATACCTCCGGTGGCCCGTACAAACGCGCCTGTTGTTTTGTCAGCTCGGCATTCAGCTCCGCGCCCACAAGGATGGCCAATGCTGTGAGGTAAAACCACAGCATCAGTCCGATCAGCGCGCCCATCGATCCATATGTAGCGTTGAAGTTCGAAAGATGCCCCAGGTAAAAGCTGAGCCCGGCCGAACCCGCAATCCAAATTCCAATCGCGATGACCGCTCCGGGCAGAGTCGATAAGAAACTATGCTCACAATTCGGGCCCAGGTAGTAGACGCATTCGAGGGCAGCTACAAAACTCCCAAAGGTGAGCACTACACGCAGCATGGGCCATATATGTTCGAAGGCAATCGGAATTGGAAATATCCCGATCAAAAGATGACCGAAGTGCGGCCCTAAAATGAGCAATAGCACCGAGAGCGACACCAGGCCGCCGCTGCTAAGTGTCAATCCCAGTGCCCGCAAACGGTTGCGCAACCAGCCGCGCGAAACCGGAACTTCATAGGCTACGTCTAGGGATTCGATCACCACCGAAAAGGCCTCAGAAGCCGTCCACAGACTGCCCAGGATCCCAACAGAGAGCAGTTTGCCGCGGTCCGGCGCCAGAATGTCGGCGAGGATTCTTTCGACAAAACTCATCGCATACGCGGGTACGAGCTGTGCCATGAGATTGAGCAACTGCTGAAAGACGTTCGGAATGGGGAGAAATTGCAGCAGTGAGGAAAAGAGGATGAGCAGCGGCAGCATTGACATCAGGAAATAAAAGGCCAACGCTGCGGCCACGGTGAAAGCACGAGTACGCAACATCTCCTGAAAGACGATCACCGCTAGACTGCGCGCCTCATTGCAGCGGCGGAGCACCTGTCCGCCAAGCTTCTCCGAATTCGATTTAGTCGCGCTCATAGCCCGCCAGGCATATCCCAACATTCACTCTCTGCGATCGGCGACCCCAGTTGATAGATGCGCCGCTGGGCGCAACCGAGTCACGTCAATGAAACGTTCCCACCCACTCAGCGATGATTTGAACAACCTCCGGGGCCAGGTGGCCAGGTTGAAAGTACTCCTGTCCCGTTGAATCTCCAGCGACGGGCATCATCAGGTGGTTCAGCCCATCGATCTCCCTGCTCACACTTCCGGGAACCGCATTGGCCCTCTTGAGCGCCTGGAAATCTTCCTCACTGACTTGGATGTCCTTGGTGCCGCGCAACACCAGGGCGGGCAACCCAAGTCTTGCAAGCTCACCCACGGGATCCTGGACAACCCACGATCTCCAGTAGCTTTCGGGCAGCCTCAGAGGCGGAGATCCGACCATCTGATCCGGCGGTGTAGTTGGATCGTTCACGGTTTGAAATATCCCCTGCCACTGCTTACGGATTGCGTCAATCTGACCGGCATCCGCGCCCTCACGCTTTGCCTGGAAGATTAGCTGCCGTTCGAGGGTTTCCTCGATCCCCAACGCACCTCCGGCAAGGAAGATGAGTCCGCGCACGGATCCTGGAGCCTGTTGCAGCCTGTCTGCCGCGATTACAGGCGCCATCGTCCCTCCCAGACTGTGCCCAAGCAAGAAGACCCGCTTAACATCGACCTCGGGCTGCGTGGCCGCAAAGGCCAGCGCCGTTACTGCGTCCAAGGTTACTTCATGATCGAGATCAGGATGAGCCCTGAAGGTATCAGGCGCAAAATGGGTTCGTTTGTCGTAGCGCAAGGTCGCGACACCCGCCGCGGCCAGGCCGTAGGCGAGATCCCGGAAGGGCTTGTTCGGGCCGATGCTCTCGTCGGCATCGTGGGGACCGGAGCCATGCACCAGCACGACCATCGGCACAGGGCCCTTGCGATTTTTAGGCAGCGCCAGCACGGCCGGAATCTTCAACCCGTCACTGGTGAATGAGACGCTTCGTTCCTGCACCGCGTCAGCGCCAGGCACTGGGGTAGAAACGGGCTCTTCATCCGCCTCCTTCAAGGTGAAGCCGCTCCGTTGATACGTCACCCTCTGCGCGGGAACGGCAAACGCCATCAGGTTGTTTCCAGCATCGGCCCAGATATCGGCGGGTGCGCCGCCAATCTTCAGATGCCAATGCTTCAGCTCAACGGGGACGCTATTCAACGTGCCCTGACCTTCCTGCGCGGGCGTGAACTCCACCGGCAGTTGCAAGCCTTTGCCCTGAGCCAGCAGGGCCCAATAATTGTGATTCGGCTGTGAATGCGCCGCATCCAGGTAGACCAACTCCTGAACGCCGCTGGGGTCGAAGTTATTCAACACTACCGTAGCCGAATGCAAATCGAAGGTGTTGGTCAGCGGGATCCCGCCTGCCATGGCCTGATAGCTCAGTTTGCTGGTCCGCGCATCAGCGGTAATCAGAACACTCTGTTTTGCTCCGTTCACGCCAATATCGAGCGAATCCGATTTCAGGTCGTAGTCTGGGCCCAGCTCCGCTTCCCTCGTACACTCAATAGCCGAATCGCCGGTCGTAAAGGAGTAATGCGCCCTTACGCGGAAGCCGCTCTTCGTGGGCGTGAATTGGTAGTCCGCTCTGCCGATTTGTTTCCCGCCGGACTCCAGCAGGAATCTGGCGGGAACGCTCTGCGCCATCGCTGCCACCGAGGTTCCTGCCAGACAGAGCAACCATGCGATCCGCCGAGACAACACTTGACCTCCATTCCTTTCCTGCCACAAAGTGTACGTGCAATGTCTAACCGTTATTATGAGCGCGACTCTCAAAAGATCTATTAAGAGACGCCTATGGATGAGCTTGCACAAACCCTGATCGGAAATGGTGTGGGCGCGCCACCGACGCACATCCTCGAATTTATCGATGACGAGACGGCCCACCGCGGATTTCCGGGCGCTCCCCACTCGATTTACGAGGAGATCTGGCATCTGGCGTTCTGGCAGCAGCTTTCGCTGGATTGGATCGGCGGTAAATCAACGCCCTACCCCGAACATGCCTCCGATGGCTTCCCTGCCTCGTCTGATGAGGTGTGGCCTGTGCTGCACGAACGATTTCTTCGCGGAGCGGAGCAAGCTGCGCATCGCCGGGGACGATGCGCAGCTTGAAGTCTCAATTCTTTGCCCCTCACGCGATCCTCAGGCACCGCGTACCATCTGGTTCGCGAGCAACTCGAATCCATCGCGGCTCACAATGCCTATCACCTGGGCCGCATCGTTCTGCTGCGTCAGCTTTTCGGAGCGTGGCCACCGCCTTCGGGTGGAGACACCTGGCGAGAAATCCCATGTGCGACGAGAGAGTGCAAGCGAAAGCGAATCAAGAAAGATTCCCTACTGTTAAATTACCGGCGATCTTCTTCATTCTCATCAGAAAGTTCTTGCGTGCCACCCAACGCGCATGTTAACTATGCAGCCAACACTCCGCCAAACCCACTGGCTCACATCGAGGAAAGTGTAGGTTATAGGCACGTCTATGAAAATTGGAACGACAATCCGGGGATACCGCCTACAAAAAGGACTGTCTCAGGGTGATATCGAAAAACGTACGGGCCTCTTGCGCTGTTATCTGTCTCGGGTGGAGAACGGTCACACCGTTCCCTCTCTCGATACCCTGGCCAAAATCGCTCAGGCGCTGGATCTTCCACTGGCTCAATTCTTCGTCGAAGATTCACTGGGCCGAGAACTGAACACGCAGAAGCTTACCGACGATGAGCTTCGCTTTCTAACCCAAATTCGCCGTTATTCGACCAACCTGAACGACAGCGACCGCAAGCTGCTGCTGGCCATGGTTAAGAAGTTCGCGGCGACTGCCGTTCGGTAATTCCTGCTCAGGGCGTCCACGTCGCCTTGAGATCTCCCTAGGAACTTGTTGAAAATCACTGCGACGCGGCATATTAGCTGGGGATTTTCTTTTCGGTCGAGTTGAAATCTGTCTGAATTGTGTGTTTAGCCAGTGTTCATCGGGGTTTGCGGATATCGGAGAAAAGCTCCCGACGCCCGCAACCACAGTTCAGGCACACTTCTCCCCAATTCTTCCCGATGA
>JBAVYX010000525.1:0-3208 GCA_049588475.1 Silvibacterium sp. | reverse complement strand
GATTGGAGGATGAACTAGATACTTTCTCAAAGAAGCGTTGAGCCGCGGCGGTGTCGCGCTTCGCCGTCAGCAGAAAATCGATCGTCTGCCCGGTCGAATCCACAGCCCGGTACAGATACTTGTCTTGACCCTTAACCTCTATATAGGTCTCGTCGACACGGTAGCTCTTGTTCGTGCGCTTGAGATGGGGTCGGCAACGCTTGTTCAATTCCGGCGAGTAGACTTGCACCCAACGCCAAACACAACTGGCATCCACTTCCAGGCCCCGCTCTGCCAATAGCTCGGCGACATGCTCGTAGGCCAAAGGATATCGCAGATACCACCGTACGGCCTGCAGAATTACATCGCCGGGATACTGGCGGCCCTTGAACGGATTTGTCACTATGATCGGCATGGACTCTTTACCTTATCAGTCCGGATCCTGAACTTCGCAATGAAACCGCATTGAGTTTGTCTTCCTCTCATTCGATCATGGCAATCCGTACCAAATAGACCGCCCGGCGCCGTGACGGACCAGCAGGCCTTTTTCGACCAGTGACGTGAAGGTGGCTTTCAGTGTGTTCGGACTCGCGCCGTGCTCGCGCACCATATCGCGCGTCGTGACGCGTCCCTGATCCCGCACATAGTCGAGGATCTTGACGGCGAGTTCCGGCAGCACTGCGAGCGCATTCTTTTCACGCTCGACCTTCACGGCGAGGCGGCGCTTTTGCTGCTGCAGTGCCCGCATGAAGAAGAGTAACCACGGCTGCCAGTTCGGCGTATCGGTTCGGACGGTAGTCTGTGTCTGGCGTAAGGCCAGATAGTAGCCTTCCTTGCTGTTTTCAATCACGCTCTCCAGGGATGAATACGGCACATAGGCATAGCCGGCCTGCAACAGCAGAAGGGTGGTCAGAACACGGCTCAATCGCCCGTTCCCGTCCTGAAAAGGATGGATTGCCAGGAAGACCACAATGAATAGGGCGACGATCAGCAGCGGATGCAGGCGGCGCAGCTCGCGCGCTTCATTCAGCCAGGCGACAAGCTCCGTCATGCGCTGAGGCGTATCGAACGGCGTTGCCGTCTCGAAGACGATGCCGATCATCTTGCCGTCGGCATCAAAAGCGCCGACATCATTGCGGAGGGTCTTGTATTCCCCCCTGTGCCGTTCGTCTTTGTCACTGTAGGCGAGCAGGTCACGGTGAAGCTGCTTGATGAGGTTTTCCGTGACCGGAATATCCGACCAGCTCCGAAAGACGGTCTCCATCACATCGGCGTAGCCCGCGACTTCCTGCTCGTCGCGCGTACCGAAGCGTTTGATTTCGAGGTTGCCGAGCAGGCGTTCCACCTCCCGATCGGTCAGTTTGCTCCCCTCGATGCGGGTGGATGAGCCGATGCTCTCGATCGTCGCCACGCGGCGAAGGGCATTTAAGCGTTCCGGCGCAATCGTGCCGAGGGCACGCCAGGCGCCCTTGAACTCGTCGATTTCCGACAGGAGCGCGAGCAATTCCTGCGTTACGTTAATGGTGTCGGTGTTGAGCATACCGATAACTATGCCGGATTATACCGGATTGTCTACCGGGAATATTACCGGATTACACCTGATTCGGCCTACCTGCCAGGCGTTCGATACCCGGCTTCTGCTCAGGAAACGGATATAAATGAGTGCAATTGGATATCCCACTACCCCCTGCCCCGCTTCAGGTCGTTCCTCGCGACTTCCGCAGCGGCATTCTGAGCGGTGATGAGTGGATATCCCTTGTCCCTGAGCTGCTGCACGCGCTGGCGTGAACGTTCGCTGACTTCTGGTAGTTTCCTGGCTGCCTCCTCGATACTCCATCCCCAATCGATCGCCGTCATGCACCACGTGAAGTCCGCCATGCTCCGGTCAGGACCGGTTTGGAGCTCGTTTTCGTACATCATCAGGCGGAAGCGCTGCGATCCGGCCAGGTTGACGACAACGCGGGCCTCCGCGGCCCGGGCTTCGTCTGCGAGGTTAGCGCTGTCGGGTGTTGGCGAGCGCCCGGAGGATAGTGCGAGTGTTCTGGTTCATGGCCCGACGAAGGTACATGGTGATGGCGAACAGGAGGACCAGGAAGAAGAGGTCGACGCGAAGGAGGGAGTGCAAAAGTCCGCCAAGGGTTTCTGGCGGAAAAAGGTGCAGGTGCATCCAGATGAAGGCGACGACCGCAAGGATGGCGAGCAGGCCGACGATAATGCGGGAGTTCCGTTCGGACCTGTCGGCGGCTGCGAGGGCTTGCTGGACGAAGGCGAGTTCAGCGTTGATATTGCCGGAATTGGGCTGCTGTGGTTCGGGGCTCATGCTGGTTTCCTTTCGGACGTGAGGTGTTTGCGAAGGGTAGTAACTCCGTAGTGGAGGCGCGACTTGGCGGTGCCGATCGGAATCTCTAGGATGGCGGCACTTTCTTCGAGTGAAAGGTCTTGCTGGTAGTGGAGAAGGAGGACGGCTCGGCTGGCGGGCGAGACGTGGTCGAGGAGGGCGAAGAAGGCGGCGTCGGGAAACTCGACGAAATTGGCGTTGAGGGTGGTGAAGGATTCGGGCGGAGCGTCGTCGAGGGGCCGCCAGCGGCGTGAACGTTTGAGGTGGGAGAAGGCAATCCGCGAGGCGATCCGGAGGGTCCAGGGACGAAAGACGGCGGGCTCGCGCAGGAACGGGAGCTTGCGGAAGATCTGAAGCGAAGTCTCTTGGAGGATGTCGTCGGCAAGTTCGGCGCCGGCGAGGCGGGTGATGTATCGGCGCAACGGCGCATGGGTGTCACGGAGGAGCTGTTCCAGGGCGGCACGGTCGCCGGTTTGGGCAAGGAGGACGAGGAGGGTTTGGTCGGGGGTTGGAGTCTCCTTCGAGTGGGTTGGAGCGTTCATGCTTGAGAGAGGGGCAGGGGCGAATGAAAAGTTCGGTTCGACGAAAAAAAATCAATGAGCGTGAGGCGGAGTACCTTGTTCACCGTAGGGTGCCGGCTCCCCGAACCTGCGCAGCGGATGGGCAGTCTTTTTTTTCCAAATTAGTCCATCTAATCACGCACGATAATCATCGATGGCCGCGTGAGCGGCCAGACCTGAGTGTGCCGCTATTGTCTCGCGCCACGTTTCACTTAGACGACAAAACGGACTCCCCACCATTTGTCAACATCGAGATGAAGGGGTTGTACCCTTCAGCAGCTACGGGGTGAGCTAAGCAGATAGACGGGCGGACGTCGGGCGGTAATGGCAC
>JBAVYX010000524.1:0-7126 GCA_049588475.1 Silvibacterium sp. | reverse complement strand
CTCTTAAGAGTTGATTCAGATTTTTGGCCGGTTATCTCCGCCAATTCACTCTTGAACATTGAAGGACACCGCCAGCCTACACCGGGTAGCCAGCCTGCTGAAGTACAGTGAATGGATGAAGATCACGGAGGCTACTGCGCTCATTCGTACCCCACTCATTGAATGGGCGCGGCCGCAATCCTGGTGTGATCTTGGTTCCGGAAGCGGAACGTTCACGATGGCTCTGGCTCAGTTACAGGCTCCCGGCAGCACGATTTATGCCGTCGATTTGGACCAGAGAGCCCTGGAGAGAATTCCAGACCAGCGCGATGGAGTGGAGATTCGCAAGATCGTTACGGATTTGCAGAGCTCCAGCCTCCGTCTCCCATCGGTTGACGGAATTCTCATGGCAAACACGCTGCACTTCATTCAAGAGCAGCAGGTATTCCTGAGAAGGCTTCTATCTGTAGCAGATCGCTTTTTAATCGTGGAGTATGAACGGATCAAGCCAAATCCATGGGGACCATATCCGGTTGGCTTCGAAAAACTCCGCCAACTCTTCACCGAAGTGGGAGTGGAGCGCGTGGAGAAAGTGGCGACACGGCCCTCGCTGTTTGGTAGCACGATATACTCGGCCCTCGCCGAACGATCCAGAGCATAATCCTGAAAACTTCGCCGGCTCATGTCTACGCTGCACCACAGTGCCGTCATCGGCAAATCGAGCAGGGGAGAATCAGCAATGAGATTACCCCTGCCCGTGCGGATACTTCAATGACAAGTCGCGCGAGTGCCACTGCACTCCGCCCTTAATCCAGCGCTAAATGTCCAAAATATCGGGTTCAGTCCTCGATCGCATCGATATTCACATCGAGGTTCCTGCCGTTCAATGTCGCGAGTTGCGCGGCGGAGCCACAGCGAAAGCTCGGCCTGCAATTCGCGCCCGTGTGCTCAAGGTGCGCGAGCTTCAGCGCCAGCGCTTCTCCGGCGCAAAAGAAAGATCTACTCCAATGCGCAAATGGGCACTCGCCAGATTCGGACCTTCTGCGAACTCGGAGCCGATGCCGAGAAACTTCTCGAGCGCGCCATGAAGCAGCAGGGCCTCACTGCCCGCGCCCGCGACCCGAATCCTCAAAGTTGCCCGCACTATTGCTGACCTCGAAGGTCGGGCGCAACTCAACGTCTCGCATATCGCCGAAGTCATCCAGTACCGCACACTCGACCTCAGTTACTGGAGCTGACCCGCACGCAACCTTCGATCGATGCTGGCTGCGATAATGACAGCGTGCAGAGTCAGTCCCCCTATGCCGAGTACAGCCGACGCCTGGGCGCAATCGCGGAGTCAATCACGAGGCATAAGAGGCATGACGATTTCTTCGCTGCGACCAAACTCATCCTCGGCTTGCTGATCGTCCTCATGGCCATCTGGTTTATGAAGTATTACGCGACGAAAATCTTCTTTCTCCTCATCCCGATCCTGTTCTTTGTCGTCTTTGCCGTGCTTCACGAGCGGGTCCTGCGCCGTCTGCGTAATTTCGCGCGGCTGCGCGCCTATTACGAGCGAGGCATCAGCCGCATCGAGAATCGCTGGGCAGGCACAGGAGAGACCGGTGAGCGCTTTCTCGACCCCGCACATCCCTATGCGCGCGATCTCGATATCTTTGGTCCCGCCAGTCTCTTTCAGTTGCTCTGTACAGCACGCACCCGCACTGGCGAGGAGACACTTGCGAAGTGGCTGCAAACCGCTGCTTCCATGCCTGAAGTCGGTGCGCGCCAAGCCGCCGTCCAGGAGTTGACGCCGCGTCTCGATTTCCGCGAGAGTCTCGTCCTTGCCGGAGAAGAAGTGAGGACTGGTGTTCATCCGGACGAGTTGATCGACTGGGCGGAGAGGGAACAATCTTTCAATCGCATCTTGATCCGGACAATGGCTATCTTTCTTACCAGCCTTTGGCTACTCAGCCTGGCCGCATGGTGGAAATGGGACTGGATTGGCGTCGCATTCTTCATGAGCGTTGTTAACTTCAGCGTGAGTTACACCCTGCGCACGAAACTGAATCGCGCAGCGGCAGGAGTCGATGGAGCGCAGCATGACCTGGCTCTGCTCGCAGCCGTCCTGAAGCTCATCGAGGACGAACCGGTCGCAGCGCTTAAGTTCGCACAACTCCAGACTTCGCTGGCACGATCCGGGGCGCGTGCATCGAAAGCCATCAATGGATTGAGCAAATGCCTGGCGTGGTTCGACTCACGCCACAACTGGTTCATAAGAATCTGCGACCCTTTTGTATTTTGGACTCCGCACTGGATCGCGGCGATCGAAGCGTGGCGCAACCGCCATGGCGCGGCCATCCGCGAATGGATCGTCGTCACCGGAGAGGCAGAGGCGTTGAGCGCGTTGGCCGTCTACGCCTACGAGCACCCAGCCGACACATTTCCTCTATTCATCGAGGCCGGCCCATATTTCGAAGCCGAAGCTCTCGCGCATCCGTTGCTGGCGAGGGAAAATTCTGTCGCTAACGACATCAAACTCGGCAGCGATCTGCAGTTGCTGGTTATCAGCGGCCCCAATATGGCGGGCAAGAGCACATTCATTCGTGCCGTTGGCGTTAACGCGGTCCTGGCGCAGGCCGGCGGGCCCATATACGCACGCCGATTGACGCTCTCCAGCCTGCAGGTCACAGCATCGATCTGCATCCTTGATTCTTTGCAGGGCGGCCTTTCACGCTTCTACGCCGAGATATCTCGCCTTAAGCAGATCGACGAGCTGACCAAGAGGAGCGTGCCGGTGCTCTTCCTGCTCGATGAGCTGCCTTCCGGAACTAACTCCTATGACCGCCGCATTGGAACAGAGTCGTTCGTGCGCAGCCTTCTGGCTCGTGGAGCCGTCGGCCTTGTCACCACCCACGATCTTGCCCTGGCTGAGATTGCCGAGCGCATAGGTCTTGCCGCCGCCAACTTCCACTTCTCAGACCGATTCGAAGACGGCAAGCTGCATTTCGATTACAAGCTCTTGCGGGGCATCGTGCAGACCACCAATGCCTTGCTTCTCATGCGCTCCATCGGTCTTGAAGTCTGAGCGCACAAGCTGTTTCCTATATACGTGCTATATCTCCGCACGCTCCAGCACCACTTGCGCCGCGAGAGGAATGAGCAGCACGACAGCACCGCGTAACGCCACTGCCAGACCCAGCTGATCCAAAAGCCCCATGGAATTATGCGAGCGCGGAGATAGATCGAAGGCCTGCAGCAGCAGGCTGGGCAAATCAACTGACCAGTAATGCTGCATCAACGCTCTCAGAATCAGGTAGCCGAGAATAATGCCTGCTCCCAGCATGATTCCCCGGGCATGTTTCATTGCAATAGTGGAGAAGTAGGTCACTCCGAAGATGAGTCCCGCAAAGAGCACAATGGTCAGGCAGTTCAAACCCATCGCTGCGGACAGGGGCAGTGGCGAGAACACGTCTCCAAATACGATTGTGCCGCTGAACGGGCCGCCGCCCGCGCCGGACAGGCCATGAACCAGGTACCCGATCAGCAGGTTCACAAGAACGATGGCAACAACCAGTTGAGTGAAGCCGAATCCCCAGTCGCGCCATAAGAACCAGTACCGGCGCTGAGGCCGCGTTAGCAGGAATGAGCCGCTGTCTTCGCCCATATCACGCCCAACGCCAAAACTGCCCATCACCCATGCAAGAAACGCAAACACCGGAACCTGCAGATACATGGAAATTATGAAAAACTGCGCGATCCCCCTGGGGTCGGGGTGGCCCGAGTTATTCCCGATGTACCAAACTCCTTTGAAAACGAGAAGGGCAAGCACAGCAATGCCAAGCATGCTGATGCCGAAGATGATCCGGCTCTCACGCCAATACTTCCACAGGTACATGATTCTCCTTTCCCACCAGCACGAGAAAAATCTCCGATAGGTTCAGCGGCAAGACTTCCAGCACGATGGCTCCCTGACTGCTCAATTCCGCGGCAAACGCATCCGCGCCCGCGCCCACTACGTATTCCGTGACGCCCTCAGCGGATGAAACCCCAAGCGACTCCGGAGCAGACAGAGGAAGCCTTTCGCCGACGGCGCGAATCCGTCGGTAGTGCGTGCGAATGTCATCCAGCCGCGCTTCCAGCAGCAGCTTGCCCTGGTCGATGATGCCCACCCAGTCCGCAATCTTCTCAACTTCCGACAGGTGATGCGACGACATCAGAATTGTTCGTCCGTCGTTCGCAAAATCCTCCACCAGCACGCGCAGCAACTGATCGGTCACCACCGGATCGAGCCCCGCCGTCGGTTCATCTAGAACCAGCAGCTCGGGATTTTGCGCCAGCGCCAGGAGCAGGCAGAGCTTTGTTTTATTCCCATGCGAAAGCTTCTTGAACTTGCGATCCATTGGGATCTCGAGCGCCTCCGCATACCGCTTTGCCAGAGCATCGGACCAGTGCGGAAAGAATCCGCGATTGAAGCGGAGGAGATCGTTGCCGTTCATCGAGGGCAGCAGCATCTTGTCGATTACAAATCCCGTGCGTTCCAGAATCGCGAGCGTGTCAGTCGCTAGATCGAGGCCCAGAACGCGCGCCGATCCGCTTGTGGCCTTCGCCAATCCCGCGAGCATGCGGATAGTCGTCGTCTTCCCTGCGCCGTTTCGTCCGAGAAAACCGTAGATCGATCCGCGCTCGACACGCATGTTCAGCCCGTCAACGGCCGTCACCGATTTGTTGCGAGAGCCGTCATAGCGCTTCACCAGCGACCGCGTTTCCACCACCAGTTCGCTCATGGCTGTTCCTCTCCCAATTCCGTAAATGATTCTTCGAGTAAAGCGATCGCGTCCTGCCGATCGACGACGAGCTGCTTCGCCTCGACCGCCAACTGGAGGGCAAGGGGCTTCAGCCGACGAATCTTTTCCGACGGTAACAACCCCGGCGATTCGCCATTCACATAGCACCCGCCCCCAGGCACGGTGCGGATTACCCCGTCGCGCTCGAGATTCTGATAAGCGCGGGCCACTGTATTGGGATTCACGCGCAGATCCGCCGCCATCTTTCTCACCGGTGGCAGCGGATCGTCCCGCCGAATCGCGCTGGCGGCAATCGCATGCTTTACCTGCGATTCGATCTGCAGATAGAGCGGAACACCAGAGGCGGGATGTACTCGAACAAGCATTTGTACTAATACAATAGTACAATCTGTGAGGGTGTCGACAGAAAAATCTTGACCCTCCCATTCGACAGACCCCATTTTTCTATGGAAATTAATATATTTTGCCCCGACCGTTCTCCAACCGGGAGCTATGCAACTCTCTCCACCCTCAGCGATTACAGAGAGAATTCCGGACTGAGAAATCCTTCCATTCCTGGAATCTCCAGAGGCAACATTCTATGAAAAAAATAGTTGACCCAGAGTGCCATAGGGTTTAACTTCAACAGTGCCGATTGCAAGTGTGGCATTCGAAGAGTAACTTTTCCACCAGCTGAACCGTCTACCAGTTCTAGTCGACGGTGCGGTTTGTATCCCAACACTTCAACTTCCGTGAGGACTCAGGATTGCGTGAGTCCGCGAAGTTGTTCTACCTGGGGTCAAATGCGCGAAGGACTCAAAACAAAGGGATTTTACTTAGCACGGGTTGCGACCGAGAGGTCAAGTCGGTCGCAACCCGTCAGAAATAAAAATGTTGACCGGTAATACTGTCTCGCGCGTCTAAAGAGACAGAAAACTGACAGACCGACACAGAAACCCTGATCGAGGGAACTACGGGGCGCAAAGTCGCTCGATTTGCACTGGTTACCGCAGAGAAGCGTTGATTGGAGACGGTCGGCAGAATAGAAGGAGATACGAAATGCGATCCGATTTGATTTTTGGGGCTCTTGCCCATGTAACGAACAGGTACCAGTTGTGTCAATTGGCATCGAAGGCGACTCGCAAGCTGCACAAGCCCAACACCCGCCTGCAGGATACGACGAACGACGTTCTCGTCCGCTTTCATGCGTCGAGTCCGGTAGGAAATTCCGCAAGCTTGTCTAACAACTCCCCCATTCAGCAGCGCCGCGCAGCATAAGCGCGGCCCTGCTTCACCGCAATCTCCCCCGCTGCAAATCCTGAGAAACAAGTTCCAGTGAAACAACTTCCCTAGAAGCTCTTCTCCTAACTTCCTTCCTCGCAACACCCCCTCAATCCCATCCCACCGCAGGTGAAAATGACCATCTCCGAACTAAAAGAAAAGAACATCACGGAGCTAAGCCGCATCGCACGTACCCTTGAGATTCCGGGCGCGAGCGGCCTCCGCAAGCAAGACCTTATCTTCAAGATTCTTCAGGCGCAGAGCGAAAAAGAGGGTCACATCTTCGCCGAGGGGGTCTTGGAAATTCTGCCCGACGGCTACGGCTTCCTCCGCTCGCCGGACTACAACTATCTGCCCGGACCGGACGACATCTATGTGTCTCCATCCCAAATACGCAAGTTCGACCTCAAGACCGGTGACACTATCAGCGGCAACGTCCGCCCGCCGCACGAGGGCGAGAAATATTTCGCGTTGGTCAAGATCGAGGCCATCAACTTCGAGTCGCCCGAAGAGACGCGAAACAAGATCCTCTTTGACAACCTCACGCCGCTCTACCCGCAGGAGCGCGTCAAGATGGAGACTGTTCGCGAGAACATCAGCGGGCGTGTCATGGATCTGCTCACCCCCATCGGTCGGGGGCAGCGCGGCCTGATCGTTGCCCCGCCGCGCACCGGCAAGACGATGCTGCTGCAGTCCATCGCCAACTCCGTCACCACCAACCATCCTGATGTCGTTCTTATCGTCCTACTCATTGATGAGCGCCCGGAGGAAGTCACCGATATGCAGCGCTCAGTTAAAGGCGAAGTCATTAGCTCCACCTTCGACGAGCCCGCCGCCCGCCATGTGCAGGTGGCCGAGATGGTCATCGAAAAGGCCAAGCGCCTGGTCGAGCACAAGCGCGACGTCGTCATCCTGCTTGACTCTATTACCCGTCTCGCGCGCGCTTACAACACCATCGTTCCGCCCTCGGGTAAGGTGCTCTCCGGCGGTGTTGATTCCAACGCTCTGCAACGTCCCAAGCGCTTCTTTGGAGCGGCGCGCAACATCGAGGAGGGCGGGTCTTTGACCATCATTGCCACCGCGCTCGTCGATCAGGA
>JBAVYX010000523.1:0-3804 GCA_049588475.1 Silvibacterium sp. | reverse complement strand
TCTTCTCCACAAAGCCCACAGTAGCTGATGGCCTGCTTAATGGTCCGGAAACGCGAAACGTCTCCGATCTCCAAGGCCCATGTAAGTGCGGTGATCGGACCAACTCCAGGAATCGTTCTCAGCCTCTTGATCCTTTCGGCCAGCAGAGGATCTCGTTGAAGGAGAACTCACCAGGGCATAGTCTGTTTTTTGACAACGCTCGATCGTCTCCCGACTGATCTTCAGCAATGGCCGGATACAGGGATGAACCTCCGGATTAGTGGCCAGAAGCTCGTGAAAATATCCCACCTTGTGCAGCCGCTGTTTGTTATGCTCTACGCCGGTCTCCATCAGCAGACCCGAGACCCGGTTCTTCATCTGCACCATCTGTCGTACCAGCAGATGCCGATACCGCAAAGTGCGGCGCCGGTCTCGAATCTCCGTCGAAACCATGTGACACTCCGGCAGGAAGTCGCAACGCAAGCAGTCGGCGATCTTGCTTGCATCGATCTTATCGTTCTTCTTCTTGGCCGCTGCGATCGCTCGCAGCATCAATGGGTGCGCTACCTTCACCTGGGCAGCGTGCGGAAGCACATGGTCATAGATCCAGCCGCTAAAAATCGTTGCCTCCATAGCGATGGTCCGAGGGTGGGGAAGTGTTGTTAGCCAGGAGTCCAGTTCGCGCCGTGTCGATCCGATCTTGCCTTCCCGGTGCACCTGGCCGGCCGCATCCTTGACACAGTAACTGATCGTTTTCTTGTGAACATCAAGTCCGATGAAGTACATATGGTCTCTGAGGAGCCTCCGTGGTTGTTCTCTGAATCAGCGTCGCCGCTGAGTTCACCTTAGGCAACAACTCGTGCTCCTCACTGACTTAGCATTCAAACAATTCTTCTGAACCCGCTGGGCCAACTTTGTAATTCCCATCACCGCTGCCGGCATGATCTTT
The DNA here is from genome assembly GCA_049588475.1 of Silvibacterium sp. GTDB lineage: Bacteria > Acidobacteriota > Terriglobia > Terriglobales > Acidobacteriaceae > Silvibacterium. The sequence goes on along the minus strand of JBAVYX010000523.1, from coordinate 2,876 downwards.
CTCGTTGCTGTTACCGGCGTCACTTGGGCGAGGCGGTCTGATGATGAAACCGAAGAGCTCCGTAACCCCTTTAGCCGTAGAGCCAGAGATTGTAATTCTGCGTCTGCATCATGGATGCGTGCCACGGTCCGATCGTCTGGTGGAAGTTGATGGGCGATTGTAAGTAGAGAAAAACACCACAGCGCGCACACCCTCAATATCCTCACCAGCTCACCGGGCTAAAGCTAGAGGTTTGTTGATGTCCCTAATCACACGACCAGGTTGTTAGACGACGCTATAACCAAGGACAACGAGGCAAGAACTTTGGTGAAGCAACTAATGCGCTTGTGGACGCTTCTATTCGGTTATGGGTAAGCGTCTGACTAACACCCTGCTAAGCAACTCGGCAAAATTGCGCGCTCAGAGCTTCATAAGGATCACGACGACTCTGGCTTTAGAAGGCGCCGTCACGAATCGGATCGAGGTAAATATTCTCGTTGAGGTGAGAAATGGCCAAACTCTCCAGAGCTGATCGAAAGGCGCTTCCTGCGAAGTCCTTTGCGGAGCCGGATAAAAGAAAATATCCGATTGAGAACGAAGCACACGCAAAAAATGCTTTATCCCGTGTCGCAAAATCAGGAACTCCCGCTGAGAAAGCCACGGTCAAAGCCGCGGTGAAGAAGAAATATCCGTCCATCGGCAAGAAAGCGAAATAATTTCGGACGCTTAGTAATCTTCACGCTGTAGTGCCCAATAACAGAGATACCTAATCCAGTGGAACGCCCGGATTTCCGTCATGCCCCAACGACATATTTGATCGACAGAGTTCGAGATCCCCAATCCGTACAAAACTGTCACCTTTGATTGGCGTACTGACAGATAGCGGTTGCGCCACAGGATGGCGCGAATAAGCGGAACAGACCAAACCCAGCGAGATTACGGCCACAAATCCCCTACAAAACCGGCTTATTTGTTTCTCAAAGCTCATCGAGCCATCCATACGATTCTCTCCCAATCCTCCTATTGCGCGATTAAACTACTTTGAATTGCAGGAGTGCTGAGACGTTGTATACGCTTTGCGAAAAGGTCAAAGCGTGACGGTCGGTCTGATTTTTGGCTCGTCGCAGTGAAGTAGTCATTGAGCGAGATGTGCCTCCGTTACAGGCATGACAACAGCCGCGCATCTGCCTATTGGAAATCCTGAGGAGCCAATCGCGATGCCGCGTGGTTTACACGGTAGCCAAAGCCCTAAGTGGCCGAAGCACCGATAAAACTGACAATAAATGGTACTTAGTTGCATCAGCCTTTATCTCGGGGGACGACGGAACTCTTCGCAGTTTTGCAGGCATGAATTTGTCGTCGATTAGTTCACCCGTCGTGGGCTTTTTGACGGGCTTTCCTGTATGGTTGGCAACCTTTTGCGCCGCCTCATCAACCGCCTCCTGGACCAGTGCTCCGGGAACACCCTTCTTCAGGGCTTTACTAACAACTCTTTCGATCTTTTTCACAGATTTCTTCAGCGCCTTTTTCTTGGTCATAGTCGATTCTCTTGATTGTTGTGATGCTTCTTCCCGGCGCTTAGGAATCACATGGCAAAAATACTTGAAGCGTGTTGCTCTTGCTATCCAACTCCAGACTGCACTCCTTTGACAAATGTTGCGACCGAAGCCGCTTAGCATGATCCACATCAGCATGTGCGTCGATTCCGGCATCAGCGAGACAGAATCCCAGAAAGTGTCGTGGGAGGTCTGCGCCTGGGGACGACATATCAGACTTTTGCGGCATCTGACCGACTAAACCCTGGTCTGCGGAGGAACTTGTCCCTCTAGCCCGCGACGCTCATTGGGGCGTCCTCTCCAGAGCTGAGCGGGGGGCCCTCGATGATCCGGATCACAAACAGTGACTTGGTGTCCAGACTTGAGATTGCCACGGAGGCGTTACAGCTGGCACAAGAGCGAGCGCTTGCCGGACAGCTTGCTCTGGAGGTGATGCACGAAATCCAAAATCCTCTTCAAGCTCTGGCCCACTCACATTTTTGGCCTCGCAGAATACTGAGAATCCCGCAAAGTTACGAGAATACATGCGCATGGCCGAGGAACAGGTGGCAACGCTCGGCCACATCACCACCCAAACGCTGGGCTTCATAAGATCTCCTCATTCCCCGAAGCCCATCGCTCTCGCCATGGTGGCAGAAGCCGCTCTCCGCATTCATCAGCGAAAGATTGAGGCCAAAAAGGTTCACCTCGTTAAGGATCTTCCCGCAAACCTGGTAGCAGAGGTATGTACCGGCGAGATGCTTCAAGTTATCTCGAATTTGATCGTCAATGCTCTGGACGCATTGCCCGCCAACGGAACTCTTTGTCTCCGTTTGAGAAAATCTCAAGGTGAGGTCCGGTTTGTGATCGCCGACAACGGCCCCGGCATTCCAGCGGAGTATGCTGATGTGATCTTTGAGCCGTTCTTCACGACCAAGCAGGAACATGGCACAGGCCTAGGTTTGGCTCTGTCAAAGAAGATCATTCGACGGCACCATGGCGTGATACGCATGCGAAGCAGCGTGCGCCCGGGCAAGAGCGGCACCATTTTTAGGATCTCTCTACCGGCTTAGGCCCACGCTTCTCCACCACGCAAACGTCCCAACAAATATACGATTGAAAATCTCATGCGCCAGATCTTCAGATATTGATTGAGGTGAGCCCTATGCATCAATCCAGCGCCAAGGGGAATGATTGTTGGATGACCCGCTCCTGCGAATGTTGATGGGCTTCGCTAGAGTTGCCGTCCGTATTAGACTTCATGGAGAGAGAATTAGGAGCATTGTGCCAGAGACAGATCGTGTTGTGTTTGTAGTTGACGACGAAGCAATAATCGCGCAGACCATTGCAATCATTTTGAAT
>JBAVYX010000522.1:0-6237 GCA_049588475.1 Silvibacterium sp. | reverse complement strand
GAATCGATGGCCCGGTACAAGTAGCACCAGTGTCCCTTCACGCGGACGTAGGTCTCGTCCACCCGCCACGACTTGTTTGTCGGCTTGAGATGCCTTCGCAGTCGTTGCTCCAACTCCGGGCCGTAATGCTGGACCCAGCGCCAGACCGTTGTGTGATCGACATGGAGACCGCGCTCCTCCAGCAGCTCCTCAACATCGCGCAGCGAGAGAGAATAGCGAAGATACCACCGGACCGCACAGAGTATGAGGCCGGCTTCGGTCTGACGCCATTTGAAGATCGCCGGTCGGGTTCCCATTTCGCGATTCTTTCACGTCACCGCCAGCAGCCCTGAAGGTTGCAACACATCTCCTGAAACAAGATTTCTTTTGTTGGTGGCTGAGCCATGCGGTAACGTTAACGTTTGTAATTGAGACAATAGCTCCTATTATGTCCAGCCAGACAATCAATTCCCTTATGCCGGAAACTTCGGCGCTGCAACTGCCCGCGGCGCCCGCCAGCGAATGCGAGGCTGTAAAGGTCTGGCGGGAGCCGGTAGTTCTAAAAACGTATCTGCCGGCCACGCCAGACCCCAATCCTCTCTTTCTGGAGAAGCGCGTCTATCAAGGCAGCAGTGGCAAGGTTTATCCTCTTCCGGTGATTGACCGCGTGGCGACCGAGCCGTGCGAGCATACCTGGCAGGCTGTACATCTTGAAAACGAATATCTGCGCCTCATGATCCTGCCCGAGATCGGCGGCCGCATCCATGTCGGGTATGACAAGGTCAACGGCTACGACTTCTTTTATCGCCAGAACGTGATCAAGCCGGCGCTGGTTGGCCTCGCTGGCCCGTGGATTTCCGGCGGAGTCGAGTTCAACTGGCCACAGCATCATCGTCCGGCCACATTCATGCCGGTTGAAGTCACCATCGAGCGCGAACGGGATGGATCGGTGACGGCGTGGTGCAGCGACCACGATCCCATCTCACACATGAAAGGCATGCATGGCGTTTGCCTGCGACCGGGATGCGCCTACGTCGAAGTAAAGGTCCGGCTTTACAACCGTACCTGGGATACACAAACCTTCCTGTGGTGGGCGAACCTTGCGACGCGCGTTCATGAGCACTATCAGTCCTTCTTTCCTCATGACGTGCGCTATGTCGCCGATCACGCCAAGCGCGCGGTAACGGAGTTTCCGTGCAGCCTGGGCGTGTATTACGGCATTCCTTATGGTGAACGCGCGCTGCAGGGTGTACCCGCCGCCGAGATACCGGGCAATTATGTTCCCGACGGCTCGTACCCGCCGAATGACTTGCGGTGGTACGCCAATATCCCAGTTCCGACAAGCTATATGATCGCCAACTCACGCGAGGATTTCTTCGGAGGTTACGATCACGCCGCACGCGCGGGGGTGATCCACGTCGCCAATCATCACATCGCACCGGGAAAAAAGCAATGGACATGGGGTAATCACGAGTTCGGCCATGCGTGGGACCGCAGCCTTACAGATAATGATGGGCCATATGTCGAGCTAATGGCCGGGGTCCACACCGACAATCAGCCCGATTTCTCTTTCCTCGCTCCCGGCGAGACAAAGAGCTTCAGCCAATTCTGGTATCCGATCCGCGGCATCGGAGTTCCCGATGTTGCCAACCTGCACGCCGCGCTGCGTGTAGCCTGCGAGGGCGACGGGGCGCAGGCTTATCTCATGGTGACGCGCGAAGTTAAGAATGCCGTCCTGCGGCTGACTTCGGCAGAGGGTGAGGTCGTCGCATGGAGGGGAACACTGCGCCCGGAGAGCCCGGAACAAATCAGGCTCGAACTTCCCGGCGGTGCCGTGGCGTGGGCACTTGAACTCGCACAGGGCGACGAAGTGTTCCTGCGCTACGCGCCTGCTGAGATTTCGCCTGCACCTGCACCAGTGACAGCCACGGAGCCTCTTGCACCTGAAGAAATTGCATCAGCGGATGAGCTATACCTCACGGGGCTTCATCTCGAGCAATACCGGCATGCCACGCGTTCACCGGAACCATACTGGCGCGAAGCGCTCCGGCGCGATCCGCATGACAGCCGCTCTAACAATGCGCTGGGCCGCGCGCACCTGCGTCGTGGCGAATTTGCGGAGGCCAAGAACTGTTTCCGCACAGCGATTGAACGGCTGACCGCGCGCAATCCGAATCCTTATGACAGTGAGCCTTATTACAACCTCGGTATGGCGCTGTTGTTCCAGGATCGTAAAGGTGAAGCCTACGATGCCTTCTACAAAGCAACGTGGTCGGCAGCATGGCGTGGCCCCGGCTATCATCGACTGGCAGAAATCGATATGTGCAAGGGTCGTCTCGCGGCGGCGATGGAGCACCTTGATCGCTCGCTACGAGCCGATGCGGACAATCTCAATGCGCGAAATTTGCGCGCGACGATCTTGCGGAGATTGGGACGCGAAGCAGAAGCGGAAGCTGCGCTCGATGCGGCGCTCGCGCTCGATCCGTTGGATAGCTGGAGCCGTTTCCTCAAGTCAGGCGTTCCGCCGATTGAGTCCGGACAGCGTCTGGATCTGGCCTATGACTGCATCCGGGCTGGCCTTCTCGGTGATGCAGAGAGGGTTCTTGAACATGAAAGAGGCGCGATAGGACTCTACACCCGCGCTTTCATCCGGGCGGCTTGCGGGGATGCCGCAGCAAGCCGCAACCTCTACACACTGGCGATGAAAGCCGGAGCTACTTATGTATTTCCAAGCCGCCTTGAAGAGATGAAGGTGCTTCAGGCGGCGGTGATCGCCAATCCCGAAGATGCGCGCTCTCCCTACTATCTCGGCAATCTTCTCTATGACCGCCGTCGACATCAGGACGCAATCGACCAGTGGGAAAGAGCAGCAGATCTCGATTCGGCGCTTCCTACAGTTTGGCGCAATCTGGGCATTGCTTATCACAACGTGAAGCATGATGCACAACGAGCGCGAGAGGCTTTCCGGCAAGCGCGAATTGCTGAGCCGGCCGACGCCCGCATCCTCTATGAAGAGGATCAGCTCCGCAAGCGATTGGGCGATGATCCTGCTGAGCGGATGGCTCAACTGGAAACAGATCGAGAATTGGTCGCGCTGCGCGATGATCTTTCGGTGGAACTGGCGGCTCTGTACAACCAGGGTGACAGGCCAGCTGACGCGCTCTCCCTGCTGCTGTCGCGCAGCTTCCAGCCGTGGGAGGGAGGTGAAGGGCTGGTGCTCGGAGAATATGTTCGCGCGCAGCTTCTGTTGGGACGCCATGCGCTCGCCGCAGGCGATGCGCGCGGCGCCGTAGAGCACTTCGAGGCTGCGGATCGTCCTCCACGGAGCCTTAACGAGGCTCGCCATCTCTTGGCGAACAGCAGCAACATCGAGTTTTGGCTGGGAGAAGCCTGGTCTGTGGCTGGAGATCCGGAACAAGCGAGGATGCACTGGGAGAAGGCTGAGCGACAACGCGGCGACTTTCAACAGATGCAGGTGCGAATTGTTTCCGAAATGACTTACTGGAGTGCGATGGCATTGCGCCGCCTTGGCCACGAAGAGGAAGCTGCTTTATTGTTTGCGCGGATCATGGACTACGCGGCAGCATTAGTGAAGGAGACTCCGAAGATCGACTATTTCGCCACTTCCCTGCCTGCGATGCTGCTCTTTGAAGAGGACCTGCGGAAGCGCCAACATATCACCGCAACATATCTCAGAGCCCAGGCGTTGCTCGGGCTTGGCCGGGAGAGCGAAGCCCGAGCGGCGCTCGATGATGTTCAAAATTTGGACCGCTCCCATCCCGGCGCTCGTGATCTCCCCGTGGACCCCAGCTGTGCATAGCCCACCAGTTTCGACAGCCAATAGCCAACCCGCTCACACGACGCAAGCTTCGAAATATGTCTGGGGCATTGCGCTGGCTGCGGCGCTGGGTGGCCTGCTGTTTGGTTATGACTGGGTCGTCATCGGTGGTGCGCGCCAGTTTTTCGAAGTCTATTTTCATCTGCAAAGCGCATCAGCTGTGGGATGGGCGAACAGTTGTGCGCTGGTGGGTTGCTTTGCCGGATCGCTTGTCGCCGGAACGCTCGGCGATCTCTATGGGCGCAAGCCGGTACTGCTGGTGTCGGCCGTGCTCTTTGCGGTTTCTTCTGTGCTCACCGGTTGGGCATATTCGTTCCCGGCTTTTATTGTGTGGCGGATCGCTGGTGGAATTGCGATCGGTCTGAGTTCAAATATTTCGCCGCTTTATATTGCGGAGGTTAGCCCGGCTGCGCACCGTGGGAGGCTGGTAAGCCTGAATCAATTTGCCGTGGTTATTGGAATTTTGCTCGCACAGATTATGAACTGGCAGATTGCCGCTCCAGTTCCGGCAGACGCCTCGCGCGAAGCGATGCTGGCATCGTGGAATGTCCAGTTCGGCTGGCGCTGGATGTTCACGGCGGTTGCAGTACCTGCGATTATTTTTTTCGCAGCATCGTTCGCGATACCGGAGAGCCCGCGCTGGCTTCTTATCCGCGGGCGCACAGAACAGGCTCTCAAAGTGCTGCGCAGGATCGGCGGCAGCGCGGAATACGCGACAGGGGAAACGGCAGCAATCACCAGCGCATTGCATAATGAAGACTGGCGGACGGCAAGCTGGCGTGGTCTGCTTCAACCCGGCGTTCGCGCTGTGCTCATCGTCGGGATCGTGCTGGCAGTCCTGCAGCAGTGGAGCGGCATCAATATTCTCTTCAACTACGCGGAAGAGGTTTATCGTGCTGCTGGACTCGGCGCCAACCAGATCCTGTTCGACATCGTCATCACCGGCGCAATCAACCTGCTCTTTACGCTTATCGCCATGGCTGTTGTCGACCGCCTCGGGCGTCGTCCGTTGATGCTGATCGGGTGCTGTGGCATCGGCATATCGCATCTGCTGGCGGGATTTGCCTATCACGTTGGCCAGCAAGGCGTAGTAGTGCTGGCGCTGACGTTGTGCGCCATAGCATGCTATGCCGCGACTCTTGCGCCGCTGACGTGGGTGTTGATTGCCGAGATTTTCCCCAACCGGCTGCGCTCGCTGGGCGTTTCCGTCGCAGTCTCCGCCTTGTGGATCTCGTCGTTTGCTCTGACTTATTCCTTTCCATTTATCAATCGTGCAGTTGGCAGTGCAGGCAGCTTTTTCCTGTATGGCGCTATCTGCCTCGCAGGCGCAGTGTTCGTTTTCTTCTTCGTGCCGGAAACAAAGGGGCGCACACTCGAAGAGATCGAAGTTCAGGCAACCCGCGCCTGATACGCTCGGGAACTCCTTCATTGCGATCGCGACTCATCCAGCGCTCGCCGGATTGTTGCTGCCGCGGCATCTCCTGCAATATTCGATCCCTCGTCGTTGAAATGCACATCGTCGTGATAGAGATCGGTATGTTTTGCCATGAGCGCATGCTGATCGTCCACCGCCATGCCATGCAAGAACGTCAGTGCAATCGCGTTGCGCGCATCGATACGGACATTGCTTGGCCCGGGCTCTTTGCCCTTGCGGACCGGTGTTGTAGTGGCCCAGATAAGCTTACTGCCGGGGCCAATCTGTTGGAGAGCAGCCAGAAATGCTGGGAAGCCTGCCTTATACTCCGCTTCGGAATAATCCCATCCGTGCATGCCGTTGTTGAAATGGACGACGCGGAACCGCACACCCTCCATCTTTGCGAACGAGATGAGCTCAGCTGGCAGCCGCGGATCTCCAACACAGATCGAACTTGCCGTGAGATACACATTGGCAATCCCCTTCAGATCTCGCGTCACCTGGGGGAAATAGTTCCGTGTGATGGAGTCGCCGACCAACAGCACGTTTGGCAAAGATGCATCGGGATGAGACGGCTGCACCTCCCACGTCCATTCAATCTCTTCCGGTTTCGATTGCGCGGCGGCGAATACTGAAGAAGAACAGTTTCTGCCGGTGAGCACTACAAACATCACGATGACAACAGCCGTGTATCGGACTCGCAAAGTCATCTTCACTGCACACCTTCCCTTTCCAGGGTAAAGAACGAGGCCTGAAAGTCGCCGCGGCAACACATCCAACAGGAAGGAACCCGGTTAGGGAAGTCTGGTCGGCCGCGGACGGATGAACTGGAAAATCCCAGGCTGACATATACACTAAGTTGCCCTCAGGATGTGACCCCAGTGCTGGGGAATAGAGGGGGCTGACTCGTCGCGGAAGTGTCGGCACTGCCCCACACTGACCAACTCACGAGAGTAACGACCCACGTAACAGCCCGCTTTTGCAGCATCCACAGATGGCTTCCGAG
>JBAVYX010000521.1:0-12194 GCA_049588475.1 Silvibacterium sp. | reverse complement strand
CCATGCCCTTTGCCGTGCGCCTCAAATATCTTGCGCCGCAGGTCGTCCTCGTAGGCTCTCGCCATCCTCGTCTTCGCCGCAGAGTCTCGCCTCTTCTACATTACACCATCATTGGTATTGCCTTAGGTCCGCGTCGTGAAGGTTCGCCCCCATGAGGTTCGCCCAAGTGCAGGCAACAGGTGGCCTCCTAAGTCCCTCAAAAGCCCTCATTGCGCCGTTTATTGGACTGCTAATTGGACCGGCGCGACGTGTTCGCCTCGCCTTGGCGAAGCTTGCAGGTCTGAAAAGGAACGCTTTTCTATTATTCAAGTGAGCTCGCAGACGCCTAGAAATGGACCAATTCCGAGGAACATTAGGGGTAACTTGTGACGTGCTGACGAGTGAGAATCCCTTCGACGATCATCGTGCCATCAGTCTATGTGGAAATGCATCCATTGATAACCGCAACCGCGCCTCACCAGACTCTGCACTTCGTCGCGTGAACCATCGGTTGGCCGTCCTTGCAACTGAAGGCCTTCTGGAACTCGGGCATATTGGAGACCGTGTTGTTGACACGCAGTTCCGGCATCGAGTGCGGATTGGTGAGAATGAGCGTACGCGCAGCTTCGGGCCGCACCTGATCGCACCAGCCTGTACCGAAAGCGATAAAGAAGCGCTGCAGGTTGGTGAGTCCAGGCGAATCTTTATCGTCCAGCATCTTGCCCTGCTGCTTGAGGTCTTCGTCGAGCGCGGAAAGCGCGAGATATAGTCCACCGTTATCCGCGGTATCCTCGCCCTGGGTGAGCTTGCCGTTTTGCTCTACGCCGGGAATGCCAGGCACCGGACCGGTGTACTCCTTCGCGATGCAGGCGCCGCGCTCCTCGTATTCCTTGGCGTCTTCGGCGGTCCACCAGTCGCGCAGGTTGCCTTTGACGTCAAATTTCCGGCCCTGGTCGTCGAAGTCGTGAGTGAGTTCGTGGCCAACCACTGAGCCTTCCGCGCCGTAGTTGATCACGTCATCCTCCTGCGCGTCGAAGTAAACAGGCTGCAGGATTCCGGCAGGGAAGTTGATCGTGTTGGTCTGAGGATCTTCGTAGGCATCGACGGTGGGTGGCGTCATTCCCCACTGGGTCCGGTCGAGTGGTTTGCCGATGAATGCAAGTTGCCGCTTCAGCTCGAAGGCGGTCGCGCGCTCTACGTTCGCGGGATAGCTCTTGCGCGTAATGTTGAGCGAGCCATAGTCGATCCACTTGTCGGGATATCCGACCTTCTCCATTACTGCCGCGAGTTTGAGATGCGCCTCGCGCTTGGTTGCCGGCTGCATCCACGTTACGGAATCGATGTCGCGGCCCATGGCGGCTTCGATGTCCTTCACCATCTTCAGAGCGCGCGCCTTGCTCTCCGGCGGGAAGACCTGCGCAACATAGACCTGGCCGAGTGCCTCGCCCAGGTAGCGGTCCACAGCGTTGGTGCAGCGGCGCCAGTTGGGCGGCTGCTGTTGCTGACCGGTGAGCGCACTCTCGAAGGCGAAGCTCGCGTCGCGCCAAGAGGTACCCAGGGACTGAGCTGCGTTCAGCAGCAGGTGGGCGCGCAGGTAGACCTTCCACGCGGCCAGGTCTTCCTCGACGATCAGCTTGTTCAAGCCCCGGAAGAACTCCGGAGCAGAAACTTCATAGAGCGGGACCGGTGGCGCGTCGAGGGTCTTGAAATACCCGTCCCAATCAAATGCCGGAGTGAGCGCCTTGAGCTGCGCGAGCGTAAAGCGGTTGTTGGTCTTGTCGGGATCGCGGCGGGTGATGTTGTCCATCTGCGCGCGAGCCATTTCGGTTTCGATGCGCAGGATCGTTGCTGCGTCGCGGGCGGCCCCATCGTTGTCCGTCCCACTCAGCTTGAGCAGCGCGATCAGAAGTGCGATGTACTTTTCGCGGATGGCCTTGCTGTCGGTGTCATCCTTTAGGTAGAAGTCACGGCCGGGCATGCCCAGGCCGCCCTGGTCCACGCTCGCAACTACGCGGCTGACGTCGTTGTAGTCGGCGGTGGGGCCAAAGCCAAGCAGGGCTACGTTGGACTGGTTGTCGGTCCCCTCCCAGGTCCGGCCGAACGAGCTATGCATGGCAGCCAGCACAGTTGCTATGCCGTGCTTATCCTTGAGGCCGTCGATCTGCTGGAGCAACGGCTTGATAGCGGCGAGATCGTTGGACTTGGAGCTGGCCTGGTCCATGCACGCGGCGTAGAAGTCGCCGATCTTCTGCTCGTTGGCGGTGCGCGACTCGCTGGCCGGCTCGCTTTTCTCGAGAATCTGGCGAAGCACCTGCTCGTTCCAGTGCCGCAGCTCGCCAGCCACGCCCCAGAACGTTTGGTCGGGGGGGATGGGATTCCCGGCATTCAGCTTCCCGCAAGTGTACTGATAAAAGTTTTCGCAGGGGCTGACCTTGGTGTCGACGTTCATTACGTCGATGTGATTCAGCTCAGGAAGTTTTTCCGGCACGTTCTGGGCTATCGCGCAGACGACAGGTGTGGCGAGCAGAAAGACAAGGATCAACGATTTCATAGGGATTCTCCGATCGATCGGGTTGGGCGAGCCTGTGAGCCGCGTGCCGCCACACGGGCCATGATATCGCGCACAGGCATTGCCCTCGAGGCAACAGTTGAGCCAGGGGTCACTTGTCCGGAAAGCAGGACTTATCGGCCAAGTGGAACGAAACAAGCGTCCCTATTTTTTGGATACAAAAAGCATCACTTGAAAACCCAAGGGTCCAGTTTGAATTCTGGGCGATTGGAACTTCCGTATAGAAACCTGCGAAATGGCCGGTACCCTGAACAGAATTTCGGCATGTGACCGCTCGGGAACAGGACCGATGCTGCGCAAGGAAGGTCGTACATGATCGGATTCTCAAGGAAGCTTTTCATTTTGCTGGTTGCTATTGCAGCAACTGGCTTCGCGGCGGCACAGCCCGCCATTCAGCCCCCGGTCGACGTCACCCACGTTCCGGCAGCGGCGCAACCTTCGCCGCACTTCGATGCTGACTTGGCTACCGATGCATACATGGCAATGATGCCGCCGACGGCTGTGGCGCGCTCTAACGCGTACTTCGAGGGCGGATACTGGCTCATCCTCTGGGACTTTCTGTATGCCTCGGCTGTTTCGCTACTGCTGTTGAACCTGCGCTGGTCGGCGCGCATGCGCGATGCGGCCGCTCGCATCACGCGCAACAAATACACGCAAGTCTTTCTCTACTGGGTCCAATGTCTGGTCGTGACCACGGTTATCGGATTCCCGCTCGGGTTCTACGAGAACTTCGTGCGCGAGCATAAGTATGGGATGGCCACGCAGAGCTTCGGCCCGTGGATGGGCGATCAGTTCAAGGAGATACTGGTATCGCTGGTTCTCGGCTCGGTCGCCGTCTTAGTCATCTTCGCCATTGTGCGCAAGTTTCAAAAGACCTGGTGGATCTGGGGATCACTTGCCACGATTGTGCTGTTCACCGTGGTGTTTATCCAGCCCATCTTCAATACGCCGAAGAAGCTCAACGATCCAAAGATCACGAGGCCGATTCTCCGCATGGCACACGCCAACGGAATCCCCACCAACGACGTGTACGAGATCGACGTCAGCCGCCAGACGAAGCGCATGAGCGCCAACGTGAGCGGATTCGGAAAAACCATGCGCATCACGCTCAATGACAACCTGCTAAGCCGCGGGTCTCCCGAGGAGATCCAGGCAGTGATGGGTCACGAGATGGGCCACTACAAGGCTGGACGAGCGGAATCGTGCCGCAGACCCTGGTGTTCCTGACTGATTTATTCAGTGCATTCCCAAGAGAGGCGCCTCCTTATCCGGTATTGTGGCATCGACCAGTCGCGCATGGTGCCTTTCGGGCAAGTAATTCCCATGGAAGCGGCTTAGCACCCGCTTCCGTTGATTAGATCTCCAGTCCTCCTGAGGCACGGAGGGCAACTATGGAGGCTCCGTCTGGTGCTCTTCTTGGCCGCTGCTAGGAGGGGTACTTCCTCGTCCGGCGCGTGTGCGCACCCGACGTCTTCGGAATCAGAGTCATGTAAGGCCGGGCGATGCAGCCAGTGGTTTTTTCTGCAAGAAGGCCACTGGTAAGCTCTCGGCTAAACTACGAAAACTCTAATTCTGCAAAGTAATGCGGCAGGCCAAGACGGCCTGCCACATTACTGTCTGGTAGTGCCGCCATGGGATTACTTGACGTTGGCAGCAGCGTTGATAAAGGTGAGGCCATTGGGAACACCCCACCCGGTCACGTTGTCCCAGCCCTTGGTGACGGCGAGGGACGTATCCGTGCCGAAGCTCAGATCCACATACTCGCCGGTCAGATTCCAAAGCGCGCTGAAGTATTGCGTGGTGCCTTGGGGCGGTGCGATCAGGCTATCAGAGGAATAAAAAGTGGCGCCATTCGAGTCGAAGATGATGCCGGCCGGGTTCGTCGGGCTGCTGACGGGGATGACGTCGTGGATGGCTCCGGCAGGAAGTTTCGAAAGGAGCGGAGCAGCCTGCCCTATGGCTTTGCCGGCTTTCTGATCAACGAGTGCCCAGATCGCCGAGAAGATTGGCGAGGCAAGGCTCGTTCCACCGATCCCGGCATAAGGCGCGCCGTATATCACGAAGACCGCACCTGTATAGGGATCGGCAAGCGCCGAGATATCCGGTTCCTGCCGACCGGTTCCGGGGAGCGATTTCTGCCAGGACGGCTTGGCGATGAAGGTGCTTTCGCCGCCGCCTGAACCGCCCTGAAAGCCGAGCACGAAGGGAGGATCGAGGACACTATCTAGCGCGAAAGATAGGATGGAAGCATTGTTACCCCAGCCGACTTCCGCACCATCTTTCGTTCCGTTCGGGATGCCAATGCTGGTCCCGCCGATGGCCGTGACATAGGCTGACGTAGCCGGATAGGCCTGTCCTCCTCCATTCGGTGAGCCGGTACCCTGATCGCCGCCGTCACCGCTGGAGAAGTCCACATTGATGCCAGCAGCGGCAGCTTTTTTGAGAACCTGTTCGAAGCCCTGCACTGTGTAGGCGCCGAACAATGCTTCAGGAAAGCCGTAGCTGTTGGAAATGACACTGCCGAGTTTGCTCAGTCGTGCGGTATCGATGGCGAATTCGAATTCATCCCAGTCCTGTGAGGGCATGATTTCAATGATGATCTTCGCCTTGGGTGCAATGGAGTGGACCCACTCTACGTCGAGCGAGGCTTCAGTCTGCCATCCGTAATAAGCTATCGCAAGTGGTGTTGGCTTTCCATCCGGATATGAGACCTGGAAGTTGGAAGAATTGATTGGCGGGAGGGCAGCGAGGTTGGAAAAGAGGGCAAGGTCGCTTGTGAGCTGCACTCCATCTGTAGGCCCGTCGACAATGACGATGGTTTGTCCCGTTCCATCCAGACCCCGTTTATAGGCTGCATTCAGGCCGTAATGCGTTTGAACTTGCATTGGTGTCCAGCTGCATATCAGGGTTCCGGCATCGTAGCCATTCCCGAAGAACTGACCCACTGGAAGCGAAGCGCCGCTGGTGGTGAGGGAAACCGCGGCGGGATCCTGGAAGCAATTGTTGGTTGCAATGCCAGAGAAGCCGCCACTATCTTTCGTGATTTTGGCGGCCGGCCCGATGGCTGTGCGCGGTTTACCGGTTCTGGGATCGACCTGAAATTTGATGTATGGCTCCATCTGGAAATTGGTCAGTCCTGTGACGCCATGTACCAGGGTGCCGGCCGGACCGGTCAGCGCCGCAGGTGTGACGTTGGCATGGAAAATCTTGCCGTGAAGCTCAAATTCGTGGATCTGTGTCTGGAAGGCGCTCTCGACATGCGATGCTGTACCGCGAGCGCGAATCGAAAGGTTATCTGAACTCACTGAGAGAATCGAAATGCCATGCGATTCAAGCTCTTTCTTGACGGTCTCGATTTCAGCCGGTGAGGGGGCGTACCGGGCGATCTCGGCATTGCTTAGCCACTGATGATAGGTGGATGAGCCGGGCGTGTAGAGGTCTTCCAACTCTTTATCGAAGGCCGCCTGGTTGTGCATATTCAGGTGCACGGTGAGGGTGATCTCCTGAAGCGGTTGAAGCGGACCGTGGTCAGACGAGATATCTGCAATTTTGGGGCGCTCAATCTGCGTTTCCGCACGGAGCAAATGGCCAGCAAGCAAAATGCATGCGAGCGAAGCACTGGATGCCAAGGCCCATCTTGAAAGATTTACTTTGTGAAACATGGGAACTCCGTCTCCTGAGTGGGGTAGGGGTAGGTATGTACGTCCGCCTGTGGGCAGCGAGCGCAGTGACAGCAAGGCAACATATACTGACGGACTGAAAAAATTAGTAACACGGCAGAAAGTCAGGGACAGATTAAGAGCGATGGGAAAGAACAACGGCTCGTTCGGTAGGTATCTTATGACAGCCACACCAATCTGTCACAGGGTCGACGTTGCGTCAATGGAAAAATGAAAGAACTTCTCGAAGGAGATAGGTCGATGAAATAAAAGCAGCGCTCGATGGATAACCGCGATGCTTAAAGGAGATAAACGCATCCTGGGGTCAAACACCTCGAGAGGTTGATCAGCGAAGGTCCTGGCATGCGCGACCAACGCCCTGCTCGTTATCCAAGTCGGCCTGGCCTGCGGCAACGAACGTCCCTTTGGGTGTGTCGTCCGCCCGATGATCGGCGTAGATACGCACCACAATGGAACTTTTCTCCCCCAGTTGACATGCCCAACCCGAGACGTAGGGTTGTGCTCCATCGTAAGCCACGCCACCATCTATATGAGCGATCGCATCGGCTTCGCGCGGACCCAGGTCTGAGGCCTGAGCGATCGTCTTTGGCACAATCACGAACGGAGATAACAGCCACGCAGCCAACACCGTTACTAGTGGCAATTGATCGAAAGTAGAGGATGTTCCAAGCATAGGCGCCTCGATGGAATGTGGGGGTAGCCTACGGCCATCTTTCATTTTGAATTGAGATCGAAGTTTGCCACAGCAACGGCCTATCGGGCTAGCGCATATCTCAGCAGCAGCTCCATCTTTCCCAACTTTTTGCAATCCTGATCGTTTCGACGCAAAGTGCGAATGCTCTGAGCGTTAACGCACCTCCGACAGACAAGTAGTCGCTCGCGGACAGCTTTGCGCTTATTGGCAGGTAACCGTGAAACGCCTGACCGATGCTCCACTCCAGCCCTCACCGTTATTCGGATAGTAGGTATACATGACATAGAATTGTTTGCCGAGAACGTGAGGTTCATCGCCGAGACCGACCGGGGTAATGTAGAAACCCGGTTGGTTCGGATCGTTACTGAAGTCTTTCAGCACGGTGGGAACAGACCAGCTCAGGCCATCGGGAGACTCAGCATAGGCGATCAGATTCCCGTTGTTGGTGAAGGCCTGATAGCGATGCAAATCAGCATTCCAGTTCACGCGAATGGGGCCCCAGTAAGCTGCGCCGCCAGGAAAAAGATCGCGCGAATAACCACCAAGGCCCTGGTCCACGTTCCAGCCGTCATACCGTTTCTCAAATGCGAAGGCATGCGGATGCATTGCATCGAATGCGGCTCCGAGAACCGAGTCAATCGGAGCGCGGGCCAGCGAGAGGAAATTGATGGTGGTAAGCCAGTGGGTCGTTCCGTTGGCGAGCCAATCGGCGAAGTAAATGTAGAAGTACTTGCCGTCGGGCGATGGGACCAGATTGGCGTCGCCGATGTCGTAGCCGTCCATATCCGTGCGATACGCCTGGTTGGTGCGCACGATTTCGCCAAGGTCAGTCCAGCTAAGGCCTTCGTTGTTTGAGGAAGCTAAGGCGAAGACGGAGTAAAAACTCTGGGTGGTAATGGTAGGAATCTCGGCATGATAGACCATGAGAAGTTTGCCAGCGCCGGGCATGCCTTCCGGCACCCTCAATACCGGGCCACCGCCCATATAGTCATAACTCGAGTAGAACGGGTTAACCGCTGGATCGGGGTTGGGCTTGATCGTCACGTCGATGGGAGACTCGGAGCCAAGTGGATCGTTGAGGGTGCCGAGTGTGCGGGTCACGGAGCCATATTTGTCGTTGCCTTCCATCAGGTCTTCCCAGTCCTGACGTGCGTGGAATGCGCCGTCGCTGCCAAAAAACTCGTAGGCGCTCCCGTTCTTGATTACGCCGAGTTCCGTATCAGGCCACGCGAAACCATTGGCCTCATCTGTGAGCGGAGGAAGCGCGATGTCCCCAGCCCTCTTGCGCTGTGCGGCATTGGCCACAACGATGTTGTCGGTAACCTTGGCCTTGCAAAGTTGCGTGACCGTTGGCGTTGCAGAGGGCTTTTGCGACATTCCCGCGGATTGCGCATAATCCTCCGCATCTTCTGCCTTGTTAAGGCGTTGCAGATGAGGGACGCCTTGCGTGCGTGTGACGCCTTGCGTGCGTGTGACACCTTGCGTGCGTGTGACACCCGGCGCTTGATCTGCGTTTTGCGCGAAGTCTGTGTTTGAGAATGCGAGCAGCGATATGCCGAGAGCAATGAAAACAGATGCAGAGGAAAGCCAAGGGCGAGTGCGCATACGACCTCCTGTTGGGAACATGTCCAGGTTTGACAACGGTTTGAGAGAGTTATCGGTCAACATACAGTGCGCAATTCGATTCCACGGACACGTCGTCATCGGCCGGATCGATCCCGATGGGCCCGGTCGTGCGCCCAGCCCGGTAGGGATCGCAGACCATATGCTCTCAAACCCTTGCTCTTCGAACAACTCTAACGCGGCCTTCTTTAGGCGCTCTTCACTGCCGTATTCCCAACGAGGCATATGCACATCCTATATAAGCCTGCCCGCGCAGCAGTCGACGCGGCCCGAGCGGCATGAGGCATGCCAGGTCAAGGGACATTGGTGACTCAGGAAAATCGTTCGAAGGCCGCGGGCTAACACTAATTCTGGAGAGGAGGCCAACAACCGATCTGTTGGAACATGCCAAACCAATCTTCAAGATGCCAGGTGTGACTCACGCGTCCATCGCGCAAGTGGTGAAATTCATACATCCTCACCTCTACCTTCTGTCCGGATGCAGATACACCGAAGAGCATGCCAAGATGAGTTCCCAGCAGACGAGCGCGAACACCGGCACAACCAGCAGAGCCAATGATCTCGTCTACCTCGATCCTGAGATCTGGGAAAGCAGCAAGAAAAACAGGCATCAGCTTTTTGAAACCTTCGACTCCCGGCTGTTGTCCCGGAGCTAGCGGAACGTCTTCCCAATCAGGCCAACATGCTTCCTCAAGAAGTTCTGGTCTACGGTCATTAAATGCCTGGTATAGCTTGTGAATCGATTCAACCTCTTCATCGGAAAGTCCAGCAGGTGAAGATAAAATCTGATCTTTGTTCAGCAAGGTGATTCTCCTTTTATTTAGTGCGAAGTAGCGTGATGTGCCTTCCGCCATTTGGGGCTCCTGATGTGCCGCCCTCCAGACGACATCAGGTCATCCACACCGAGTGCGCCTACACCTGTACCAGTCGATACAAAGGCCACGAGCCACGGCGCGTACTTCTATCATGGGTGTACCTCGACCACCAGTTTTCCCGAAGGGAAGCCGGTTTTCTCAAGTTCGATGATGGCCGGAATCGCTTCTGACAGCGGCACGATTCGGCCGATCGTCGGCGTGAGCTTGCCCTGTTCGACCGCCTCAGCAATGCCCGCCAGGGATTGCGGCGTCACGTGGGCGAAAATCGTTTGATGCTGGGGTGAGAATATGCTCCAGATCAGCTTTGGAGGCGTTGGAACAAGATGCAGCGCCACGCCGCCGCGTTTGAGCATCACACCGCACTGCCTCAGCGACAGAGCGCCGTGCGTATCGAACACCACATCGAAGCGACCTCGATAGGTATCGGCATTGAAGGTGCGATAGTCAACGACCTCACGGAGGCCCAGCGCCAGCGCTTCGTCCCGCCGGGTCACGCTACAACTGCCGGCGATCTCAGCGCCGCGCATCGCAGCAATTTGCACCGCAACACGCCCTACCCCGCCAAGACAGCCCGTGATGAAGACTCGCTGGCCAGCTCGCAGCTTCGCCTTGTCGATCAACGCGGTCCAGGCCGCCGCGCTCACGATGGGCAAGGCGGCGGCCTCTTCGAACGAGACGGACCGAGGTTTAAGGAAGACCGTCTTGTCTTCGGCGACCAGCGCCTCGGAGAATGTGCCCGATTCTTTCAATCCCGTAGCGCCGAACACCTCGTCACCGACCTTGAACCGTGTCACGTTCGGTCCAACCATCTCTACAACGCCCGCAAAATCATGGCCGAGGCAGCGCGGAAACTTTCGGCCCGTCAATATCTTCATCTCGCCCTTGCGGATCTTCCAGTCCATCGGATTGGCCGCCGCCGCCTTGATTCGAACGCGGATTTGACCGCGCCCCGGCGCGACGAGCGCAAACTCCTCCACGCGCAGTACTTCCGGTCCGCCGTAACGGTGATATTGGATGCGCTGCATGAGAAACGCTCCACCGGATTCGTCGTCACTTGATGAACCCGACCAATGCCCATGCTCTGATTCATAACTTTTCTATTTCCCGTCGGTAATGTCGCGCCGTGACATCAACTATATCAGTTATGTCGCACCGTGTCATCAGAGAAATGAACACAAAAAAGGACGGTACCCGAACGTTGCTCCGCCAATGCGCTCGTTAACGATGAGGAATTTCACGTGGACGAAAAGTCGGCTTGCGGACATCTGGGCGATTCCGGCACTCATCGAGATTCCGTCGTCCAGGACGCATCGTTTCGGATGGAAGGCCGACTACCGTTATCTACCTGAGTCGTTGAATCTCTCCACCGACCGGGTCACACTGTCTCAGTTGGAGACGATCTACAAATTTGCGTCCGATCCCCTCTCGACAACTCCTTGCGATCGATCGCTGAGTTCAATCTTAAGAAACTCGCCTTCGCGCCGAATCGCCACATCGCGGAAATCACCGATGAGAGGCTGGTGTCGCAACTCCTGGGCTGAAAACGTCGTCAGCAGACCCACCACCTTCATGCCAGCACTCAGTCCCGCATCTATACCAGGGCGTGTGTCTTCAAACACGAGGCAATCTTCCGGCGCTATGCCCAACTTTTCTGCCGCGCCAAGAAAGCCTTCCGGGTTCGGCTTACCGTTGCGGATCTCATCGCCAGGAACGATCACCTCAGGCAGCGGCAAGCCTGCGGCGATGATGCGGATCTCAGCCAACGTCCTCCAGGCGGAGGTCACGATCGCCCACGGGTGATTCTGTTTCTGAAGCGTATGCAAAACTTTCGCGGCTCCCGGCACCGCCAGTATTCCTTCCGTCTGCGTCTCTTCGAAACGCGAAAGCTCGCCCAATTCCTCCGAATGGTCTTGCCCGGGTAGGAAGTGCTCAAGAGAGCGATGGTCGGACGCCCGTGTGAGAACGACAACACATCTTCAAAAGATATGTTGTGCCGTACCACCCACCATCTCCATGCGAGCTCCACGACCTGAGTCGAGTCGACGAGCGTTCCATCCATATCGAACAGCACGGCTTTGCGTCTCATGCTGACTAGTTCACCCATGATTTCTATAGTCGCATCTGCTGCTCGGTGATAAAGCTGATCACAGCAGCTCATTCCACCAGAGAACAGCTGGGGTTCCAAGTGAGTCGGGAACTTCGGACTCACCGAGCTTCAGTCGTCGTCCGGGACGCATCGCCAGATGGAACGGCGTTTCCCCGGATCTATCTTTGAGTATGGGCGCCTTAGGGCTGCGCTTTGGAGCGAAGGGTAACCTCACCAACATTGACGTGTTCCGGCTGCTCGAGGATATATGCCACTGCACGAGCGACTGCTTCGGGCGACATAGCGAACTTCTGTCCTGCCTTCTGCAACTGCTCTTTGAGCTCCGGCCTTTTCACGTGTTCGCTAAATGCGGTGTCAGTAAAGCAGGAAGAATCGTACTCACCCGAAGGTTACCTGCCAGTTCCTGCCTCAGTCCGTCGGAAATTGCGAGCACAGCCGCCTTGGTGGCGGAGTACAAGACATATTTGAGCGCATCCAAACCTTTGTTGAGTATATGTCTAAGAGGAATTGCCTAAAGCGATATCATAGTTACTATAATGTTCCAAAGCGGAGCCTGAACCAAGCTTGAGCATCTTGAGCGGTGATTTGTGGGAGTAGATGTGTGATGGCCTGTTCGAGTGCTTCGCGGGTGCGTGCCTTGGTGGAGCGAAGCAATTGTTTGAGTTTG
>JBAVYX010000520.1:0-2689 GCA_049588475.1 Silvibacterium sp. | reverse complement strand
AACTCGGGGCCGAGCGGTTCGCTAATCCTTACTCGTAAGGCTTCTTCCTCCTCTGCTTCCTACCGGTTTATCCCGGCGCACGGACTCTCACCCTCATGAACGATGCGCTGCTCAGCGCGCACTTCCGGCTTGCCGACTAACCACCCGGAAATGTACAGGCCTTAGCGAAATCTGAAGTCTGCCAAGAAATTAAGGAAAAGTGATGATCCACCGGCGGGCATGGTGCTAGGATGACTTCGCACCAGTTCCGGCTGGCCAATCGAAGCTGCACGGACCACACTGCTTCTTGCGGGCAAAATATTTGTTGCAGCGAATATCTCGTCCGTACCCGAGCAAATGAAAGGAACCTCCCATGGCATCCCTCTCCGCCCCCGCCTCTCTCGTCACATGGAAAATCGATCCGGCCCACACCGTCGCCGAATTCAAAGTCAAGCACATGATGATCGCCAACGTAAAGGGCACCATTAAGGGCATTACCGGCGATCTTACGGAGCACACCACCGACGCATCGCTCTCCTCCATCGAGGCCACCCTCGACGTCTCCACCCTCAACACCGGTGAACCCCAGCGCGACGGGCACCTCAAGAGTCCTGATTTCCTTGAGTTGGAGAAATACCCCGCCATCACCTTCAAATCCACTAATGTGGAGCGCAAGGGAAAAGACGAATACGCGGTAACCGGCGACCTCACCATCCACGGCGTCACTCGGCCCGTCACCCTCTCCGTTGAAGGCCCCACGCCGCCGCAGAAGGACCCGTGGGGAAATGTCCGCATTGGCCTGGAGGCCACGACCAAGATCGACCGCAAGGACTTCGGTCTCACCTGGAACACCGCGCTCGAAACCGGAGGAATCTTGGTCGGCGATACCGTGCACATCACCATCGAAGCGGAATTCATCAAGGGCTGAAGCTTCTAGACCCTTTACCAATTCGGATGGTAGTGTTGCAAGTTTCAAAAGCAGACAAGTTTGTCGGCGAGCGTCTGTGGTGCGTTCTTAGGCTGCCAAGTCGAAAAGGCTGTCGATGAACTGAATCTGACGAAGAAGATCATTTCCCGCCACCCATCAAACTTGCCCCTTCCGGCTCATGTGGATTGCTTCGGTCTGACGCCATTTGAAGATCGCAGGTCGGGTTATCATTTCGCGATTCTTTCACGTCACAGTCAGCAGCCCTGAAAGTTGCAACACCTCCGTTCGAACGGTCGCCATGAGCGGATGCATCGCACGCTGAAGGAGGACACGACGAAACCGCCTGCGGCATCCCTTCGCGCACAGCAGAGCCGCTTCGATAACTTTCGCTACGTGTTCAATAACGAGCGCCCGCATGAGGCCTGCACAAGCAAGTTCCCGCAAGTCTCTACATCCCTAGGTCGATCCGACTGCCGCACAAGTTTCCAGAGTTTACGTACCCGAAGGCTCTCCTGCTGCGACGGGTGAACAACAGTGGCGACATCAGCTGGCACAAGAACAGAGTTTTCATCAGCGAAGTATTCCGCTTCGAAGAGTTGGGATTTGAGTTAATCACACCAGGGTTTTAGAGAGTCTTCTTTCGAGACATGGAGGTTGGAGAACTCAATGTGGAAGAGCTTCGTTTTAGAGCTGCGCGAAGAGTGGTCGGAGCCTGTCGATGAGTGCAGCGGCAGTTCTCGCCAATTGAGCCGTCGCTGTCCAGAAATCATGAGACATAATGCGCATATGTGGCCTGACCCAGGAAGTAGCGGCAGGAAGCGACTCTCCCTTCGCGGGCGACGTTTTATATGTACGGTGTTCCTTCCAAGGCAGACTGCACCCCTTTCGTTCCCCGGTCGATGAGTCCAAGAAAAGCACTGTTCGCTTCTTCACGGTCCTGATCCTGCTGAAAGCCACGATGCGCTTCGAGGAGGGCTACGGTCATCTTTGCCGCTGGCATTCCACGCCTACGCGCCAATTTACTTCCCAGTTGCCAAGACTAGGATTCCAGCAGCGCTCGTAACTTATGAGCGTATCTCCGGCTCGACGTGACCACCGTTCCTCCAGCCAGTACGATGTCGTAAACCCCATCGAACATCGGACGAATCTCGCTAATGCACGCACCGTTCACGATGGCCGACTTCCGCACGCGGATGAAGTGGTGTGGCGCGAGCTTCTCTTCCAGGTGCGCGATGGTTTCCCGCAACAGGTGACGGTCGCTGGCGGTGTGTATACAGGCGTAGTTTCCCGTGGCTTCGATCCACAGCACGTTGGAAACGGGGACAAAGAAAATCCGCTTCTTGTCTTTCACCACAAAGCGTTCCAATGGGCGGAGACTTCGGAGGGACTGGAGCAGTGGTTCGAGACCTCGATTTGCTTCCCTGCACTGTTCGAGGATCTGGCGTGCGTGAATCAGGGCCTTGGTAAATCGCTCCTTATCATACGGTTTCAAGAGATAATCAACTGCGTGCACTTCGAACGCACGAATGGCGTGCACATCGTAAGCCGTGACAAAGATATATATGGGAGCGGAGCCGTTCACTGGTTCCACATTCTCGATGACTCCAAAACCATCCAGATCAGGCATCTGCACATCGAGAAAAACGATGTCGGGATGAAGTTCATTGATCTGCTCCACAGCGTTTATTCCGTTCGTCGCCTCACCAACAAGTTCGATGCCGTCGTGTTCGGCCAGATAGCGACGGATACCGCGCCGGGCGATCGGTTCGTCATCGACGATGA
>JBAVYX010000519.1:0-4636 GCA_049588475.1 Silvibacterium sp. | reverse complement strand
CGATTTCCACATTTCCTCCGCCCCGACGACGGCTGCTAATCTGACTCAATTCAAGACCCGAAAGGAGCCTTTTCCAGTTCGCCTGACCTTCGCTCCCTTCAGGCTCATTCTTCGATTGGAAAAGACTCTGAATTCGTGCATCCTCGGGCATCATTCTCACATTCCGTCCGCAAGAGCGTCGTGGAATGCCGGGCGGACAGTCACACGGAACCGATGGGCAGGGCTTTCTCGGCCAACGCGCTGCCCGTGAGCTACAACAAAGTGAATCGGGAACCAGAAACCACTTCTATGAGAAAGTTGACAAGGTCGCGACTGATGTGGCGTGCGGTTTTGCCGTGCACGCGGCCGCTGGCGGTGTCCAGCCTCGCATACAGAGAAAGAGTGCCTGCCGGTAGTACTCAAAGCCGGGGCTTTAGCGCGGCCCGACGAGAGCGGCAGCACTGGGTCGAGCTGATCCGAGCGCTTGAATGGCGGTCTTCTCGTCGACACAAAACACGGCCGCATGCCGCGGCGGATTCAGATAGTGCCCGAGAATGTCGCCGGCCTTGGATTCAAATTCGGGATCGCCGCTGGCCATGTAGCGTTCCAGACGGTTCGGCTTCAGACCGGCACCATCTCCAGACGCGGTACACGACGTCTTAGCTGATGCCCAGAGCCGAGGCGAGTTCACGGCAAATCCCGCAGGTTGAGCCGTCCATCGGCTTCTTCCGGGTCGCCGAGAGAATCCCGGCCTGCAGGGCCGGAGTCAGCACCGAAGCAGTTTGCCCGGGAGATACGTGTCCAGACCGTCGGCTCCGGATGCAAGGGCACCGCTTCCAGCGACTAATGGTCGGCGCCGTGGTCCGGAGTCGCTGTGTGATGGTGCTGAAGGATGCGCCTTCGGCCAGCATCAGGATGAGCCTGGCGCGAAAGACATATCCGGCTGGCAGAGAACGGGATTGGGCGATGCGGCTGAGTTCACGTTGCTGCTCTTTGCTGAGCTCGGCGCCAATGCCGGTATATTCGCTTGGA
Source organism: Silvibacterium sp. (assembly GCA_049588475.1). Classification (GTDB taxonomy): domain Bacteria; phylum Acidobacteriota; class Terriglobia; order Terriglobales; family Acidobacteriaceae; genus Silvibacterium. Next base: position 3,625 of record JBAVYX010000519.1, on the reverse strand, counting down.
CGCCGCCAGGAGTAGAAATGTCTACTCTGCGATATGCCACTAGTAGTTTGAGCGTTTCGGGCGTATAGTGTCTTACCGAGTGACGGTCTTCTTCATTGGGTTGTGGGAGCGAGAACTGCGAAGGGTTCCGTTTCCTCTTCCTGCAGAGAGCACGCCGTGTCCCAGAGCCTGACACACAGCTACCCGCTGTCCGGCGCCCGCCCCGCTCCACACTTCTGAATGCCACTCTACGTTGTAACTGCGTCTTCTAAGGAGTCGCTATGAGAGTCTTTGATCCTGTGTCGTTCATTTTGCGCAAGAAGGGTACCGATGTATGGTCCGTGCCTTCCGATGCGACCGTTTATGATGCCATGAAAATGATGGCAGACAAGGATGTGGGCGCGCTGCTAATCATGGACGGAAGCCAGTTCGTGGGTGTTGTCTCGGAGCGGGACTATGCCCGCAAGGTCATTCTTCAGGGCCGTTCGTCAAAGGACACGTCCGTGCTCGACATCGCGACGGAAACGCTGATTACCATCTCCCCGGAATGCTCCGTCGATCAGGCTATGCGGATCATCACGACAAACCGTATTCGCCACCTTCCGGTGGTCTGCGACGGAAAGGTTCACGGCATGATCTCCATCGGAGATTTGGTGCAGTGGATTTCCTTTGCGCAGGACCAGACCATCGAACAGCTCGAGCACTATATCGAAGGGAAATACCCCTGTTAGACGCTCTTCCCCGGATCAGCCGAGGCTGCGTGCTGCCACGACGATGGCGTTCCAGAAGAGGGCCGGGTAGACACCCAACAGGAAGACAAGCCCGGTGAGAGCGGCGAGCGCTATAGTTGCCGGGAGCGGCAAGGGCAAAATGCTTGCGTCTCTCGTCGTGCCGGGATCGGCCGGTCGCGCATACATGACGACCACGATGCGCAGATAGTAGAACAAGCCGACGGTGCTGCTCACGATGAGCGTGAAGAGCAGCACCCAGCGGGATTCTGCGGCACCCGCGGTCAGGACGTAGACCTTACCGAGGAATCCTGCTGTAAGCGGAATTCCTGCGAGCGACAGCAGCATGGTGGTGAACACAGCAGCCAGGAGTGGTTTTTGCCAGAAAAGTCCCCGGTACCTGTCGAGCGAGGCGGCTTCCCAACGCGGTCCGGAGAGAACCGTCATCACACCAAATGCTCCGAGAATGGTCACCAGGTAGGCCGTGAGGTAATAGGTAGCTGCCGGTGCGCCGAGCGTTCCTCCAGCAAGCAGTGCAACGAACAGATAGCCCATGTGCGCAATCGATGAATACGCAAGGATGCGCTTAACGTTGGTTTGCCGCAGTGCGAGAAGATTGCCCGTCAGCATGGAAGCGATGGCGATGATCGAGAGGACCAGGCCGGGTGCTCCTCCTATTTCCCCGCCGCTTACGTGAAACCACCGCAGAAGCAATGCAAAGATTCCACCCTTCGATACGGTCGCAATGAAAGCGGTGACCGGCAATGGCGCGCCTTCGTAGACATCCGGCGTCCAGAGGTGAAAGGGAACAACCGCCAGCTTGAATCCGACACCCGTAAGCACGAGCATCAGCCCGGCCACAAGAATTGACGAGTTCGCGTGCCCGGTTGTGCGCGTCACGGTAGCCGTGAATTGGGAAAGCTCCATCGATCCTGACTCTGAGTAAATCAGTGCAAGACCGAACAATAGAATCGATGATGACGAGGCAGCCAGAACCAGGTACTTGATCCCCGCTTCGATTGAGATGCTCTCCGTACGACCGTAGGCGATCAACGCATAGAGCGCCACGCTCAATAATTCCAATCCAAGGAAGAAGGACGCGAAGTTGCGGCTCACTACGAGCACCATTGCACCTGCGGTCGCCAGCAGTACGAGGAGGTAAAACTCCTCCGGCTGTTCCTCCCGGCAGTTCAGGTGGTCATAGGCGAATAAAAGCACAAATGCTGCGGCAGAAAGCAGAATCGCCATGTAGAGAAAGGAGTAGGAGTCGAGAATGAAGAAAGAAGCGACTTGTCGCGGCAGAACGGATGCACCCAGGGCAAGGCTGCCGAGCGCCGTTGCCAAGCCAACCAGAGAAATCACAATGGCGACTTTGTGATTGCGCCGGATGGCAATTGCGATCATCAAGAAGACCGCAGTCGCGGAGACGATGATCAACGGCAACAATGCGGAAAAATCGGCGTGACTCATCTGTTTATCTCCTGACACTCTCCTGCGGGACTGCGTTTTGCTGCGCGGCAGCCAGGCTCGGGCGCACCGTGTTCAAGACTGGTTGCGGATATAGCCCTATCCAGACAAGGGCGACCATCATCAGTCCAAGGGCCGCCCATTCTCGCGGGCGCATATCCGGCAGTTTCCAATGATGCGGGTTGGGGCCTTGAAACGCGCTTTGCGCAAACCTCAAACCGTAGAGAGTCGCCAACAGAAGGCCCAGAGTGGCGACAACGGTGAGGGGAACGTTTGCCCGATAGGCTCCGAGCAGGACGAGGAACTCCCCCACGAAGTCTCCAAGCCCTGGAAGCCCAAGCGAAGCCATGGCAAAAACCAGCCCCGCTCCGCTCAGTGCCGGCATGGTCTCCCACAGGCCGCCCATCGCTGAAATTTCGCGCGTGTGCATCCTTTCCTGCAGCAAACCGGCAAGAATGAACAGCGCCCCCGTGCTGATTCCGTGGCTGATCATTTGAACTACGGCGCCTTCGAGCGCGATCTCATTTCCAGCAAAGACACCGAGCAGCACGAAACCCATGTGGCTGACGCTGGTGTAGGCGACGAGGCGCTTGAGATCGGTCTGGCCGACCGCGAGTACGGCGCCATAGAGAATCCCTACTACGCCAACGGTCATCATGTATGGACCTAACTCATGCGAAGGGCCGGGAAAGAGCGGCAGCACAAAACGAATCAGTCCGTATGCGCCTGTCTTCAGCAGAAGCCCCGCCAGCACGACGCTGCCCGCGGTAGGCGCTTCGGTGTGCGCATCGGGAAGCCAGGTGTGGAACGGAAAGGCAGGCAGTTTCACCGCGAAGGCAACGAGGAATCCGAGCATGAGAAGACGCGCCGCGCGAGGCGACAGCTCTGTCTGGATCAACTGTTCATAGTCAAAGGTGAAGACACCGGTTGACTGATGATGGAAAACGGCCAGCGCAATAATCGCAACCAGCATCAGCAGGCCGCTCAGCTGCGTGAAGAGGAAAAACTTTGTTGCCGCATAGATGCGCCGCTCGTGGCCCCATATGCCTATCAGGAAGTACATGGGCACGAGCATCAACTCCCAGAACAGATAGAACACGAACAAATCCACAGCGAGGAAGACTCCGGTGATGCCAGCCAGTACCCACAACAGGTTGAAGTGAAAGAAACCGACTCGCTCTCGGATCTCGGTCCACGAAGAAAGAACGGCCATGATGCCCAGGAAATAGGTGAGTAGCAGCATAGCCAGGCTGAGGCCATCGATAGCCATATGGATGCGGATGCCAAACTGCGGAATCCAGGGCAGATCACATACCACGAACCAGCGCTCCGGTGTGGACCCAGCCTGGCCAAGGTGCGCTATCCAAATACCAAAGCACACCGACAGATCTGTCAGCACACTCACAACCGCAATCCAACGCGCAGCCGCTTCGCTTCGACGCGCGACGATC
>JBAVYX010000518.1:0-14529 GCA_049588475.1 Silvibacterium sp. | reverse complement strand
GCAATAAAGCCACCTGCACGGGCCAAAATACCTCGACCGCCAATGACGCCACCTGAATACCGCAGCCATCGGCTCCATCACGACAAATTACCCCGCGACTTCAGTGCTGGTGAGAAACCCGGGTTAGGCCCGATTCATTCCTCGCGCAGCAGTTTCAAAGGATCCAGCGACAGCGCGCGTTGCGCCGGAATCCACGTAGCCACCAACCCCAGCAACCCCATAGCCAGCACAACGCCGCCCATCACCAGCGGATCGCGGGGAGTCGCCTGGTACACGATGAATGCCAGCACCCGGCTGGCCAGGATGCCGAGAAGCAATCCCGTTGCCGAACCGAAAGCCAGCAATTTGACTGCGCGTCCCAGCGCTGCCTCTAACACTTCCTTACGCTGCGCGCCGAGCGCGATACGAATACCCAATTCCTTCAGCCGCTTGCTGACCGAATACGCAGCCATGCCAAAGATGCCGACAATCGACAGCATTGCGCCCATCACGCCAAGCACACCCAGCGACGCCGTCGCCATACGCGGAGCAAACAGAGCCCCGTTCATTTCTTCATTCCATGGCTGAATGAAGGAAGGCAGTCCCGTGTCCAGGTCCCGCAATTTGCTCCTGATGGCTGCGACCAGTTGTTGCGGATCTCGGCTCGAACGCAGCACTAGCCAAGTATCATTTGCGGGTGATTGCAGGATGGAGAGAAACATTGCAGGCTGTGGATCCTCGGCGAGGTTCGCTGTGTATTTTCCGTCTTCTGCGATGCCCACCACCTGCACGCGCGTTCCATCGGGCATCTTGTAGTAGCGGCCTAGGGCGCCAGCCACGGAGCCAAAGATTTTGCGCGCAAATTCCTGGTTGATGACGGCTACTGGCGGCGCGTCTTTGTCGTCGTGCCGGGAGAAAGTCCTGCCCGCTAACAAGGCAGTGCCCGCCGCCTGGAAATATTCGGGAGATATTTTGTAGCGGATGGCCTCGGCGACGGCGTTCCATGGCCGCAGGTCGGTCGTCTTGTCTGTAAAGACGGGCGAGACGGCCCAGCCCATATGCAACGGTGGAACATCCACCAATCCCACCCGCGTGACGCCGGGAATGGCCTGCATAGCTTCGATCATGCGCTTTTGCATTGCGGGCATTTTGTCGCTGCTGTAAGCGGCCATGCCGAGATCGGTATCGACGAGCATGGCGTTGCGCGGCTCAAAACCAAAGTTGCTGTGCAGCGAGAACAGCAGTCCACGCACGGCGACGAAGGACGAGGTGACCAGCACGGCGCAGATGGCGATCTGGACGACAAGCAACACGTCGCGAACCGTGATGCGCCGGCCAAACTTGCTCGCAAGCATGCCGCTTGATCCCGACTTGATGACCTCATAGGGATTGGTGCGCAGGACCTGCCTTACCGGAACCGCGCCAAAGAGGAATCCGCTGGCTAAAGCCAGCAGCAAAGCTACCAGGTAGACATTTGCGTCCGGGTTCACAGGTATAGTCATGGGGAATTCTGGAAATGGCTGCCACGTGCTCAGCCAGCGCAACAGCACTACACCGCTCCATAGTCCGGCAGCGCCGCCCGCGAGAGAAATCAGCACAGCTTCGGTGAAGAGTTGCCGCAGAATGCGCCTGCGGCTGGAACCAAGCGCGAGGCGCAGAGCGACTTCGCGCCCACGGTCAGAGGCGCGAGCGGCAAATAGACTGCCGAGGTTGGCGCAGGCGGCGAGCAGGATTAATCCCGCGAGCAGCATCAACCCTGCGAGAAAAGCCCGCACCGCAGGAGCAAAAAAATCTCCATGCATACCTGGACGCACCAAAGAAAAGCTGGTTGGGCCATCGTCTTTGGGATAGGTCTTTGCCAGATAGGAACCAACAGCATTCAGATCGGCCGTCGCCTGCGTGGGAGTGACTCCCGGCTTGAGGTGTCCCAGAACCTCAAAGACCCGCCGCTCTCCGCGCGCATTCAGGAAATTCTCCCCGTCCATCTGCTCCTGGTTGACCATCGGCACAAAGAAATCAGGAGAGAAAAACAAAAGGGTCCCATGGAACGAAGCCGGCGCTACACCGACGATCGTAAAAGGATGCTTGTTCAGAAGAACGGTGCGGCCCACCGCGCCGCGGTCGTCCTGAAAATGGCTGTGCCAATACGCCCAGGAGATGACGAGATACGGAGCGCTGTTGGGGCCATGCTCATCGGACGGGTGAATGATCCGGCCAAGATAGGGCTGAATGTTCAAGGCGTCGAAGTAGTTCCCACTCACTTCATAGAGCCACACGGAAGAGGGATTCTTGCCCGTGTCCAGCCCGGCCTCGGAGATGTTGTAAGCTGCCAGACCGTCGAAGCTGCGGTTGCGATCGCGCAGATCGAGATAGTCGGGATAGGACTGTACGATGTATTTGTCGTTGCCGCGCTGGATGGCGTAGAGGCTTTGCGCGTGGGGCACATGCAGCGGTCGCAACAGCAATCCATTGAGCATACTGAACACCACGGCGTTTGCGCCGATGGCCAATGCCAGCGTCAAAACGGCGGCGATGACGAATCCGGGAGACTTGCGCAAGACCCGAAGGCTGAAGCGAACATCTTGTAAAAAAATCTCGATAAAATTGCCACCCAGCGCTTCGTTGCCTTCCTCCCTGAATTTCTCATCATCGCCGAACTCGATGCGCGCACGTCGTTCTGCCTCGGCACGACCCAAGCTGGAACGCTCCAGATTGTCCGGGCGGTGCTGGATGTGGCTGCGAAGCTCCTCTTCGATGTCGTCCGCAACCTGAGATGGGCGAAAAAACTTAGTAGCAAGGGAACGTAGGTAACTCATGAGTTTCATGCTTCCTCCGATTACGCGGAGAGTGCAGAGCCGATGACGGTCGCAAGTCGATTCCAGTTGTCGGTCTCTTCACGCGGACGCTTACGGCGCGCGGTGTTCGGTTCATAGAAGTAAAGCAAAGAGACGACATCAGTTATCCCCGGAATTGGCATTCCGCAGCGCTTTTGCAATCCATTCCATTTCGTAGGTTCCGGAAGGAGCAACGGCGTGAATGGTCCAACCCCGAAATATTCCGACGCCAAAATCAGGCCTAAGCACAACGGGACCACCCGGCCAGGGCGAACAGCCCCCCTCTCGGTATCACAATAGGCGCTCAGAGAGCCTCCTGAATGGGCAATATTGCTCACAATTGCTCGTAAAGTGGCGATTTTCGGACGGGAGCGCCGCCAGTTTGCGGAATCAGGACCGAGCGCTGATCGAGGCAGTTTGGAGTCATGTCGCGTTCCGGTCGGATCATGGCAAACAAGAAGTAATCTCGTCACTTCCTGTTTGTCGCTACCCTAGATCGGAACCGCTCGGCCGAGATGCAGGGGGGCGTGCTGAGCTGTCTGGAGGCGGTTTCGATTCGTCAGGTTCTGACCCAAAGGAGCAGTCGTGGGAAACCGTGCTTGTCGAGATCGAAAGTACCCACGTGGATAGAGCTTCGGTTCGGAGTTCCCGCAAAACTTTTCAGTACGTTCGCGGCTCGCCGTTCATTCCGTGGGCAAGTTACCGCAAACGAGACTTTACAGGCATTTCGATAATCGTTCCTTGACGTAAAGTTCCTGAACGCAGGAGAATCCACAACACGAATGACAACATGGATTCTTGCCATCTCTGTTGTCTTTCTAGTTGGGGCCTTCCCTGCATCCTCAGACTTTGATCGCAGCGAACGTTTCCGCTAGCTAGCCCTCTTAAGAGCAACTGGTCCAACCGGGCCGGGAAGAGTGCATGAAGCTTGCTACCCACCTCAAGCTGCCTTCGCCCGGTCGGCGTCGTCTCCAACTTGCGGTGCTCGTGGCGTCTGTGTCTCTGTGTGGCATGTTGGGCGCTCCAGTTTCCCGTAGTCCGGACTGGTCGGCTGCAATCTTCGATCCCGACCCGAATCACCTCTGGAATCGCGTCAACGCCGTGCTCTTCCTGCGCACCGACCGATACCGAACCGAGTACGGTGCAGGCGCGATCGACTTGCTGCTGTGGAATGGGACGACTTATCTGCTGACCGGCCCATCGCACCAGCGTGCTCTCAGCCTGCTCGACGAATTTCTGCGCACCCACGCCGAGAACCAGGTCACCGATCCCGTAAAACGAGCGTGGTTCCAGCGCAACCTCTGGGCGGTCTTCGACTGGTCCGCGCAAATCGGCAGCGACGATTACCGAATGGCACGCCAGGAATTGCAGGTTAGGCTGGCGGATATCCTGCGCCGCCTGGCCATGACCCCGAGTCAGATCAAGTCCCTGCCCGACAACTATGCTCAGGCAGTCGCCTCGGGAGAGTTAGCGAAAGAGTACGACCCCGCGCACCCGGACCGCCCATTTCTCCCGCCCGACTTGCTTCAGTCGCGCGGCTCGTGGGTCTGCATTCAGGGCGACGGTGCGCCGGTTGCGAAGGGGCACGTCAGCTTCGCCTCCGGGCGCTCGCGCTTCCTCGTCTTCCTGCACCTACCCCAGGGACGCGAAGCAACCCTGAAGTACATCCAGACTCTCTGGAACGTCGACAACCTCTGGACGCCAAACGAAATGGAAGGTCAGGCTGGCGAACTCAATCCCCAACTGCCGCAGTTTCCGGTTGGCAGCGAGGTAGCGATGGTGCGCCAGATGATGCTCTTCGATCGCATCGGCGAGCTCGTACCCACCCCCATTACCGAAAGCATCCAGATCCGCGTCTACAAAACCATCCCCGTACGCGGATCCCAGATGAACTGGCCCGGCGAGTGGGACGCCGCCCGGAAGGAGCAGGACTTCTACGAAATAAGGCTCCATCCGGAAAAGCTATTCGCGGGGCAGGCTGGCGGACTACAAGCCGTTGGCCCCGATGACAAAGAATTCTCGATCTTCCAGACCCAGGGAAAAGACGCGTTCGATCCGCCGACACCGCTCATGAAGGAGGAACCAATCCTTCAACGTTGTGCGGTTTGCCACGCTCCCCCCGGAATCAATTCCGTTTGGAGCCGCAGGGAATTGATCAAGCCGAACCCTCCCCAACGCGACCCCGATCCACCCTACGATGCCCGCTGGTGGGAGACGCAAAACACGCTCGAATGGAAGACGGATCACTACGACTGGGGCCTGTTTAACGGCTACTGGCACGCGAACACAGTGAGCGGGCCGAGATAGAACATGGCCCCTCCCTCTTGACGCCTATCTATACCACCTTGCCCGCAAAACGTTAGGTTCAAACGTTAGGTCCTATCGGGACTGCCCGCAGACAGGCGCACGTGCCGATGTCGGTTACCGGGCAGTTTCGATAGGACCGTTTGAAGTGGGCCGATGCGCTTGCGGCGGATGCGGTGATCTACCTATGGGATTTCAATCGCAAGCTGATGATTCGAGGATACTTGCCGTAGGAAGCGAAAACGTGACGCGTTGGTGAAGGCGACGCCCATGACCGCCACAGTGTAATTCAACACAGACCTTCGAGCTAGTCCGCGATGTCGGTATGTGCCCATGCCGCAGCGTCCGCCGCGCAGCGACTTAGTTCAAACGGCGATTTCGGTAACTTGCCAGGGCGGATTGAGCCCGAGTCACCGACAGTTACTAAAGCGAACCCAGATGCCGTTAACGATCCTTCCGCATCAGCCCCTTGCCGGCCCTTGTGATTCTGAATATCGAACTGGCGCTTGAGGGATTTGAAGCCTTCACGGGCCGGACAAACAGTGTTAAGCGGCTGCGCGTTCGCTCTTCTGCTAAATCATCGCCACCCTGGCAGCGAAAGCCGTTATTTCTAATTCTGAGGATGTTGATCTACACAGCCAACTTAGCTTTCGCGTAGTTATACGTGATAACGAAGGAAGGCCCGTAACCGGCTTATCGCTGAGCGATTTTCGGGTAAGCTTCGACGGACAACCGGCTCGAAGCAATTGTTGAACGCGTCGTAGGAATAATCAGTTTCTAGCGTAAGCAGCTGGGCCTGGCACCGTTGGGCTCTAGCACTTTAATAAGACGGCCTAAGCTGTCATAGAACCACTGCCATCCGTTTCCGTTCTCGTTAAAAAACGTTGTAGAGGTTCCAGTATAGTTCCCAGTTTGATAGCCAACACTCTGGCTGCGAAGCCACCCAGAACTTATACGAGAAATCAATGACTCAGGAGACTAGCGGTCAAAAGGCGCCCTGCAAACAACCCCCAATGCTGTTCGCTTCACCGCTGGTGCTCAACTCTCCCGAAGACCACTGTACTTGTGGCATGCTCCGGTTTGCATCAGAGAGAGGGACGGCCGCAACGCGCATGTATTTGCGCGTTGGCAAAAGGCCGCTTCGCACGGCCTTCTTCTCTTACGGCTGATATCTCCATAGATCGTTGAGATTTCCCTGAGCGCCGGTTCCGTCGAAGCCTTGACCACCGAAGAGCCAGAGGTTGCCTGAGGCATCAGTCCAGGCCGCCGCGCCGAACCGCCCTCCCGGGCTGTTCGCCGGGGCTGGCGTGCCCAGTGTGCCATAGACTCCGTACTGACCGGTGAATGCAGCAAACGCTGAGCCGGGCGGAATTGCGTCGCTGCCGCCCATCCACGTCCACTGGCCCACATCTCCGGCTGCGCCCGGTGTGTACTTCCACAGGTCATTAAGGTATCCCGCTGTATCTGTCCAGTCGTAGCCCTGCCCACCGAAAAGCCAGAGGTTGCCCGAGGCATCAACCCAGATGGAGGGACTGAATCGTGCTCCGGGAACGTTTGTGGAAACTGCCGTTCCCTGTACGCCGTAAACCCCGGGTTGGCCGCCGTTACTGCCCTCCGTGTTGCTGCCGCTCATCCACGTCCAATTTCCCGCGTTCCCACTTGCACCGAGCTTGTATTCCCACAGGTCGTTCAGATACCCATTGGTTCCAGCCGAGTCGACACCTAAGCCGCCGAAGAGCCAGAAGTTCCCTGCCCCATCGGTCCAGCTCACCGCAGAAGACCGTCCTCCGGGAACATTCGTTGAGGCTGCCGTTCCCAGCGTGCCATAAACTCCGGGTTGACCGCTTTCACCCCCAAAGGGGCCGGCGCTCGGAGGAACTGTGTTGCTGCCGCCCATCCAGGTCCAATTTCCGGCGATCCCGTTCGCGCCCGGCGTGTACTCCCACAGGTCGTTCAGATATCCATTGCTTGCGGCCGAGTCATAGCCATTCCCACCCCAGAGCCAGAAATTTCCTGACGCATCGGTCCAGCTCACTGCACCGTACCGTCCTCCCGGAACGTTCGTGGGCGCTGCCGTTCCCAATGTGCCGTAGACTCCGGGTTGACCGGCGTAATAGAAAGTTGTGCTGCTGCCGCCCATCCACGTCCACTCGCCGGATGTACCTAGTTGTGGGTCGAAGACCCATAGATCGTTGAGATATCCGTACGTGCCAGCCGTGTCGATGCCGATGCCGCCGAAGAGCCATAGCTTGCCCGAGGCATCCTTCCAGCTCACCATCTGCTCCCGTCCTCCGGGAACATTCGTGGGTGAGGCCGTTCCGAGCGTGCCGTAAACTCCCGGTTCACCGTTCGGAACGCCATAGCCTACACCAAGCGGAGTGATGGTGCTGCCGCTGATCCACGTCCACTCGCCATTCGTACCGAGTTTGGGATCAAACTTCCACAGGTCGTTGAGCTCTCCACCTGTTCCAGCCGAGTCCGGGCCGTAGCCGCCGAAGAGCCAGGTATTGCCAGAGGCATCGGTCCACGTGGCTGACTGTTCGCGTCCTCCGGGGAGGTTCGTGGGAGCTGGAGTGCCGCGCGTGCCGTAAATTCCGGGCAAGCCCTCGGCCAAGCCGACGGCAGGGCTGCCTTGCATCCAAGTCCAGTCGCCGACGCAGATTACGCTCGCACTGGTCACATTGGCGGAGGCTATACCGCTGCCATTGTTCACGGTGCAGTTCTCACTCGCGGGCTGGCTGAGGATCGTGATGCTGTAGGCGCCGCCGCCGGCGACCGAAGTGGGAAAGGTAAAGCCGGTGGTACCGGCGCTTATCGTCAGGTTGTCGCCGCCATTATCCTGCAGGACGAGTCCCGTGCCCATGAGCCCGGTGATAGTGCCGCTGACCTCGTAGAGCGAAGTGCAACTTATCGTCACATTGGTGACGGCGGCGGCGGCGGTGCCGCTGCCGTTGTTCACGGCGCAAGTCTCGCCGAGGGGCTGGGTGAGGATCGAGACGCTGTAGGCGCCACCGCTGGCGACCGGAGTGGGGAAGGTAAAGCTGGTGGCACTGGCGCCGACCGTCAGGCTGTCGCCGCCGTTGTCCTGCAGCACCAGCCCCGTGCCGGTGAGGCCGGTGATTGTGCCTCCAATGGTATTGAGCGCAGTGCAGGTGACACTCACATTGGTGACATTGGCAGTCACCATGCCGTCGCCGTTAGTCACCGCACAGCTCTCGCCGGCGGGCTGGGTGAACACCGTCACACTGTACACGCCCTTACTTGGAACCGCCGTGGTGAAGGTAAAGGTGGTGGCACTCGCGCTTATCGTCAGATCGTTGCTGCCATCATTCTCCAAGACCAGCCCTGCGCCAGTGAGCCCCGCAATCGTGCCGCTGATGTTGTAGCTGGAGGTCACCGCGGGCGGGGTCGATTTGCTCGATCCACCGCAACCGATCATTGCTATCAAGGCCATGGCCAACAGGGTGGAGAACCCGAACCTTATTCCGCTTCTCATCTCGCTTAGACCTTTCACACTTGAGATAAATTTCCGACGGTTGCTGCAGTAAGCAGTAGTAGGCATTCGGCGATTGTCTGGTTCAAAGCAAGCTCAGCCTGAAGGATCGAGTCCTTCAGGCTGAGCTTGTTTTTCTACTGCACCGTCACCTGAATTTGTGTCGTGGCGCTGATCGAGCCGCTCGCGGCGGTGACCGTAACCGTGTATCCGCCTGTCGGGGTGCCGGTGGATCCGCCTGTCGGGGTAGTGACAGTGGTTCGTCCGCCGCCACCGCACCCTGTGATGCCTGCGACGCCCGCGATCATCACAAACACTCCTAACGCAGTCCAGATCCGTCGCCGCGGAATCATAAACACGAGCAGGCAGCCCAGCGCGATTCCGCCGATCCGCTCACCAAGCAGATGTCTCTCCATGGGAGCGAGCGCGGCAGTGGAGCCCGTAGTGTTGACCGTCAATGTCGCGTTCACCACCGAGTTTCCGGTGACAGAAGCTGTTGCGGGGACGACGCATGTAGGCGGGGCAGTGGAGGATGTGCCACCGGAGACGGCGCAGCTCAACTGAACGGTGCCCGTGAATCCGCCCGCGGGTGAGATTGTCAACGTGTCGGTTACAGATTCCCCGGAAGCTGCGACCGACACTGTGCTGTTGGCCGCCGACAGGCCGAAGGTGGGCGAGGCGCGTAGTTGCGGGAGGGTGAATGAAACGGCCAGTGATTGCTGGACGACACCGGAGATGGCTGTGACAGTCACGGTGTACGTGCCCGCCGGGGTCGTGCTGTCAGTGGCCACCTGGAGAGTTGCGGTGGCCGGCGTGCTCGAGCCTAAGACGATGCTGCCCGGCAGGGTGCAGATGGGCACCTTGCCTGAAGTTGGCGTAGGCGCAATGTTGCAGCTGAGTGTCACTGTCCCGCTAAAGTTTTGAGTTGGGGATATGGAGATGATATCGGTCGCCGCCTGCCCGGCGGCGGGGATCGACAGCGAGGTGTTGGCGGCTGCGAGTGCGAAGCCCGGGCCTGCTGTCACCTGCAGAGGTATCTGCACGGATTGGCTCTGCTGCGCGCTCGTTCCAGTGACAGTGATGGTATAGGTTCCGGCCGGCGTATCGGCATAGGAGGCTACAGTAACAACCGAAGTAGCGTTGAAGCTTCCGTACACAGTAGTCGCAGCCGCTTCGCAGGTGGGCGTGTGCCCGGTGGGGGCAGCGCTCACGGTGCAGGCCATGTTTACCTGCCCGGTAAAGCCGTTTGACGGCACGATCGATATGGTTGTCGAACTCTGCTGCGAAGCCTCGATGACCAGCGGTTGGCTGGGCCCGGTGAGGCTATAGCTGCCTGACGCCCCGACGAGGGTCACGCTGATGCTGGCGTTCGCAGCCTGATAGTTCGTGTCGCCTCCATAGCTGACGCTGACCGTGTTGGAGCCAGTTACCAGATCCGAAGCCTGAATCGTAAAGGCGAAAGCAATGGCGTCCGACCCATTCGACTGCCCTTGGGCGCTGGAGAGCGGGAGATAGGTGTGACCGTTGGCCGACGCCGATACCGTTCCTGTAGGGTAAAGCGCAATGCTGTCGGTCTGAAGGATCGCCGTCAAATTTACCTGCCCGACCGGAGTCAAGGCGGTCCCGTTGGACTGCAGCGAGAAGGATGTTGGCCCCTTAGTAATCGTCAGCGTCTGGGTCGTGCTGGTGCTCGGTGCAAAGCTCACGTCACCCGGGTAGCTGGCCTGGTAGGTGTAGCTTCCTGGCACAAGGGAGCTGGCTGAGATTTGCGCGACTCCCAAGCTATTGATCGCGGCTGACTGCGTTGTTCCGTTCGAGGTGAAGGTTACGCTGCCGGTAGCGACTCCGTCGGCGAACAGGGTTCCGGTGTAGTCAACTGTCGAGCTATTGCCGAAGGGCTGCGCGCTGATGAAAGAGCCGAAGCCGTAGGGCACGGTACTGATTCCCTCATTGATGATATCGGTAGCCGGGTCATATGCGCTGAAGGAGAGGGTGGTCGTGCTGGGCTCAGGACTGATCGTGACGCTGATGCTGTTCGAGGATTGGCTGCCGATATGGCTGGTGTCGCCTGCGTAGTACGCATAAACCGTATACGTTCCGCCGGGCAGGTCGTTGGTGGTCAGATTGCCGGTGGCGGTGTTATCGAGTGTCCCAAAGTCGGAGAAACTTGCGGAGGTCGTGCTGTTTGTGTTGAGCAGGCTGAACTGCCCCGTTGCGTCGTTGGGCGTCACCGTGGTCGCGAAGTAAAGCGGGGTACCGTGCACCACGCTGATGGCCGAACCTGAGAGCGAATCAGTCGAGGTTCCAGCGGCGAGGGTGTTGCTTGTGCTGACAAAGTTGGTCGCCGTCCACAGGCTTATGAGCTGCGAAAGATCGATGCTGCCGAGACCCGAGGCCATGTCATAGAATGGCGTTGCGTTGTAGCCCTCGAGGAAGTTGTTGCTGGCGCAGTCCGGCGAACCAGTTGCGCAATAGACCGAGTTATTGCCGATCGCAATGTCGTGAAAGGATCGCTGGTATTTGCCTGGGTTGTTGGGGTCGGGATTGTAGTCCTGGGCAAGGTTATAGAGGACCGCATCGGCCTGGCCCAGGCGAGCGCCGCCCTGCGACTGGGAGATCATGGCAAGCATTCCGGCGAAAGCAGGAGCCGCGGCCGAGGTGCCGCCGATCGCGCCGACATTCTCAGCGTCGATGAGGTGACCACTGGAGTCGACCCGGCAGTCGGTCGAGACGCCGCCGGCTGCGTCGGTGGTCGAGTCGGAACAGAAGACCCACGCGGCACCATAGAATCCATTGCCAGAGAGCAGAGCCACATCCGGCATAGCGCGCACGGGATTTATCGACTCGAATCCAGTCTGGAATGGAGGCTGGGGATAGCCGCTCAGGCTCTGAGAGCAGGCACCCTCACTATCGATGTATCCCGGGCATGTAGCCGCGCTGCTAAGTCCGCCGCCGCCCCCGATAATATCGGTATCCCCTATGCCAACGTATGCGGGCGAGTTCTGGAGAAAGCTGTTCCCCACCACTGTCGAGGAGTCGTTCCAGGGGTTCTCCGGGATGTAGCTGAGCGCGGTCGCGTAGTACGGATAATTCCCCGAGGTTGAGGTATCGACGTAAGTACTGAAGTTGGTCGCGAGCGAATAAAAATCTGTACCACCCACGGCAATGTTGTAAGGGGTAGAGGCAAGTCCACTGATGGAAAGCCCCAGCGTGGCCTGAACTGGCGTGACCTGGGTGTCCGCGTCGCACGAGGCTGAGCCGGAGTCGCCGGTGGCTACCGACACTGTGATTCCCTGTGCCGCCGCCTGCTGCCATAGCTCGGACCAGGCAAGGTTGCCGCCGAGTCCCAAGTAAGCCTCACACTCGCCGTAGCTGACGCTCAGGATGTTGACCTTGTTGTCCTCGAGCGCGCGAAGACCGGCGAGTATGAGCCCGTCGGACAGATCGCTGGAAGCAGCGTAGTAGTAGTTGATTCCGGCGCCCGGCGCAAGACCGCCCGCAATTTCGACGTCCAAGAGAGATTCGACAGCATCGTTTCCATCCAGGACGCCCGGATTCAGGCCTCCGTCGAGAATCTGTTGCGGCAGGTTGCTGGCCGCGCCTGCAGGTAGAAACGCTGTGCGGAAATTTTGTACGTCTGCCATCACGAGCGCAGAGTAGCCCAGAATCCCGATCGTCACTCCTGTTCCATCCAACGTCTGTGTCGCCGCGGGATTGAAGCTCTGGTTGGGGGTGTCGTAGATGATCGAAGCATCAGCCGGGGTAACAAACAGATCGTACCCACCTATTGAATTGGTGACAGAAAGGGCCGGCCGCAGACGGCCCGAGGCAGCATCGTAGCGAGCGGGCGTGCTAAGCACATGCATGGGCTTGGCATGGAAGTCGTTCATGGGCGAAACGGCGGAGATGACCGGGACGAGCGCGGTCGGGATTTCAGGGTCCGCGGCGTTGGCGAAATGCCTCTGCTGGTCAACGATGTAGCTGTGGATGCTTGTATGAAAGGCACTCGCCAGCGATCCCGCGGTACCAGAGAACAGAATGGCATTGCGCGCCGATGAAACCTGCTCCACCTTGAGCCCGTTCGCTTCCAGCCACTGCTGCACGGCCGTCAGATCGTGATCTGAGATACCGTAAGTCGCACCATAACTTGCCGGCGTCATCCAGTGGCGGTAACTCGCCGAGCCGGGTTTTTGTGCGTGGCTGAGGAATTGGCTGAGCTGAGCCTGCTGCTCAGCGCTTCGACGAAGCCACAACACCATCCTTCCGGTGGACATGGAAGCGGGCACCTCGCCAAGATCCACTGCGCCGCGAGCCATCGGACGCGTCTGGCCCTTCAATGGAGTGCGCTCTTCTGTCACTGGGCCGCGGACGCGATCGAGTGGCGTGGTTCTCGCGCTGGACGTTTCGTCAATCGCGTTATCAGCTCGAGAAGAAGGACCCGAAGATTGCGCGACAGCGCAAGTCGCGAACAGCGCCACTGCGAGGCAAGTACGAAAAAAGGGCGTAATGAGGCGCGCAGGATTCATAGGATCGATCCTCGAGAGAAATTTATTTGTGAGCGAAACTAATGACAGCTGTAACCGACACACGTCACGTTGAAGACAACGTGAACTCCAAGAGGTCGGACTTAGCTATAAAGCTGGCTGCGATGAGAATGGTTGGGAATTAGTGCATCGGCCGCATGACAACGACAAACTGCAGCTTGTGCGGGATCCAAATCGTAACTTCTGTAGATTTAATTGTCGTCGCGAACATAACGGATTTTGAACCGACTATGGATGTTCTGTCAATTGTTTTTTCAAGAAACAATTCGACGGCTCATTCAAGATGCGTTCCGCTTCTTCCCACGGATGCGTCCTTCGGGACTTCTATAACGAGAATCATTTTCTTTTCCGTGTCTATGTTTCCTCGTAGTTCAACTTCCGTTGGCTTAGCGACTCAACCCTCTCCCGACTTACCCACGCATGGTCAGCGATGAGCTCTTCCGCGATCTTCGGCATGGGCTTCTCCTTCAGGCGAAGTTTCCGCTCAGCACAAGCCCTACACGCCCGTGTCTCTTTGACAAATGGGTTTCCGTTCCGAAACGTCTTCGTCGGGCTTATTGTATGGGCGAAAACGCCGTCCCTGCCACAGAACCCACAGCGCCGTCTATCACGGCCACAACCTACGTAGTGATACATTCCTCCCTCCTAGCTAGGCTCGATTCATTTTTCTGACTGTGGCGTTGTAGTGACGTTCGAACTCTTCGCTGTGTTTCGTGGGGACGGCCTTAACCCCGTTGGCCGAAACGGTGTCATAGTTGCCGGTGCCGGGGACTTAGCCGTCGCGCATTATCCGATGGGCTCGATATGCCGAATGACTTGCCGATATGGGCCAGCGGTTTGAGTAAGGACCTCACCGCACGTCCTGAGTGCATCTAAATTTGGTACGGCAGACCGTCAGAGTGGCCGATGCTCGAGGCTGAGAGCCAGTTCGTGGCCGATCCCGACGAAGTCTCCCTGGACCTCTCGCGCACGGGAGAGAGCCGCCTGGACATGAGGTCGTACGTTTTCAGCACCCACGTGCTCTAAAAAGCCTGACTGCAAAATGAGCTGCGAGGGCTGGTCCCGTGCGCCGCAGAGCAACAACGTCTTTCCTGCTCCACGGAGGCGGTCGGAGAATGGTTTCATTGCGAAGTTTGGTCGAGGTGAGTCGGAGGCGCTGTTGAGCTATTAAGGTTGAGGAGAAGTTAGGCAGGGATGGCGAAGGGGTACGGCTCCTTTCAAAGTGCTTGGCGAACTCTCGAGGGCATCGAAACCGTGAACATGATCCGCAAGGGGCGAGTCAGATGGGTAGCAAAGGGTGACGTTGTTGCGGAAGCACGGTTCATCGCCAAGCTCTTCGCTATCGCTGCCTAACTTTTCCCTCACCTTCACAACT
>JBAVYX010000517.1:0-3480 GCA_049588475.1 Silvibacterium sp. | reverse complement strand
GCTGGCGAGACTATGCCCATGGCGGCAAGAACAAGGTCATGACCGTTTCCGCAGATGAGTTCCTGCGCCGATTTCTTCTTCACGTCCTGCCTAAAGGTCTGGTCCGCATCCGCCACTTCGGCTTCTTCGCCAACCGCAGAAGGGAAACCGCCCTCACACGCTGCCGCGAGTTGCTTGGCACGGCGACCAACGCAGAGCGCTCCGAAACAACGAATCTGCCGCGTTGCCCCGCCTGCTCAGGAACCATGCTGGTCATCGAGCGGTTCGCGAGTGCTCAACTCTACTTCCGGACTGACCTGAGCCTCGCCACCCCACAGAGGTGCAGCGTTGACAGCTCATAAGACATCCATGGCCTACAACGTCTCTACCCCTGTCGCCCGATGGCATGCTCGCACATGCAAGGCTTTCGTGTGCCACAAGCTGCCCAAGCACCCTGTATACGGCACTCGCTTACACATCGCAGAAGCCAACTCCGCTCATCCAAGCCACTCCTGCTGCTCCATCGGTCCAGCCTCGCGCCGGAAATACTCCCAATCAGCCAGTCGACCACCATTGAAAATGCATAGGTAGATCACCGCATCCGCCGCAAACGCCAGCGGCTCAGTTCAAACGATCCTATCGAAACTACCCCGGTCGAAGAAACCGGGCTCAACCCTGCCTCGTCTGCCGGGGCAGTCCCGATAGGAACCTGACGTTTATGAGGACCAATCCTGCTGGCCGTCGGTGATGCAGGAGAACTCAATGAGGTATGTCCTGTTCTCGCCAGTTAAGAATTCCTTCCAATTTCCTGTGACGGGATGAACTGTTACTCGGAGCGCAGTGCCTCCATTACATCGACGCGGGCAGCGCGAGCTGCGGGCAGAAGCGACGCGACAACCGCAACCGTCATCAGCAGGAACGCGGAAATGACCACGGGCAAGGCGCCCGGCATCTTCATTTCAGCAAAATAGCTACCCGCTAAACGTGCCGCCACGAATCCGAACGCTCCTCCAGCGAGCACGCCCAATGCGGCCATCAGGGCGCCCTCTCCTATGACACCTCTAAGGATCCGCCGAGGTTCCGATCCAAGCGCCAGCCGGATTCCGAATTCGCGCGCGCGCGAGCTAACCGAAAATGCCAGCACGCCTGCTACACCAACCACTGCAATGGCCAATGCCACACCTGCAAACACGCCGAAGACTACGGAGTTCAAGCGATCCGGCGTGAGCACTTCGGCGCGGACATCTTCAAGCGTGGCCGCGTGTTCAACGGGCTGATCGGCGGACATCGAGCGAATAATGCGGGTGATTGGCGTGACCAGCGCGTACGGATCTCTGGTTGTGTGGACGAACAGACGACCGCCAAAGATCAAATCTCCCGCAAGGGGGTCGTAGACAGTGACTGTGGGCTCAGGAACGATGTGATTATCGTCAATGTCGGCCGCGACACCGATGATGCGGCGCGGCGACATCAGGCGTGCCTTGTCGGCATCCGTTCCGGGGGCGAATTGCAATACAGGATCGGTCCAATAAACATGCCGATTGATAGGATCCTGATTGGGGAACATGCGCTGTGCGAGCGTCTGGCTGATGATAACGACAGGGTCGCCATTATTCTGATCGTCGAGCGCGTTGAAATCGCGACCGTTGATGATGGGAACGCCAAGCGCTGCAAAATATCCGGGAGAGATAGTGCGCCACCCCGCGCGGGGATCCTCCACGCCAGGGGTGTGAATGTGACCGTCGGCAGAAAATTGCAGACCGGGGCCGGTGGGATCGCCTTCCCGCCAGGGAACCACGGTGCCGAACGCTGTTCGATTCACGCCCGGCAACGCAACAATGCGACGCATCGCTTCCCTGTAAAAATCAACGACCTGCTGTGGTGTCTTTCCATAGTACATAGCCGGAACATCGATAGCGAGAACGCGTTGCGTGTCCAGACCCGTCCGCGCTCTTTGCAGTGCTATGAGTGTCGAGATCAACACACTTGCGCCGACCAGCAGCACGAACGAAGCGGCGATTTGTGTTACCGCGAAGATCTGCTGGCGGCGGTTCGTGCCGCTGGTGATACGCACAGTCCCGCTGGAAAGGCCCAGCCCGCTCGATGAGGCGGACGACGGCAAACGTGGGACAAACGCCAGGATCACCGCTGCGACAATGGCCAGTGCTGCTCCTACCCACAGCAGGCTAGAATCCACTTTTAAGTCGAGGGCGCGGACCGAGAACCTGGAAGCATAGCGGGCGAGAACAGTGACCATCAGCGGGGCAGTTACCACACCGATCAAGGCACCGGTGCCGCAGAGCACGAGGCTTTCAGCCAACAGCATGCGGCGCAGCGCGCCTCTGCTCGCGCCAAGCGCCACGCGGACTGCAAGTTCACCTTCGCGGCGAACCGTCCGTGCCAGAATCAGGTTGGCGACGTTGCAACATGCAATGACGAACACCAGCGCCGAGGCTGCGAGTAACACCAGCAGCACATCCCTGGCGCCAGACGTAATCTCGTCGCGAAACATCCGGGCTTCTATTTGATAGTCTGCTTGCTTCGAATAGGCCTCGGGGTGGTCTTTCTTCATCGCGGAGTAGGCAGTGCGCAAATCGGCACGAGCCTGGTCGAGAGTGGCTCCGGGCGCGAGACGGCCGAAAAGCTCAGTCATGCGATGAATGCGGCCGGTGACCATGGTCGCAGAGAGATGATGCGGGCTGGTGACGATATTAGAGATGATTTCGGTGTCCTGTGGGTATGGGACACAGGGTTCGAGGACGCCAATGATTTTCGCCGACCGTTCACCAATGCTGCCAAGGCGAACGGTCTTGCCGATGACCGAAGGATCCTTACCAAGAGCGGTAGCCCAGAAACGATAGGTGAGAACGACGACTCCGGCAGCGTTTGGGCCATCGTCCTGAGGCCCGATGAGACGCCCGAGGACGGGATGAAGGCCCATCACATCGAAGAACGTGCCGCTGACAACGCCCCCTTGAATAGAACGAGGCTCACCGAGGCCGACCATGGTGAAACCCATGGTGGAGAAGTCGCCGAGTGCGCTCAAGGTTTTGACACCTGCGCGCAAGTCCTGGATCTCGGGTACGGAAAAGGCGGCGTTGACCTCGTGAATGCCCGGCGCGCTCTGCCGGATATAGATCAGACGGTTCTCGTCACGGTTGACCAGGGGCTTGAGAAGGACACCGCGCACCAGTGTGAAGATCGCTGCGTTAGCGCCGATGCCAAGCGACAGCGTGAGAATCACCGTGATCGCCAGTCCGGGAGTACGAGCTAATGAATGGACCGCAACTCTGATATCGCGAAGGAATGACATGTTGCTCCCCTCTTCTGTTGAGCTTGCTCTGATGGTTCATCACTTGTCCGAACTAGCGACTCTTCGGCCGAGCGGCGAGAAGCCTGTTCTAACCAAGCCTTCGCCGCTTGCCTCAGCTGTATCTCGCGCATGACGATCGTCAAAACGCCAACTTTCTATTTCGCCTGCACCAGCCCCGCAATAACCGC
>JBAVYX010000516.1:0-8469 GCA_049588475.1 Silvibacterium sp. | reverse complement strand
GTCTTAGACTGTGCAGAAGAGAATGAGACTCGCTTCTTTTTGCACGCTGCAAGGAAGTAACCATTATGCCAATCGGTCTTTTGGCTCGATTGCATCGGACGACAGTCTGTCTGTGTGGTCCGGATCTCGATCGAATATAGAACGTCAGTGCCGAGCGCCTCAAGGGCAGCCAGGGTACCGCGTCGCACGCTCGGCCAGTTCCAGTCGTCCACGATTAAAACATACACTTCAGCGAGAGCGGGCTGCACAATCATGACACCATCGTATTGATCCTGATATTCGTGGGGTCCATCAAATAGGTAAATATTAAAGGTCCCCAAGTCACGATAGTCAATTAGCCGAAAGTCGGATTCGATGGAGCGGAAACGCGTACGCGGATTTAAGACAGAGGTGATATTTTTCTCAAACTCTGTCTTTGGTCCGTCAAATAGTGTCCAGTTGTCGATGCAAACAACACGACAACTGTTTCCAGCGATGGCTGCACACGTCGTAGAACCAGTCCAACTACCGATCTCAAGATAGGCTGCATCTGGAGTCGCATTCACAAGTCGATTAATGAAGCGCCGATACTTGCGGCCGGACATGCCCCGCAGATTTAGGATATTACTCGACAACTCGTTGTCGAGTGCGATTGAAGTTCTGAAGGCATGCCAGATACGACCTGCCTCCACACACGAAGTGGGCTCGCCCCTGAACACAATTGATGTTTCCTCCCGCGTCGATGCTAGAACAAGTGTTGGATCAACAAGAAAACGGGTAGCCCCCTGAAACCTTTCCAACCCTTTGCGAATCAATTGGATCCCGCGGTCCAGATTGTTCATCGCACGCCCACCATGTGCTCGCGTGCGAACGTATTCAGTACTCGTTCCCACTTTGTAGAAGCTGTGATCACGATATGCGTGGCAACCGACATCAGTCATGGTCTCCTTGCAGAGAAATAGATTGTGGTCATCGCCGTTGTCGCTAAAGGAGTCGTTCGACGCGATACAGGCAACCACGAGCAGGCGCACAGGATGATGATGATTCCCATAGGAAAGAGCGTCGCCTTGACGCAGCATCCGAGCGCCAGTATACAACCGAGCAACGCCGCACCGCTGAAACTTGAAACGCGCCGGAGGCGCATGCTCAATCCAGCCAGAGAGCAGAAAGCCGAAACTGTATAAATCAGGAGTGATCATCCCGACGGTATTGACATTGAGGTTAGAAAGGCCGAATGCGCGTACCCAAGTGCCCAGAACGCGCCATCGGGCACCTTCGAGTCACCAACTCCTGCATATCTTCTGTGCCATCGCATCGCCTCACGGCCTCGCGCCAGAACAGCTGAAAACATGCGCGTGAACCTACGAAGATGAACACATCGACAAAATGCACAAGCGGAAACTCCCAGTAGGCGTTGGACTGAATACGCAGAAGAAAACCGAAATCAGCTCAGGATAACCCGGAGTCCAATATGCATGGGCCGCCGCACCAAAATGCCCCTCAGTGATTGCCCCGGCAATGTCCAGATAGGACATGCCGTACGAATTCATTTCATAGCGTGTGAAGCAAGCCTTCGCAATTGCAATCGCGATGAGCGCGATGCAGCAGAGCAGACTATGTGAAATCTCCGCACATCGATGTTCGCAATCGAGTTCGCCTGGACATCTGGCGATGGCGTTTCCACCTCAGTCCTCAACGAAACCTTTTGCTGTAAGTTCTTCTACAGTCACCTGCAAATCCAGGCAGTGCGGCGTCTTCAGTCACATCCGAAGCCGGAACTTGATCTGACTGAATAAGCGCGATAGCCGCAAGCAGGTATGTCCATAGAAAGAACCTGTCATCGAAATTCGGGAACATCGCTAGGCGCACCACAATGTAAAGGCCCGCTAGGGACAATAAATCCCGAAAAACTGAGCCTGACGGAAGCCGTTTCCAGATCGCTACCGCCACCAAAACCCAGATGGTCATAAAGGTGTAGGGGATCGCCCTTAACTCTGCGAGCGCGTGCAAGTATCCTGCAAACGTGATCAGCACAGGGTGACCGATCGGATCGATTAAGGGCTTTACGAAGCCGTGCTGCATGATCACACGCCATCCGTAAACGCCTGAGATGCGGTTTACCAGGACGGCAACTGCCACAACAAGTATTTCGAACAGAGCTGCATGAGAAAAACGAATGCGCCGCCTCCAGGCCATCCAGGCCAGCAGAATGACGGCGAGAACAAGATTGTCGGATCTGACTAGGATGCTGGCAACCAGGAGGCTGGCAGACAAACAATCCCGCCCGCGCGCAACCGCAAACAGCGCAAGAAAAACCATCGTCGTTGAGAGGGGGTCCGCGGTCACCATCCGTCCCATGCTCAGCACAGGCGGTGTCAGCAGCAACAATGCTGATAAGACAGCGTCATGTGTCCAAGCGAGGACCGTTAGACCAACGACAAAGATACAGCACGCCGAAATCAGCCGCAGACCAACAAGGATGTGTAATCCGGTGCACCATAGCAGATATCCAGCTGCCACATATCCCAGCTTTACTCGAAACAACCCTAACTGTTGAGCAAAATGGTTCGGGTTGGCATACACATCGGCGAAATAAGGTTCGGCGGCGACGCTTTCGAACCTAAATGGAGATGGTTGCGCATCAAATTCCGCACGTGCAGTGCGATGAATCGTAAGCGGATCAGAGTATCTGAATGACGCAACGGCGCCTGCATATAAGTACCGGTCAAAGGTCGGCAACGGACGAAGGTACGAAGCAGTTGCCAAGGCTAAGCAGAAGCCGACGTAAATGATCAGACGGAGATGCTGCAAGAAGAAGCGGTACTTCGCACATGGATCCCCAGGGATGGTGCCAGAGCCTAATTTTCTTAATGTTTTGTCGCCACGACCGTCAGATTCAATCCGCCCAAGAAGGGCCATTGTTAACAAACCTCAATACCGGCATGGTCATAAATAACAGTTTTAGTTGCACCCGTGAAAAGGTTTTGTACCGGAGCATCCTTCGCGTTCGCATCGAGTTCGGTTCGCATTCCGGCTTGGCCTATCCGCTAACGACCTCGGCTCGCGCACCTGGTTTCCGGCCGCTTTCTGCGATGATCCCCTATTGAACCTTGCTCTTCCAGTTGTGTAAGGCAATTCCAAAAACTTTCCGTTTCTGCAGCAGGAAAATTGGCATCAGTTTTTTCTCTTCACAAAAATCCACAAACGCGAACGACCAATCTGCATCATCACAGGCGATGATTGATGTCGGGGCCATCTTACACCACACAGTCTGCAATTCCAAGTACTGCCATTGATACACGTGGTCAGAGTCATGGATAAACACATCGATCGCCGGAAGAGACTCAACGAAGCTTTCATAGCTTCTCTTAGGAGAATTACCGCTTAGGATATGTAACTTCCATCTATCTTTCTCGAAATCTTCAACTAGTCTCCCGACGTCACGGGAAATGTCGATGCTATAAAGCGTGCCGTAGTTATTGCGTCTCATCGCGTTGAGAATGAAATAAGAAGAATGCCCGTCCGCGACTCCAGTCTCAAGTATGACTTTCGGACGGACACTCCTCACGATCCCGTATAACAAGAAGCACGATTCAGGATCTGTCATGTAAGCTTCAGGGAACCTCAGAACGCGACGCCGCTCCTGGAGGGCGCTCTGCAGCTCGGTAAACTCTGCCTGTAGTGTCTCGCCGTCCAAAGTAAAGTATTTGGCTAAGAGCTCTGAGGCCGAGAGGTGCATCGATAGGGCAGCCCTATTTAGCAGTCCGAGCCTTGGAGACTGCCATTTATGGTACCCGGCCGAGACTGAGCTAATCACTGTTCCGGTCACTAGTCGCTCGAGGGTCTGCTTTGCACCGTAATTGCTGTAAAAACGTAACATTCTTCCAAATTTAGTACGCGGTATTGTAGCCAAACAATAAACTCCTTCCGCCAATTGCTCGCTCCGGGCAGTTGTCGCTACCAAATAAGATTGTAACTGGAAATTCCTTTTGGAATCCGAGCAGGCGTTGTATACGTATGAACACGCACTTGAACTGGGCTGGCCATATGGCGACACCTAGACGCTAGTGGTGACCGGCAGAGAATGGCCCAGCTGCGAGGGAGAGCGCCGAGTTCTGTTCGGCTGATCTAGAAACACTCGTTGACGGCAAACTCGCACCGCGATTTCAAAAAACCTGGCCGGAATCAGAAGAGCTCCACGCCGCCGGACGATCCCGGCAATCCGACGGTAAATTTTCACGGCGAGCGACGGTCCGGCATTCGCGGTCAAGCCAGATTCGGCATCCGCCGACAGTAACTCCACTTCACTCGTCAACAATTCCCTCATGCCTGCGCGAGAGGTGCATCCTTCGTAACTCGACTGGTCAAATATTGGGCACGCTTCCTTACCGTTGGCCCTGCGGTTTGGTGCCGACGGCAATCAGGCTCAAACCACGCCAAGGGAAGGCCTTGTCCATGCGCCTCAGCACCGGCATGGTGATCTGTAACACTTTCAGTTGAGCCCGCGAAAATGTCTTGCGCCGGAGGATCTTTCCGCTCAACCACCATCCGGGAACCGAGAACCGGTTGAAGTCGAATATTCGCTCGACACGGAAGCCAGCACGTTCCAGACGCTCCTGCAGCGACTTTCGCGTATACCGTTCGCGGTGCTCCAACGCCTCATCCAGCGAGCCGTACAGCGCAGGATGCTGCGGGACGAGAATCACAGCACGTCCGCCGGGCGTGAGAGACGAGAAGATGTTGCGCAGCGCCGCTTCCTCGTCAGGCACGTGTTCCAGCACGTTGACCATCAGCACGGTATCGAACTTTTCTTCAAGGCCCGCAAAGTCGCCGGAGACGCCCGCGTCGATTTGCCGCACCCTAAGATAGGGCTTCCCGACCGAATAACTCCTCAGATAAGAAAGATACGAAGGATTGATATCAGAGGCAAGGTAGAATTCACGGGGAATGAACTGACTGGTCAAGATGCCAATTCCAGCACCGATCTCTAGCACCCGATCACCTATGTAAGGAGCCAGATTCTGTCCCATCCACAGATTGAACCTACGCGCTTTCTCCAGACTTACAAGGATGTGCGACCCGTATTCGTCTTCCTTGTAGATGTCGTCGATAAGCCAGAAGCGCAGTATTGCAACAAAGGCGAGCAGGGCATCCCTGCCGCCGATTTTCTTGCCTTCGTGATAACTGCGCGCAAGATAGCTAATCGGCGCCTCGAAGATCCGTGCACGCCTCTTGGCCAGTTTGAACGCGATCTCGATCTCGAAGCGGAAATCATTGTTGCGCAGCGGAATCGACTGGAACAGGGGCGTCCGGATCGCCTTGTAGCAGGTCTCGATGTCGCTGAGGTTCAGATCCGTAAAGATATTCGCCACGAAGGTGAGCATTTTGTTATTCAGGGTATGCCTGAACATCAACGCACGGCGGTAATGCGAGGAAAGGTATCGTGACCCGAACACGGCGTCTGCGGCTTCGGTGGCAAATGGCCGCAAGAGCGAGGGGATGTCCGCCGGATTGTATTCGAGATCGGCGTCGTGCACGATGGTTATATCTCCTGTGGCGCGAGCCAGAGCCGTGCGGAGCGCCGCCCCTTTCCCCATGTTCCGTTCATGCCGTAGCAACACTACACGCTCGTCCTCTTGAGCAACCCGCTGCACGATATCCCAGCTGCCATCGGTGCTGCGGTCATCCACGATGATGACTTCCATACTGTGAATGATCTCGTCCTTCAGCGCGAGCAATCGGCGGAGGCTGGCTTCGACCAGGTAGCGCTCGTTATAGACGGGCATCAGCACGCTCAAGCTGAATGATGTGCCGATTGGATCTCCCTTAACCGGAATGTCCAACCAAATTGGCATTCGCTCCAAAAGCCTTTCAGAATGGGCGCTCATCTCTATCTTCCTCTGTCTCCCTAATGAACTCTCTCAGACGTTCTTAGCTAGTGTGTTGAATCATTAGTTCGTCGGCAATATTGTGCGAGGATGTCGTCTGCGGATTTGGTCCAGACGAAAGATCTGGGCTGCGCGTTGTGGTGGTCGAGGTAGTGGCGAATGGAGGCTTCCAGTTCTTTGATGGAGCGAAAGCTGCCACGGCGAATCTGCGCTCGTGGGTGTGAAGTGGACGTGAAAGCGCGGGTGTTGGAGAAGCCAGCGCTGTATGGCGGCGGTCTTGTGGGTCGCGTAATTATCCATCACCAAATGCACATCCAACGCAGAAGGCACGTGGGCGTCGATGGCGGCAAGAAATATGCGAAACTCCCCCGAGCGGTGACGGCGGTGCATCTGATCGATGATCTTACTGGTTTTGGTATCCAGCGCAGCGAATAAGCTGGTCGTGCCATGGCGTAAGTAGTCATGGGCTCTCCGCTCTGCCTGACCAGAACGCATGGGCAGCAGGGGAGCGGTGCGCGCCAGGGCTTGAATCTGACTCTTTCATCGACGCACAGCACCGGCGCGCGATCCGGCGGGTTAGAGCACAGGCCGACGATATCGCGCACTTTATCGATGAACAGCGGATCACGGCTTAGCTTGAAGTTTTCCTGCCGGTGCGGCTGAAGCGCAAAGGCGCGCCAGATGCGGCTGACAGCGGTTTGATTCAGTCCTGTTGCTTTAGCCATGGAGCGCGTAAACCAGTGCGTGCTGCCCACAGGCTTGCTCTCCAGCGTACGCACAGTCACAGCTTCGACGTGTGCATCGGTGATCTTGCGCCGCTGGCCAGGGCACGGCTCGTCCAGCAACCCATCGAGTCCTCTTTTGGCGAAACGTCTGCGCCATTTGCCGACCGTCCGCAGGTGCAACTGCATCTGGCTGGCGGTCTGAGTTGCGCTCATACCCTCACCCGCCTTCAACACGATCCGCGCCCGCATGGCAAGTGCCTGGGCGGTCGTCCGGCGACTCGCCAAGCCTTCCAGCACCGCCCGGTCCTGATCCTCAAGAACAACCGTTGCAGCTCTGCGCCCCATGGCTCACTCCCTGCCATGTTAAAGGTCTCAAGCTCCATTTAGTACGGTTAATTAACGACTCTCTTCATTAGGTGGCAATCGCTATTGGAGCCATTTCCGCGCGATCCGGCTGGTAATCGATGGGCAGCTTGCATAGCAATTGCTGTATCGCGCCGTCCGATTGCCGCATGCGGGCTCCGCACTCCAGCTCTGCCAAGAACTTCGGAAAGCTTACCGGCACGGGCGCAGCCTTCACTTGAAAAACATTACGAAACTGGGTGGCAGTCACCTGCGCATCCTCTCTCCAAAGTTGTTCATGCAGCTTTTCCCCCGGACGCTTGCCTACTACCTTGATATTGATGTCCTTTCCAGGCGTCAGACCCGCCAGGCGGATGATGTCCTTAGCGAAGTCGATAATCCTTACCGGGTCCCCCATATCCAACATGTAAACATCGCCACAGGATGCGAGCGTGGCCGCTTGCAGGACGAGTTGCACCGCCTGCGGAATCGTCATGAAGTAACGGGTCATATCTTCGTGAGTAATCGTTACGGGGCCGCCTTCAGCAATCTGGCGGAGGAAAATAGGAACCACGCTTCCGCGGCTGCCAAGAACATTTCCAAAGCGCACGCAGGCAAAGTGTGTCTTGCACCCAGTACCATTGCTCGCATCAGCGCGTTGCTGAATGACCATCTCTGCGGTCCGCTTCGTAGCTCCCATTACGCTCGATGGCCTTACCGCCTTGTCCGTGGAGATCATCACCAGCCGATCGCAATCGAATTCGATTGCCGCATCCGCCAGTTCACGGGTTCCAGAAATATTGTTCAGAACTGCCTCGCAACAGTTTCCTTCCATCACCGGAACGTGCTTGTAGGCTGCCGCATGCAGCGTAACGTGCGGGCGATAGCGGTCAAACGTTCGGTAGACTGTTTCATGGTCGCGGATGTTTCCTACTACTGGAACTATTTCCGGGCCTTTCTGGTTTGCGATTTGATGCATCAATTCAAAGATCGAGTTTTCATCCTGGTCAAGCACTACAAGGCGGTCGACATTCATCGCTGCCACCTGTCTCGCAATCTCGGAGCCGATCGATCCACCCGCTCCTGTAACGAGAACCGTTCGTGCGTCGAAGCAACTAACCACTGCAGGATGCGTCTCGCTCATCCTCCCGGAATCGGCCTGTGTCAGCTGGTCGATAGAGACTGTCCGGCTCACCCGCACATTTCCCTGCATAAGGTCGCTTCCCGAAGGCAAGATGCGCACCTGCATATCGAAGCGCGTCGCGTCGCGAATAACTTGCGCGGCGCACCTCATGTTCGCACCTGAAAGAATGACTACCTCGATCTGGTGGGTGGCCAGCAGACTAGGCAAAGACCCCGGCTGGCCCAACACTGGGTAGCCTGCGATGTGAAAGCCCAACATGCGTTCATCTTCGCTCACTAAGCCGATGACTTGAGCCTCTCTGCAGTAGCGAAGATAGCCAGCAGATGTAGCTAGCGTTGCCTCATTGCCGACAAGAAGGGCGCGTGGACGTCGGGAGGGCTCGTAAATAGCC
>JBAVYX010000515.1:0-3657 GCA_049588475.1 Silvibacterium sp. | reverse complement strand
CCAAAGACCCAAGTGCGCATTTCACTCTGGCAGGAGATCGCGACTCCAACAGAGGCCGGATACATTCGCGCAGACCATTCCGTCATATTTATTTTTCGCTTGCAAAACGGCGGCGAACCATACATCCGCAATGCCGGTATACGGCCACCACAGGGACGCGGCTGTTGCATTTTGTTAGTGGCTGGGCGTCTGCGGAGGTACTGGTTGAGACCAATGCGCGTCTCGAAAGAACCAACTGCCATTGTGATATTGAGCCAGCCCTGTGAAGTATCCCGACTCGTCAACCCGATGGCCAGTGTGATCCACCTGCACTTCATGCCAAGAAGCAGCGACGACAGCAAACTGCGGAGTGAGTGGGTCCACGCGCAGGTCGTCCCCCCAGTTCAGTTCGATGTGGCTAATGGTGCGAGCAAAATTTTTCGTCCCCTCCTGTGCAGCTGTACCATTCGGAAATGCCATCTGACCATTCACAGCCATGAAAAACGCTTGGCTCGTATCGAAATGTCGGCACCATGCTGACGGCCCCTCCTGAGTGACTTCGCGTGCCACCGTTTGCATGAATGTCCGCACGCTTTCGCTCACGGTACCTGCGCGAGCTGTTCTCGGCGACTGCGTATCACCTGACTCTTGGGCATCTATGGAAAATCCGCTCAACGTTAGAAGAGCGGTGAGAAGAGTGATGGACTTCCAGTGCTGCATTGCGCATCCTCCTGTGAGTGGGATGGGCAGTTCGCGCGTCCATGCCCCTTGAAATCATGTGGTTATCTTCTGCGAGAATAGCTTTTTGCCGTCCTCTGTTTCAAGACCGGATCAGCAGTTTGGCCGTCATTCCCGGTCGGCAATCCGGACATTTCGACCCGGCTACCCGAAACTTCCGCATTGCCGGTTTTACGTCCAAGGCGATCCGACATTTCAACTCGAAACTACTGGCATGGTCCGCGTGCGCCGTGAAAGGCGTTTAGTCCACAGTGGGTGCAAGTCCCACCCGGGAACTGGTTCGTTCCGCCCGGTAGCAATCGGAGCAGTGGTGGAGGTAACAAAGCTGCTGAAGCCTCCGATGTAAAAGGGTCGTGAAGACGACTCTGCAAGCGTGCAGGCCGTAACGTGAGTAAACGCTGAGCAAGCCTCGAAAACCATGATGCAGGAGCCGACCCGCCGCGGACTTGGGGAAGGCCGATGAGGGGGGAGAGTATGAGCGAACAGCTTCCTCCAACCTGCCGGGGTAGTGGCGACGGCATGTAAGCAAAGGGGACTGAAGGCAACACGGGAAGCCCCAGCGGTGATTGCGGTTGGATCAACTGGCAGCTCGCGAGAGACAGGCCGGGCCGTTTGGGGTGGCGGAGAGGCTTGTAGTACCGATGAAGCCGGGTAATGCCGGTGGAGGGAAGAGGCCTCAGTTGAAGGCGAACGCAATAAGCGACAAAGGACAACGGGATTGGTGATGAGCCTAACAACCCTAACAAGCGTTCAGAAGTTGCAGATGGCGTTACACGCAAAAGCGAAGGAATCGCCCGACTTTCGTTTCTACACGCTGTACGACAAGGTGTACCGCAAGGATGTTCTGGTATATGCCTACCAACGTTGCAAAGCCAATGGCGGAGCGGCGGGAGTGGACAATCAGACATTCGAGGACATCGAGCAGTACGGTGTGGAGCGGTGGTTGGACGAACTGGCGCAGGAACTGAAAAGTCGAACCTATCAACCGCAACCTGTGCGGCGGGTATACATACCCAAGCCGGATGGGAAGCAGAGGCCGTTAGGTATACCCACAATCCGGGATCGGGTTGTGGAGACGGCGGCAATGTCGGTGCTCGAACCTATATTCGAAGCCGACTTGCAGCCTGAGCAGTATGCCTATCGGGCAAACCGCAGCGCGTTGGATGCAGTGCGGCATGTCCATAAGCTGATCAACACTGGCCATAGGAAGATTGTAGATGCGGATCTCAGCAGCTACTTCGATAGCGTTCCACACGCCGAACTTATGAGATCGGTGGCTCGAAGGGTCGTCGACGGAGCGATGCTGCATCTGATCAAGATGTGGCTGGAAGCTCCGGTTGAGGAAACCGATGAGCGTGGAAATCAACGTCGGAGCGTGCGCAATCGGGACGAAGGTCGGGGTACCCCACAAGGAGCTCCGATCAGCCCATTGCTCAGCAATCTGTATATGCGCCGATTTGTACTCGGGTGGAAGGAACTCGGGTACGAGGCACGTTGGGAAGCGTACATCGTGAACTACGCCGATGATCTTGTCATCTGCTGTCGGACTGGAGCGAAACAAGCTCTAGACACGATGCAGAAGATGATGTCGAAGCTGAAGTTGACGGTGAACGACTCGAAGACGCGGGTCTGCTCTGTGCCGGAAGAGAAGTTTGATTTTCTTGGATACAGTGTGCTGCAGAAGCACGCGGAAAGGGAGTTCAGCATGAACTAAACAACCGTGTGGACAAGCTGCGTGATAGATGAGGGACGGCCCCTCGGGATCGGCTTTCAGGAGCAGGTCTCAAACCACTCCAAGCTGCTGCGGTAAAGAGCCGTGGTGGTGAGCGTTGGGGAAAAAGCGCGAGTGGAAACTCGTGCAGGTAAGCATCCGAGAGACGAACGAGAGTAAACCCTTCGATGACGCGTCGTTAAGAAATCAAATGTCGTCGAAACCAGGAGCGTGTAGCCATCCTGGGACAAGTCCGCTGGGTGCCTGATGACTGGGCGGACGGCGACCGGCGTAGAGAGGGCGTGAAGCGGATGCAGGCTGTTGCGTGGAACTGCAGGAACCAGCGGTTCCGATGACAAGGGAGAAGCACAAGCGGCGAAAACCGTGAGGCGAGCGTACCGATGCGGAACACTGGGGCGGACCGATTCGCAGTAGCGATGAAGGCTCGTAATGGGGCTGGAGCGAAGGGATCGGGTCAGGTGGTCGTACGACCAAAGCAACTGGCAACAGGAGGACCTTGATGCGTGCGACAGACAAGCCATTCACAATCGATAAGATGCAAGTATACGAAGCTTATAAAGCGGTCAAATCCAATGGAGGAGCGGCTGGGGTAGATGGTCAGACGATGGAGCAGTTCGAAGCCGACTTGAAGAGTAATCTCTACAAGCTTTGGAATAGGATGAGCTCAGGAAGCTACTTTCCGCCGCCGGTACGCGCCGTCTCCATTCCTAAAAAGTCTGGGGGCCAGCGGATTTTAGGTGTGCCCACGATCGCAGATCGCGTGGCGCAGATGGTGGTCAAGCGGGTCATTGAACCAAACCTGGAGAGCGTATTTCTTTCAGACTCCTATGGCTATAGACCGAATAAATCGGCGCTGGATGCTGTGGGTGTCACGCGCGAGCGTTGTTGGAAATATGATTGGGTCTTAGAGTTTGACATCAAAGGTCTCTTTGACAACATCGTCCATGAACTTCTGCTTCGGGCCATTCGGAAGCATGTGACGTGTAAGTGGGCGTTGCTATACATCGAAAGATGGCTAACAGCGCCGACGGTGCAAGAAGACGGAACCAAAACGGAGCGAAGCCGCGGTACCCCTCAGGGTGGTGTGGTCACGCCCCTTACACAAAAGGTAATCTGGGTCTCCCCGTGACGGTGCGCCATCATTTTGCGGCGGTCCGGAAGGGATGGGGATGCTGTGGCGGATGGTGATGGTGTCGTCCCCTACCAGA
>JBAVYX010000514.1:0-32185 GCA_049588475.1 Silvibacterium sp. | reverse complement strand
GCGGCCTACGAAGGGCAATCCCTGCATGTCTTCGTCCGCGCCCGGACCTTCGCCAATGAACATAAGGCGGGCGTTGGGATCTCCGTCACCGAAGACGATTGTGTGGCGGCCTTGAAAAGCCAGCGGGCAGCGGGTGCAGTCTCCTATATCCTCTCGGATGGCCTGGAGGGCAGCGGTGCGCTCGGCTACCGGGATGCTTTCGGCCGAGGCAGCCTGAAAAGGCGGCGGAGGGGTTCTACGCGCGGGGATAGGCAGCTCCGGTTCAATGTTTGTAACTGATACGGATTCTAAATCGGCGATCTCCTGCTCAGGCTCGCAGCGGCGGTAGAAGTCGTGAATACCGAGGTCGCGGTAATAGCGGACGCGGGCCTGGATGGCCTGACCGAGTTCGGAGGTGAGTGGGGTCATTTTCAGCGAAACGACGTCGCCTCGCTGGCCTTTGCCGCGTGTTTCGATTCTATGACGGCGATCCACTCGCGGAGGTCCGAGAATTCGCGAACCCCGGCAAGGTCGGTCTGGCCCTTCGATTCAGAGATGGCAGACATGAGGGTCTTGAATTCGATCTCGCTCGGCCTGGCCTGTAGAAAGAAGCACTCTTCAAGAGCGGAAAAGCGCATGTCCCTCTCTTTGGTTAAAGAATTGGAGCGCTCATCAAATGATTTCGCCCGAGAGTTGAAGCGCTCATCGACCAGCCTTTCGAAGGACGCCTGGCGCATTTTGAGTTCGCGCACCTCGGGCGCAATCACATCCGGGACGAGCTGCTGGAGAGTCTGAAGTAGGTTGTCGGTCATGGAGTCTTCCGTTGTCATCTTATCCCTGATCGCCAGACGTGCTGAACGGAAAGTACATCCGAG
Organism: Silvibacterium sp.; assembly: GCA_049588475.1. GTDB lineage: Bacteria > Acidobacteriota > Terriglobia > Terriglobales > Acidobacteriaceae > Silvibacterium. Next base: position 31,331 of record JBAVYX010000514.1, on the reverse strand, counting down.
CCAACTCCAGAGTACCGTCCTTGACTACTCAATCGTGCTGCTCTCAGTCACAACTTTCTGTGGGCGGCGCAGGCCGAGAATTTCCTGGAGGATGCGATCGGCAATATCGCGCTTGCTCATCTCCGGAAGTTCGAGTGCGGTGGTTGGAGTGAGGAAGGTGACGGCGTTGTGATCGGAATCGAAGCCGATACCTTCGCGTGAGACGTCGTTAAGGACTATGGCGTCGGCGCCTTTGCGTTGCAGCTTACCGCGGGCGTGGGCGACAGCGTCTTGTGTCTCAGCGGCGAAGCCAATGATGAGCTGACCCGGATGGCGGCGGGCAACCGCTTCGGCCAGAATGTCCTCCGTGGGTTCGAGTTCAATGGTCACAGGACCGGTGCGCTTGATCTTCTGTTCGGCCTTGTTGCGCGGGCGGTAGTCGGCGACGGCGGCAGCCTTGATGACAATGGTTGCCTGGTCCATGCGGCCGAGAACGGCGGTGCGCATTTCATCCGTGGTAATCACGGGAACGACTTCGCAGTTTGCGGGTGGACGAAGAGCCGTGGGAGCGGTAACCAGAATGACGCGCGCGCCGCGACGCTGGGCGGCTTCAGCGAGAGCGTAGCCCATCTTGCCGCTGGAGCGGTTGCCGAGGAAGCGGACCGGGTCAAGGGCTTCGCGGGTGCCTCCGGCGGTGATGAGCACGGTCTCCCCGGCGAGATCGTTTCGGCGGTGCAGAACTCCCAGGACAGCTTCCACGATGGCACCCGTATCGGGGAGGCGGCCGCTACCGGTCATGCCGCAGGCCAGGTATCCGCTGTCGGGCGGAACGATGTGCACGTTGCGCGCGGCGAGCGTATCGAGATTGGCCTGGGTCGCGGGGTGCTGCCACATGTTGACGTTCATGGCGGGCGCGACGATTACCGGCGCGGTAGTGGCGAGATAGAGCGTGGTTAAGAAGTCGTCGGCGATCCCGTGAGCGAATTTGGCCAGGATGCTGGCCGTGGCGGGCGCGACGACCAGGGCGTCGGTCGATTGCGCGGCGGCGATGTGTTCGATGGCGGAGGCGAGATTGTCGTCAGGTGACTCGGGTGGCGCCCACAAGCTGGTGATGACTTTGTGTCCGGTGAGCGAGGCAAAGGTGAGCGGCTGAATGAATTGTTTCGCCGCCTCGGTCATGACTACGTGAACATCGAGAGCATGCTGCTGCAGGGCGCGAACCAGCTCCGCTGCTTTGTAGGCGGCGATGCCGCCGGAGACGCCAACCGTGATCTTCATACTCGAATATTACGGGACTCGGGAACGGAACGCATTCTGCTGCGAAGCGATACATGGACGGGCAGAAGCCCGTCCCCTCAAAAACAATCAGTTTACAAGCTGACGAACTTGGGAATGTCGGGGGCGACGATCTCTGGCTTGAGTACCGGTGTGTCGGCTTTGACATAACCTACCTTGCCGGCAGCGATTTCATCCTGGGCGACTTTGCAGGGTTTACCGGAACGGGAATTTACCAGCGGCTGTGAACCATTTTGAAGCTGGCGTGCGCGGCGTGCGGCAACCATCACGTAGCGAAAATTGCTATCGAACTCTTGCTCAACACTCATGGCGTCTCTACTCCCAAAGTTGCCTTGACCGGCTCACACGGAAGCGGCCTCGGCGTTGACGACTCCGAAAGCCTGGAGCACGGGTTTGATCCGCGCCTCAGAATTTCGCTGGCGGCATTTTTCCGCCTTTGCGATCAGCTCTTCGTCGTCCGCCGTGACCGGGCCCGGGTTGCGGCGCATGCGTTCAGCGGCGACGATGGCTGCCATCTCCTCGACCGCGCGGTCGAGAATATCGTTGACCAGAATATAGCCATATTCGCGGTAATTCTCAATCTCCTCGCGAGCCTTGGCGAGACGGAGGCGAATAATCTCTTCCTGCACAGCACCTTCGGCGCGGCTGCGACTGCGTAGGCGATAGGCAAGATCCTCAGGTGAAGGCGGCATCAGGAAGATGCTAACCGAGTCCGGCATCTTCTTCCGCACCTGGGAGGCGCCCTGTACATCGATATCCAGCAGCACATCTTTACCGTTGGCGAAGGCATCGATAATCGGTCGTCGCGCCGTGCCGTAGTAATTCCCGAAGACATCGGCATGCTCCAGGAATTCGCCGGCGTCGATCATTCGCTCGAATTCCTCGCGCGAAATGAAATGATATTCACGTGCCTCTTGTTCGGAGCCGCGCGGCGTTCGCGAGGTGTACGAGACGGAAAACTCGAGGTTCTCCACGAGCGAGCGAAGACGGTTCACCAGCGACGATTTGCCCGAGCCCGAGGGAGCCGAGATGAGAAACAAGATGCCTGCCAAAGTGCTGGTCTTCTCCTTTGTTATTCGCGTCCCTACTCGAGATTCTGAACCTGTTCGCGCGCTTTTTCGATTTCCGCTTTCATGCCGAGACCGAGTTCCGTGATGCGTGGGCCATTTCCGGCAACGCCTCCTGTTTTGGAAAGCAGGGTGTTCGCTTCTCGGTTCATTTCCTGTAACAAGAAGTCAAGCTTCTTGCCGATTTCGCCGCCATTTTCAACCAGCGATCGGAAGTGATCGATATGAGTACGCAGGCGTGTAACTTCTTCGTCGACGTCGCTGCGCTCAGCCAGCAGCGCGGCCTCCTGCAGTACACGGTCACGGTCGAACGATCCTTCGAGCATGCCCGTGAGGCGCTGGCTGATGCGCTCAAAGTAGGCCTGCTGCACATCTTCACGCAGCTCCGACGCTTCATCGACTAGCTTGCGGAGCCGGTCGAGGCCGGCGGCGAGTTCCACCGCAAGCGCGGAGCCTTCCTGGGCACGCATTCCATTGAGCGCGATGATAAGCGCGGGAAGTTCTGCGAGGACGGCAGCTTCGAGCAAGCTGGCTTCCTCTTCTGATCCGCGTTCGGCGGAACCGCGATCATAGCCGCGACCATCGCCGTTGAAGATTCCTGGCAGGCGGAAGATCGCGTTCAGATCAGGTTCACCCATCAGCCCGTGCTGCGCGGCGGCGCTGCGGAAGGCGACCAGATAAGTTTCGACCAGTGCTGCATCATAGGTAGCTTCGGTCTTCGGGCCGCGGTCGAGATTCAGCGTCACTTCGACATGGCCACGCACCAGCTTCTGTTTCAGCAGGCGGCGGAGTTGCATTTCCAACGCTTCCGTCCCACCGGGCAGGCGCATATGCAGGTCCAGGAAACGATGGTTGACGCTCTTGAGGCTAAGGGTAAAGCCCAGCGATTCCGAGACGCGCCCCGAGGTGCGTGCGAATCCAGTCATGGAAGATACGGGCGCGGCAACCGTCTGCGGGGCGCTCATGCCTCAGCCTTTCCTAGCAGGGCCGGTTCTCGCAAATCATATTCATCGGCGCCCATGAATTGCAGGCGGTAGAGCTTCTGGTAGGTGGGCGAGATCTGCAGCAGCTCTTCGTGCGAACCGATGGCGGTAATGCGGCCCTGTTCGAGGACGGCAATGCGCGTGGCACGACGCACGGTCGAGAGCCGGTGGGCTATCACCACGACGGTCCGTCCGGTCATCAGGTTGCTGAGCGCCGTCTGCACCAGCGACTCGCTTTCGTTATCGAGGGCCGATGTAGCCTCGTCGAGGATGAGAACAGGCGCGTCTTTCAGAATGGCGCGGGCGATGGCCAGGCGCTGGCGCTCGCCTCCGGAGAGGCGGAAGCCTTTCTCGCCGATGATGGTGTCGTAGCCCTCGGGCATTTGCGCGATGAAGTCGTGGGCCAGCGCGGCCTGAGCGGCTTCGACCACCCGCGAGAGCGGGACGTCCGGCTGGCCGTAGGCGATGTTGTTGCGCACCGTATCGTTGAAGAGAATCGTCTCCTGCGTGACTTTGCCAATCTGTTCTCGTAAGGAATGGAGGCTGACGTCGCGCAGATCGTGTTCGTCAATCAAAACGCGGCCCGAGGTCACGTCGAAGAAGCGCGGGATGAGATTGACGAGCGTTGACTTCCCTGCCCCGCTGGGCCCGACCAGCGCGATCACTTCGCCGTGGCGGATGTCGAGATGGATGTCGTGCAGAACTTCCTTTTCGCCTTCGTCGGTGCGGTACGCAAATCCGACGTTTTCAAGCCGGATTGCATCGCGAAATCCCTTCAGCTTAAATGCGTGCTTTCTCTCGACCACTTCATCCTGGTCTTCCATGAAATCGAAGATGGCCTGTGACGCTCCCATCGCCTGCTGGAAGCTGTTGTAGTACACGGCCGAGCGGCGGACCGGATCGTAGAGCTTAAACAGCGCGACAATGAAGGCGAAGAAACTGCCCACGGTCATGGCGTGGCTGTTGATTGCGTTGCGTCCGAAGAGAAGCAGCAAAGCGATGGCCACGGCTCCGATGAAGTCCATCAGGGGAGAGCTGATAGCCTGGGCGCGCACCGACCTCAGATTCGCGCGGAAGAGGCGGCGCGCAGCCTGGCGAAAGCGCAGCAGCTCCCAGAGCTCCATATTGAAAGCTTTAACGATGCGGTTCCCGGTGATGGTTTCGTGCAGGATATTCTGGATTTCAGCGAGCTTATCCTGGCCTTTGCGGGTCGTCCGACGCACGCCGCGGCCGATTTTTCGGATGGACCCAATCACAATGGGGATGAAGAGCAGCAGAACCCAGGCAAGTTTGCCGCCCAGGAAGATGACCACTCCGGCGGTAAAGATGAGGGTGAAGACCTGCTGGAGAAAATCCGAGAGCACGGAAGACATGGCGTATTGCACGCGTTCAATGTCATTGATAAGCGCCGAGAGCAGGGTTCCCGTAGCGTGTTTCTGGAAAAAGGAAATCGAGCGGCGCAGCATGGCTTCGTACAAATCGTCGCGCAGATCAGTAATCATGCCAAAGCCGGCGTAGTTGGCAAGATACGTTCCGGTGTAGTCGCAGATACCCTTGAGCAGCGTGGAGACGACGAAGGCGAAGGCGACGACCGTCCACGCATTGTGGAAATGAGACGGAACGAAGGTCTGCAGATTGAAATGGAAGCGCGTTCCCAGCGCGGAAAGCACCGTCATGTCCTTGTGACCATCGCCTGGATGGAGGACGTTGTCGAAGATAGGGCCAACGAGCAGGACGCGAAAGGCATCGAGGAGGCCGACAAGCGCTGCCAGTAACACGGCAGAGATGATTTGAAGCCAGTAACGGCTGGCGTAGTGCAGCAGCCGCCACCAACGCTTCATTGCTGGTTCCCGGAATGCATGGGCGGAAATTGACGGAACTGCACGACCATGCTTTCATTTTACCGTTCGGAAGGAGAATTCAGGAGTAATGATTGCGGTTCAGGAATTCTCAGGCGATGGCGCGGACTACGCCGCCATCGACGCGGATTGCGGAACCGGTCGTCGCCGAAGCCGCCTCGCTGCACAGATAAACGACCATCGCCGCGACCTCGTCAACGGTCTCAAAGCGCTTGATCAGGCTGCTCGGCCGGGCATGCTCGAAGAATTCGCGGGCCAGCTCATCTTTTGTCTTGCCCTGCTGTGCCGCCAGGCTCTCGACGAAGGTGGCCACGCCCTCGCTTTCGGTGGGACCGACCAACACCGAGTTGACAGTAACGCCGCTGGCCGGGAAAGACTCGGCGATGCCACGCGCGACCGCCATTTGCGCGGTCTTGGTCATGCCGTAGTGCACCATCTCGGCGGGAATCTGCAACGCCGACTCGCTGGAGATGAAGATCACGCGCCCCCACTTCTTCTCGATCATCTGGGGCAGATAATGGCGGGTGATACGCACGCCGGAGAGAACATTCGTCTCGAAAAATCGCCGCCAGTCGGCGTCGTCGATCTCCAGAAATGGCTTTGCCTCGAAGATGCCGAGGTTGTTGACCAGCACATCGAGGTGCTGCACGCGAGCGTAGAGCTTCTCTGCACCCTGTTCGCTGCTCAGGTCGGCGGCGACGCCGTCCACTTTGCCCTCGATCTCGCTGACGGCCTTGTCGACACGGGCTTCGGTGCGTCCGTTCACGTAGACGAAAGCGCCTTCACGGGCAAGAAGCTTGGCGATGGCGAATCCAATGCCTGCGGTTGAGCCGGTAACGAGTGCGCGCTTACCCTTGAGTCCTAGATCCATGATGACTCCTGCGTTGTCTGCTCGAGTAGATTCGAAGAGCGGGATGCGGGATTCAGAAGAGAATTTTTCCTGCGAAGGTATTTCTTAGCGCGGCATATCCCGGTGCGTGGCTTTCACCCGGTAGCCTTCCCGCGTCAGCCGCTTTCGCATTTCTTCCGCGATCATGACGGAGCGATGTTGCCCTCCCGTACAGCCGAAGGCCACCGTTAAATAGCTCTTGCCCTCGTGGATGTAGTGCGGAAGCAAAAAGAGCAGCAGGTCGGTGACGCGGCTGAGAAACTCCTGCGTCTGCGCGAATTTGCGCACGTATGCGATCACCTTGGGATCGCGACCGGTCAGATGGCGGAACTGACGGATGAAATGCGGATTCGGCAGGAAGCGTACATCGAAGACGAGATCGGCTTCAAGCGGCACTCCGTTCTTGTAGCCGAAGCTCAGGGAGGAAACAAGCAGGCTTTTGCCGTCGGACTCGCGCTCGAACTGATTCTGAATGTAGGCGCGCAGCTCGTGCACGTTGAAGTTGGAGGTGTCGATCAGGATGTCGGCTACGTTGCGAACAGGGTCGAGCAGCTTCCGTTCGGCCTGAATCGCGGGTCCCACCATCTCTTCGCGGCCCAGCGGATGCGGACGGCGCGTCTCTGAGAAACGGCGCACCAGCGCGGCCGTGGAAGCTTCGAGGTAGATGACCTTGGTGGACAACCGCTTGCGTACCTCCCTCAGGATGGCAGGAAAGCGCTCGAGTCCCTGCCCTTCGCGCACATCGACTACCAGCGCGGCGCGGGTAATTTCGATCGATTCTGTTACCAGCTCGGCGAAGCTGGTGAGCAATTCGACGGGCAGGTTGTCAACGGAGTAATAGCCGAGGTCTTCAAAAGCTTTAAGCGCCGAAAGTTTTCCGGAGCCAGACAATCCGGTGAGGATGACCAGTTCGCGGCGGCCTTCAATATGAGATGCAGGGATGCTGGCAAGGCGCACAGCGGTCTTTGCATCTTTCTGATTCTTAGGCGATCGCTGAATCCTGGTCGCGTTGATCGAGGTCTTTGGCGGGTCAATCTTGCTGGGAGCGGTCTTCCGTGGCCTGGCCATGCGCTCAATCCTAACAGGGCTCGGCGTACTGCCCCCACGCTTTCCTGAACTCTGCGCTTGAGCCTTGTTCCCGGCTTTTAAGGCTCTTCGATGAGCTCCATTTTGCCGTCGCGCTTGCGGTGCAGTACCTTCACATTTCCGCTGTTGTCGCGGAAGACGAAGACCTCGCGGTCGCGGAACTCACACTCTTTCACGGCTTCCTCGAGCGTCATGGGGCGAAGCGCAACTGAATCGGCGGAGCGGACGACATGGGGCTCAGGAATGGGCGTTTTGGCCGGAAAGCTGTGCACAGTTACAGGAACTGCCGGCTTACCGCGCCCCTGGCCGTTGACCTTGGGAGCGGGCGGGGCCGGTGATTTCTCCACCGTGCCAGGCGGCTTAGCGGAGGCGCGGCGCGGACGCTGCAACTGCGGCTCGGCTGTGATCTTCTCTTCCTTGGGCTGGCGCTTCTTTGCCTGAAGCTTTTTCCTGCAGCGGATTGCCTGGGTTTCAGCCTTGTCCAGCGCTTCGCGCAGGGCGCTTTCCATACTCGTTGACTCGGAGATGCCAAGAATCTCCTGACGCCGGGTCTTGATGCTCACCTCAGCTGTCTTACGGTACTTCTCCGCGCTCAGAATTACATGCGCGCCGGTTGTCCTGCCGAGAATCTTGCCGATTCGCTCAATGCCCTCCTCCGCCAGTGTGCGGAGTGCCGGGGTAACGGTCACCTGTCTGCCGGTGTACTCAACCTGCATGGTGAAAGCTCCCTTCTGGAATAGAAATTCCCGCTGAGAATGGCGATTCTACAGCATTTTCGAAAACGCCGTAGTTCGAAGGCGACGCCCCTAAGTCAACGCGACCATTCGGCCCCGGGACCCCACGGACAGGTCTTCGTCCGCGGGGTGGAAAGAGCGGTGATCCTGCATAATGTGAAAACGGCTTGGAATTTTCGAACATGCCTGTACCTCATCCGCGCACCCGCCGCTGGTGAGTGCTTGGAATCCGTAAATCTTCGCGGTATTTGGCCACCGTTCGCCGGGTTACATCAATGCCCTGGCCCTGCAGCATGCTAGCGATTTGGTCGTCGGTGAGCGGCTTGCTGGGATCTTCGTCTTCGATCAGCTTTTTCACCTTGCGCTTGAGCAGCATAAGCGGCGTGCCGGCCCCTTCAGGACCGTTGACACCCTCGGAAAAGAAGAACCGCAACTCGAAGACTCCCTGCGCGGTGTGCACGTATTTGTTCGAGACGGCGCGGCTGACCGTCGAGGGGTGAACGCCGATCTCCTCGGCGACCTCCTTGATCATCATCGGCCGGAGCGCCTCTACACCCTTTTCGAGGAAGTCGCCCTGGCGGCGAACAATCGCCTCGCAGGTACGCAGGATGGTGTTCTTGCGCTGCTCGATATTGCGCATGAGCTGGAGCGCCGAGCGATACCGCTCCTTCACGTAATCTTTGACTTCTTTTTCCGCACCTTCTTGCGTCAGCATACGGCGGTAGCCCTGGTTCAGACGCAGCGTGGGCAGGTCCTCTTCGTTCATGACCACCACATATTCGTCGCCACGCTTTACAAAGGCCACATCCGGTTCGATCAATCTTGCGTCGGATCGGTTGTATCGCTGTCCCGGGCGCGGGTCCAGGGTGCGGATGAATTCGATCACGTGTTGAGCCATCTCACTGGATCTGCCTATGGCCTTGGACAACTCTCGTGGATCACGCTTTTGCAGGAGCTGCAGATGTTTGTCTATGATGCAGGCGGCGATATCGAATAGCTCCAGGCGGCTGTCGGCAGCGTTCACGGCGGCGCCACCAATGGAAACCGTCCCCGGGGCGATCTGCCCTGCTGTATTCTCTATGGTCTCGGCGGCTATTTCGCCGATGACACGATCTGGCTCGGGAACACCAGGAAGCTCGATCCTGCCGTTAGCGTTGGTCCCCGTGGGATCGTTGGTGCGATCGTCGCCGCGATCGGGGCTGCCGTTCTCCGCTCCGGCATGACCGCCCTGCAGCCCTCGGCCGTGGCGGTGTCCACGGCTTGGCGCTTGCCCCCGGCTCTGCCGCTCGAAGATCAGCTCAAATTCCTTGCGCTGGGCCTCCACCTGCATCAGCAGGCACTCGCGGAGATCGCGTGTGGCGATACCCACCGGATCGAGCTGGCGGACCACGGCGAGACCGGCATCGAGGTGAGCTTGGGCGCGGTCCAGCATGGCTTGGGGCAGCTGAGCCAACGTAGTCTGGCCATTCCTGCGGCCGGACGATGTTCGGTGGGTGTCGGGATCCGCGCCCGATTCTGTATCTGAATCGTTATCCGGACCTGCTTCCGGGTCGAGCTGTTCGCGCAGATAGCCCTCGAGGAGTTCTTCATCGCTTGCCGTCAGGTAGCCATCTTCGTTCAGATTGCCGACGATGTATTCGGCCGCGTCACGAACTGCTGGTGAAAGAGAGATAGAGCCCAGCTGCCAGAATATATGATCGGTTAGCGTTCCGGGCTGGGAAAGAAAGTTCTCAATCGAAGGCGCTTCGCTGATTTCCACGCTATTGCCGGTGCGGAAGCCGGGATCGAGATAATCCTGAAAGTACGATCCGAAATCGATTTCGTCGAAGGGGTCGGTCTTCTTTTCCGGCTCCGCCTCGGCCGCACGCAGCTCGATCGAGCGGTCGTGCTCGATCTCCTGGCCGGCAACCTCGTCGAGGAGCGGGACATTCTCCTCGATTTCCTCGAGAATCGGATTCTCGGTAATCTCGGCGTTGATCATCTCCTTCAGCTCAAGCTTGTTCAACGCCAGCACGCTGACCATTTGCATCAGGCCGGGCGTCAATATCTGCCGTTGAGCTACTTTCAAGCTCAGCTTGGGTTGAAGAAGAGCCATCGCATCCTAACCTTGAAAATATGCGGAAAGATTGCTCACAGTGTACATCCGCGAGGGAACGCTTTAGAACTACCTGCGGTTCAGCCTAGTGTGAATCCTTCGCCTAAGTAAACTCTCCGCACCTCCGGGTCGTTGCCCAGCTGCTCCGGCGTGCCATCGCGGAAGATCTTGCCCTGATTGATGATGTACGCCCGGTCGGTCACGGAAAGAGTCTCACGGACGTTATGGTCCGTAATCAGCACGCCGATACCGCTGGCTTTAAGGTCGAAGATAATCTCTTGCAGATCGATTACCGCAATGGGATCGATTCCCGAAAAGGGTTCATCGAGCAAAATAAAAGAGGGCTGGATGCAGAGGCAGCGCGCGATTTCCACTCGCCGCCGTTCGCCGCCCGACAATGCGTAGCCGCGCGTCTTGCGAATGTGGCCAAGATTGAGCTGCTCGATGAGTTTCTCGGTGCGCGATCGCCGCATCTCCGGCGAGATGCTTTGCACTTCGAGCACGGCCAGGATGTTCTCCTCCACCGTCAGCTTGCGAAAGACAGAAGGCTCTTGGGGAAGGTAGCTGATGCCATATTGCCGGGCCCGCAGGTACATGGGAACGCGGGTAATATCTTTCCCGTCGGCGAGGATCTGGCCGGAGTCCGGAGCGATCAGGCCAACAATCATGTAGAAGCTGGTCGTCTTTCCAGCACCGTTCGGCCCCAGCAGTCCTACCACTTCTCCTTGGCTCACGTGGATGCTGACGCCGCTGACTACCTGACGCCGCTTGTAGGACTTGCCAATCTCATCGGTCGAAAGCTTTTGCATCTACTTCGGAGCTCGCGTTTCGGTTACGGAGCTCGACTGCCCCCCACTCACCACGACGCTATCATCCTGACTATTGAAAATCAACGTCGCGCCGGTGGTGGTTCCCTTCGCCTCATCGGAGATACGAGGCGGATTTCCGGGAGTTCCTGTAAGGACATATTTGCCGTCGGCGGCGGTGTAAACCAGCTTCTCGCCAACTCCTTTGCGACCAGGCTGGGTGATGACGACGCGGCCCGTGGCGACGATGCGATCAAGCTGGCTTGAAGCGGGGGTGGCTGGCGCTGCACCGGCGTGGCTCTTTTGCGTTGGAGCTGGGGTCAGATAGAACTGGACCTGATCGGCATGGATAACGCCGTCCGGGCCCTCCGCCGTCACTGTCCCACGAAAGTCGCCGCGCCGCTCGGCATCCGCATAAAAGAGTGTCTGACTGTGGACACGCACTACACTACGCTCGTGCCTGGTGCCCATGGCGGATGTCAGATTGGCATTGACCACCGGGGCGGCGCTGCCCTCCTCTCCGTGGGCCTTGAGCGTCTGCGGCGTTCTCGATAGCTCGAGCACCGGGGCCAGGACGGAGTTGTCTCCCTGCCACATGCGCGCAGGCGTGCCCGGAGAGCCGTGGAAGATACTGATGTTGGTCGCGTGGTGCAACTGTGCCCGGTCGGCAATGATATGCACCGGCCCGTCGCCTCCCAGCGTTGGGCTCGCAGCAGCGTTCTGGGTCTTTTGTTGCGTGTAGGTCACCTTCACGCTGCCTTGCGCGGCGGCGTCGCGGGAATCGCGGTGGAAGTCGATGGCCTCGGCGGCCATTTGCAGTGATTGTCCGTCGTTGAGTCGAGGATCACCGGTTAAGTGGAGAACCTGGTCGGCGGCATGATATTCGGCGCGCTTGGCCCACGCAGTGAGCGTCGCCGGGTCGGCCGTAGCACCCGGCGTCTTCGCCGGCGTCTGGGTCATGACCACGTTGCCATCCTGAATCGCCGTTTCCAGCTGTACGGATGGTGAATCCGCAGGACTGCCGTGCTTCCCTTCCGGCCGGGCAGGGGGTTGCTGGGTCTGGCCGGGAACGGTGTGCAGCGGGCGAGGCTGGGGAGTAAAGGTTGCCAACAGCCGGTCGCCTTTACTGGTATTCGTCGAGCCATCCGCGCCGAGGTCGACGATCTTCGTGTTACCTGAGCCGTCGAGTTGTCTGATGGTCGTGCCATTGTCCAGCGTCGCCACCAATTGATCGCCGGTGATCGTTGTAAGCTGCTGCGGGCCGGTCGAAGGAATGGTGTGCAGATTGACCGAGGCGTTACCCGTGGCCAGAGCCTTTTGCGCAACACTCTTCTTCGGGTCAGGACCAGGCGCGAAATCGATATCGACCTTTGAGGCCTTCAACTGGCGCGAAGCCGCCCCTCGGGGATCGTTGTCCAGCTTCAGCAACTGGTCGACGAAGCTGACCGTATCGCGGAACTGGGCGTGCTTGAGCATCGACATGGCGCCGAAGGTCAGAGTGCCTTCGATCGCGTTGCCATGCATGCTCCGGTTCTCCTCGTTCGAGACAAAATTGACGCCTCCGCCCATCTTTACTTGAACAGGCTGACTCTTCGCGTCGAGGTCCGTCTGCGAATTCCCGGCGGTTATGACCGCGCCGCTGTCGGTGATGGCGTGAACATGGCCCTGAGCCTCGATGCGCTCGGCGGACCCATCCGTACGGAAGTAAACGATCGCCTGATCGGCGGAGCTTTTCCCCGACTGGTATTCGAGGGTGGGGTTGAGCAAGGTGGCCTGCTTTGAGCTGCGCAATACCTCCGCGTGCGATGCGCGCACCACCGCCGGATTGCCATCGCTGCTGGTGGTAACTTCCACCTGGCCCTTCAGCACCAGCAGGCCAGTCTGGGAGTTGTAGCTGGCGCCTGTGGAGCTGCCCGTCGCTCTCTGGGTGCGGAACTCCATATGTTCGTCTGTAACCGCGTCGCCGGTCTTTGAGTTGAAGGTGAGCCGGCTGGTTCTTATGTGGATGGTGTTCGTTTGCCTTTGATCCTCTTCAGCCGAAGGCGGCTGTTTTTGATCCGCACCCAGTCCGGCCAGGTCGATCTGGACTTCACCCTTAGCCGAAGCTATTCCGGATGGCGGATCGTAGTCGAACTCCGACCCGTAAATTTTGTCGGAGCGATTCGATCCCTGCGGACCGTAGAGCGTGATGTCCACATCGTGAAGTGTGGCGTGACCACCCGCCTTGTACTGCACGAGCTTCGAGGCGTGGATGGTGAAGAACGTGTGCCCCTTGCTCGACTGCGAGTAGGTAAAACCGCTGGCCGTCTGCTGGATATCCATGCCCAGTTTGGCCGGCAGGTCTTTCTCAAAGCGCCGCAAGCGGTAGCGCGCATACCCCAAAAAGCCCGCCAGAACCAGAAACAACAGGCAGGCCAGCACGACAATGCTCCGGCGAAGCCGCGCCACGGTTATGCGCATGGATAGACCCGAGCTAAGGTCCGGTGAGCGAAAGTCCGGATAGCTAAGAACCGGTGAGCAAAAAACGGGATATCATACCGAACCGGACAGCTGACCCCACCAGGGGTAAATGTTTTTTCTACTCGCACTCTTTCGCTACCCGCTTTACCAGCTAATTCACACTTTGCAGCCGCGCGATCAACTTCTGCGCGAGGCTTTCACCCGACTCCGACCATAGCAACCTTGTTGAGATGCCGCCATGCTGCTGCACTGCGTTGGTGAAATCAACCAGCAGCTGCACATTTTCCTTCACATGGGCTGCGGCCTGATCGTCCAGGTCCACATCTTCTTGCAGAAAAGGCGTATCGGAACCGAAATCCACACGAATATGCCCGTTTTGTTCGTAGGCCGCTTCGTCGAACTCCGGCCCGAAACCGGCGATGCGAACCACGCGCGGCTCCTTGCGCCAGACAGGGTTGAGCCCGCCTCCGACCTCAGGCGCCCAAAGCTCCCAGATCAGCTCAAATTCGTAGGCAAAATCGTCGTGGAGCATCTCCATGGCCGCTGGAATCGCCTCTCGTGGCTCGGAATCTACCGCATCCGGATCGTGCTCTTTGTCATACACGCGTTGATACGCGGGAGCCTCGTTCCAAGAGAGGGGATAGGCCGCGGCCGCCTTGACGCGCGACGATCCGGCGACGGCAGCGAACTGCTCCATGACTTTCTCCAGCGCAGCGGGCAGCGCCATCAGGCGGAAATTGGGGTACCACAGGCTAAGGTAAAGTTGATCGGCCATTGCTCCATTTTAGACGCCGGATGCAGTCCCTCCGTTGCAGAAACCCTTGAGTCTACGGCAACGTTTACCACTCGAGCCGCACGAGATAGACGCCCTGACGAGACAGCGGGAAATTCAGCGTGGCAGTGGGACCGGCGATGGCAGGCGTTTCTAAAGAAGCATGCTCCAGGCGACCGCTCTCTTCGAGCCGCTTCTGCTCGGCTGGTGTCGGCTTTTGCGGACTTCCCATCTTCTTCCACGCGGTAAATGAGTTGCTGTGATCGCCGTCCATGCGAAATATCTGCGCGCGCATCCGTTTCGCGGGAAGATTGGCGACGGACAGCCTCACCTGCGCCAGCTCGCTGGCAATGTCGTCGTCGTGATAGTTCCAAACAAGCACGTCGACTTCCCGATCCTTGCGTGTGGCCACAGCGTCCACGTCGGGAGCGTCAGTCACGCTGTCTGCAACCACGGCCTCCAGAGGTTGGGCGCCGCTGCTGGTCGCTTCAATCCAATCTCCGCCGAGCATGCCCAGCATGCGAAAGACGTTGAGCACCGGCTTATCGATGCCGTTCGTCGCGAGTTCCCGGAAGCCCGCGAAATAGGGCTGATCCTCGAACTCGAAGGCCCATGTGACCGCGCCCTGAAGATGCACACCCTGGTTGCGCGCCAGCTCGTAGGTACGGGCGATGGCATCGGCGACGCTCACACCGTAGAGCGCACCGTTGCGATAGCCGTTCTGCTCGCCCTTGCACGCGGCGCAGCCTTCGGGATCGCTCTCACCGAGAAGAATCGGCGTGTTGCGCCACTCGGGAAACGCCGCCACGATTTCGATCCCTCGTTGCACTGACCTGAGCTGCGCGCCGAGGTTCATGCGAACGTGGCCGTCAACGAATTTGGGGCTGCCTTTGGGATGAAAGCTGATAAAGTCTAGCGGCGCTCCGGTCTTGCCCGTTGCAGCGTTGCTTCCGTGCGCACAATGCTCCAGAAACTGCTGCAAAAACGCGGCCGCGCGATCATTCGCGGGGCCAGTCGACTCGGGGCCTCCGACTTTGGCCTGCGGAAGTTGCTTGCGAATCGCCGCTACGGTCACGTCGTATAGCTTGTCGTACTCTTCGGCCGTGCCGTGCCAGTAGGGAATATCGGGTTCATTCCACACCTCCCACAACCAGCCGCTTACGTCATAACGCTGGTGCAAATGCCGCACCCATGCCGTAACCAGCGCGCTCCACTTCGCATAGTCTTTCGGCGGATACGACCATCCGGTGAAGATTTCGCCGTCGGGAAAGGTATGGCGATACGGCTGCGGATGTGTCGAAAGCGCCTCTGGCATGAAGCCCACCTCAACCAGCGGGAGCACATGCGCGGACTCGATCGCATCGAAGATGCGATCGGTGATTGTCCAGTCATAGATGGGTGAACCGTCCGCGGCCTCTCGATACGCATTCGTCGAACCCCACTTGAGCGAACTGCTTCCGTCGCCGGTGGTCAACAGATTGTGCGTGCGGAAATACACCGGAGCCGGACTCAGCGCGCTGAGCTCGCGAAGCAGCTTTTCGCCGTTGCGCGCGTAGACGTAATTCGCCTCGTCCGCTCCGAAGTAATTCCACACGGGAGCGTATGCGCCCTCGGTCTTACTCGCGTCTACATTGACAACGACCTTAAGAACGACAGGAGGGCCAGGACTCGCGAACGACGTACTCGCGGCTATCAAGGCAATCGACACAGCAAATGCGGGCAGCTTCAACATGCTCACTGAGAGTTCATCGTCGCTCTACTTCGCGAGCGGCTTAAGAATCTCGCTAAGAACGTCCGGCGTGTTGTCGACGCGCTTGAGTACAGGGAATTTTTCACCATCGTGATAGTCGAGATGCACTGTCCGGAAGAAGTTGGTGTTCTCGACGATCAGGTCGATGGGCTGTGACGTTCCTTTGGCAGCACGTAAGGCCAGGCCCAGCACCGGCCCGGAAAAGGCCCGACCATTGACGGCGATGATCTTTTCTGCCGGTCCAAGCCCTGCTTTGAAGGCCGGCGAACCGATGAACACATCGGAGATGGTTCCGTCTCCACGCGCCAGCAAACCGGCGGAGAAATACGCATCGACACCGCCGCTGCGTCCGAAGACTGCGCGCTCATAAGCCGATGGCTTGTCGGAGTAGACCAGCGAGTATCCGCCCTGTGTAATTCCTTCAAGCGGCGCATGAGGAGCCTTCGAGGTCAGGCGTTCACGGAGGAATGCCGCCCAGTCGTTCGGCGCAACCTGGTTGAGCGTGGCCACCAGCTCGTCGAAGTCGTAAGGCACAACCTCCGGCGGCGTGGTGCCTCCCTTGCCCAGGAAGAGCGCGCAGAAGTCGTTCAGGCTCTTTTTGTCGCCGGTCAGCTTGCGGATGGTCGTATCGACGTCCAGCCAGATCAGCGCACCCTCCTGGTAATAGTCCTGCCCGCGCCGCCAGTTGCTCCACTCGCGCCCGCCGCCGCGCAGGATGGATGTAGCAACGGCCGTATCCTCCAGATCGCGCCAGGTGCGCCCGGGTTTCACATCGAGGTTTGCGGCAGAAAATGCTAGGGCCTCCTTGAATTGCTCCGGAGTCACAAGACTCGTCCGCACCGCGAGAATCTCGCCGAGATACTGCGTCATGCCCTCATAGACCCACAACAACCTTCCCTGCATGGGAGTGGCGAAATCGGGCGTTGCGAGGCCAGTCGGGCGGCGATACTTCCCGTTCCAGGAGTGCGTGTACTCGTGGGGAAGAAGATCGCCGAAAAGCGGCGCAAGATTCTCGTCGGAGAAGGCATGCTCCGGGGTGCGGTTGTCGCTCGATTGATGATGCTCAAGTCCGTTGCCCTCTTCGACATCGCTCAGGCCGAGCAGAAAGTGATAGTGGTTGTAGTGGCGTGACGCGTACATCGCGCCGGCTTCGCGCACCAGCTTTGAGAGCGACTCCAGCATCGCCGGTTTCAGTTCGAGATCTTCGGGCGCATCGGCGGCGAGGTCGAGGAAGTGCTTCGGCGTCACATCGGGCGCGAGCGGAATCTCGCGGAAATACTTGCCCGCAATGACCGGCGAGTCCACCAGCATCTCGACGGTGGTTGGAGCGAAGTGGGTCGTGCTTCCGTCCGTCGACGTCGGCGTGAGCGCTGTGCCCAGCTTCCACTCCGCGGGTAGTTTGACCGAAGGGACGACTGCGATTTCACGCACCGGCACTCCTGCTGGATAGAGCAGCACCTCTTCCCACTCCACTGTACTCTGCACGCCGCTGGTCGAGCCGTCGTCGCTGCTCACGGTCCCTCCCGCAACAGCGAGAAAATCCGCATGGATATCGAGCTTCGTCACGCCCTGCGGCACATCGATGTGAAAGGCGTACATGTCGACGTCGTCGCGACGCCAGACGAGTTCCCGATCACCTGCACGAACCACGAGTCCGGTGAAATTATCGATGGGGCCGCTGGGCCGGTGCGTTCCCGGAATCCACTTTGCCGTGGTGAGCGTGATCGGGCCCGGCGCGACAGGAACTTCGATGTCGGCGTGGATCAGCTTTCGCGGCGCATCGGTAAGATCGGCGGTAATCAGGATCGGCTGAGCGGTTGTCTGGGCGCCCGCGACTGAGACCCCCGCACAACTCGCAAAAGCAACCATCGCGGCTGCAATTCGGAACGGCAAACTCATTGGATAGAACACGACTTTCTCCCGCGCAACCAGTCTAAATGGGAAGATTAGCACCAGCGCAGCCCAGGCCAGCGCCGGGCCGCTCTATACTGGTTACATATTCATCGACAAATTGAGGTTCGCCCCGATGGCAAAATTCTCTCCGCTGCTGGCCGCCCTGCTGGCAGCAACGATTTCCGTCTCTGCCCTGGCGGAAGACAATGTTCCCAATGCCAAGCCGACAACCGCGCCTGCACCGGCGCCGGCCCCCGACTCGACCACTGAAGGCTCGGTGCTCGCGGGCGGCTCGCAGATTGCCTACCGAGCGGTAGCCGGGACCATTACTGTAGGGGCAACTGAGGAGCAGGATGCGCAGCTTGGTCCCGACGGCAAACCGCTGCCCGACACGGAAGCCGCTCTCGCCGCCGCTGCGTCCAAGGACCCGAAGGATGCCGCACCCGTCGCGCGCATGTTCTACGTAGCGTATTTCAAGAAAGACGCGAAGGCCGAAGACCGTCCCATCACTTTCATCTACAACGGGGGACCGGGTTCCTCGACCGTCTGGCTGCACATGGGATCGTTCGGCCCCAAGCACGTGGTTACGTCGGATGATAAGCATCTGGCCGGCGCTCCTTACAAGCTGGTCAACAACACCTACAGCCTGCTCGACGTAAGCGATCTGGTCTTCATCGACATGCCGGGCACCGGCTTTGGGCGCCTGGTAGGCAAGGACAAGGAAAAGGCCTTCTGGGGCGTCGACGAAGATGCGCACGCCTACGCCCGCTTCATCGCGCGCTTCATCAGCAAGTACAACCGCTGGAATTCGCCCAAGTATCTCTTCGGTGAAAGCTACGGCACCACGCGGTCGTCGCTGGTCTCGAACATTCTTGAGAATGAGAAGAGCATCGACCTGAACGGCGTGATCCTGCTCTCGCAGATCTTCAACTTCACGTCGGACATCGACGCCGCTCGCGGCAACCCCGGCATCGATCTTCCCTTCCAGCTTGCGCTGCCCACGTTCGCCGCGACTGCGTACTACCACCACAAGCTGCCGAACCAGCCCGTGGCGCTCGAGCCATTCTTGAAAGAAGTGGAAGACTTCGCCATGGGCGAGTATGCGCACGCGCTGGCGCAGGGCACCGATCTTTCCGCAGCGGAGAAACAGGCCGTCGCCGAGAAGCTGCATACCTATACCGGCCTGCCGATCGCCTATCTTCTGAAGGCCGATCTCCGTGTGAGCGGCGGCGGCTTCACCAAGAACCTGCAGGACGACCAGGACCTGACCACCGGCCGCCTGGACACGCGCTTCTCTGGCCCCACCATCAATCCTCTGAGCGAAGAGGCCGAGTACGATCCGCAAAGCTCGGCAATCTCCTCGGCCTATGTTTCGCTCTTCAACGACTATGTGCGCCGCGATCTGAAATACGGCGAAGGACAGACTTATCTGCCCCAGGCCCAATTCGGCAGCGCAGAGTGGGACCTCAAGCATAACGGCAATCCCATCAACCTGAACGTCAGCGCCGATCTGGCAACTGCGATGAAGACCAATCCGCGCCTCAAGGTGATGGTGAACGGCGGCTACTACGACCTGGCCACGCCCTTCTACGCCGCGTATTACGAGGACAAGCACCTGCCCATCCCCGAGAGCCTGGCAAAGAACATCGAGTACGACTGGTACGAGTCGGGACACATGGTCTACGTGCGCGACGAGTCGCTGCAGCAACTGCATGACCGGGTCGCCGCGTTCATCCGCAGCACGGATGCTGGGAATCGGTAGGAGTGAATCGGCGGTCCTGATCAAAGGGCCGCTGACCTTCCCAAAATCTTTTTCAGAAAACCTCTTGACCCTCCCGTTACTGGAGACAATACAAGAGAAGCATGCTGAAGATCGGCGACTTCTCGGCGCTTTCGCGAGTTTCCATCAAGACGCTTCGGTATTACGATCAGACCGGGCTGCTCCCGCCTGCGCACATCGATTCAGCATCCGGCTCCCGGTACTACTCCGCCAGGCAGCTTGCGCAGCTTCATCGCATTCTCGCGCTCCAAGACTTCGGCTTTTCGCTGGAGCAGGTTGCGCAGGCGCTCGACGAGGGCATCACCGCCAAGCAGATGCGCGGAATGCTTCTGTTGCGCCAGGCGGAGCAGCAAAAACGATTAGAAGAGCAGCGCGACGGCTCACCAGACTCAACCGCCTAGTCCGGCTGATCGAACAGGAGAATCACATGGCTTACGATGTCGTCATCAAGTCCGCCCCAAAGCCATGGATCGCATCCGTGCGAGAAACCATCCCGCCTACAACATAGTAGGCAGTCTCTATCCGAAAGTGACAGCGGGGTTGGGCTCCTCCATGGCCAGCTGCCTGATGGGAGTGGCTCTCTGGCACGATTTTGAATATAAGGAGAGCGATGTCGATGCGGAGGCCGGCTTCTACCTCAAGCAGCAAGTACTGGCCACGGATGGCGTCCGCGTCTATGAGCTGCCGGAGACGACGGTAGCGAGCACGGTCCACAACGGCGCGTACTGCCGCTTACCCGAAGCCTACGACCCGCTGCTGCGCTGGGTGGCTGACCATGGCTATCAGGTGGCGGTCCGATTCGCGAGCTTTACCTCAAGATCTCCATGCCGGTGCGGTGGGATGACGAGTCTTACGTGACGGAGATTCAGGTTCCAGTAAGCAAAAGCTAAGCCGGCAGCCCGTTTTCATCTATCAATCAACTGGCTTGGATGTTCGCCGGTAAAATACTCCCATGCCCACTCCACGATGGCTTCCAGGCGGGCGCGCGCAGCTGTCAGCAAGACGGCGTGCACTCCAAGCCACGCGGCGAATGCAATCGGTCCAACAAGTTGATGATGAGTCTTGCCCAGCTCCGCCACTGCAGCGTTCCGCCCGATCATGGCAAGAGTGCCGCGATCGGAGTAAACGAAGGGGCGCGATGGTTTTCCTGCGATCGCGGCGAGGATGTTTCGAGCGCATTGCTCTCCGGCCTGTTTGGCCACCGCCGCGAGCTGCGGCAGCGCCTTTCCTGCGTCATCCAGCGAGTTCGCCAGATCGCCGAGTATGTAAACTCCGGGCAAACCGCGCACGCTGAGGTCCGCTTCCACCTCGACGCGGCCATTGGATAGATTGGAGAGACGCGACAGCTCCGATTGCGGCGGAGCCGCAGCCTTCAGGCCGGCCGCCCAAACCACGGTTTTCGTGGGAATGCGAGAACCATCCGAGAGCGTGACCGCGTCCGGCGTCACCTCCGTGACTGCTACTCCGAGACGGACATCCACACCGTGCTCCCTCAGCGCGGTTACCGCATACGACTGCGACGCTGGGGCAAACGTGCCCAAAACCGACTGGCTCATCTCTATCAGAAACACCTGCGGGCGGGTATTCCCCACATGCCGAAACTCCCTTTTAAATACACGCTGTAGCATGTCGCTCAGGTTTCCCGCCATCTCCACGCCCGTAGGTCCTCCGCCGACAACGACAAAGTTCAGCAGGTCGCCATCGGACTTTTCAGGATCGTGGTCCGCCGCTTCAAATGTCTTCAGAATGGTGGAGCGCAGCGTTTCGGCGTCCTGAAGCGTGTAGAGGGGAAAGGTATGCTGCTCGGCGCCCGGCGTCCCATAGAAGTTGACGTGCGAGCCGGTTGCCAGAACAAGGAAATCGCCCTGATGCTTCTTGCCGGACGCGGTGGTCACGCTCCTCTCACTGAGGTTGACGGAGACAACGTCGTCCATCTGCACATCCACATTGTCATGGCTGCGGAAAATGTCGCGGAAGGCAAACGCCGCATTGGTGGGAGAAAGTGCGCTCGTTGCCACCTGATAAAGGAGCGGCTGGAATTGCTGATAGTTATTCCTGTCGATGAGCGTAATCCGCACATTGGAGTGGGGCGCGAGCTCGGTGGCGCACTTCAATCCGGCAAAGCCTCCGCCCACAATGATGACGTGGCGCAGTTCAGCCTGTTCCTGATTTTCAAGGTGCATGTGTTTTCCTTTTATGGTGTCTGGGTACGGCTCGTCGGTAACTTGAATTACCTTCCTTCACCCATAATCCATCGATAGTACGGATTATGGGCATCTGCAGCCAGAACGCGGTCCATTGCCTGACTCCATTGTTCTCTATCACCGTTATATGCAGCGATGCCGGCTGTGTAAAAATCCATCAGGCTCTGACGCTGGCGGGTGATTTCCGCGCCAGAGCATCATCCGCGCCGACTACCGGCGGATCAGTCCTGAGAGAAAGCAGATTCTGGAGGGTCCGCGGGATCTCTTTCGGCCGAACCCATTGCGCGTATTCGATGCGCGGATAATCGTCGGTCACCGGCCGGGCATCGGCTGCGTAGTGCTCCAGTCCCTCTCTTCCCGTAACCCAGGTCGCAAGCAGCGCTGCAGGCGAAGAAATGCCGACCGACTGCAAGGGAGTGCTTACGCCACTCTGCTTGAATCGGCTGGTGATCTGATCAGCGTTCAATTCAATCGGCGAATAAGAACCAACCAGCAGCATCTCGTGCATTTCCGTGCTCCAGAGAGTCGCATAGGAAAAACATCGAGAAAGCTGCGCACCAGCGAGCGGGTATCCTCGTCATTCTGTGTTGCGAGTGGCAACCACTGCGCAAACAGCCCATCCGGCTCCAGCCGTTTCCCGGCGAGTCGATAGAAATCCGTCGAGTAGAGGTTCACGACTCCCTCCGCCGAAGGTGGAGGAGACTCTAGAGTGATAAGGTCGTAGCGTTCCGTACTACGCAGCAGCTGCTGACGTCCATCAGCGATGCGAATCTGCATTCGTGGATCGGAGCCGGCCCGGTAGTTCTCCGGAAAGAGCTCGCTTGCACGCACGACTGCCGGAAGCAGCTCCACGGCTACTCTTCGCTGCAAATCGGGATGGTGCAGAACCGCTCCGGCTGTAATGCCCGTGCCGAAACCGATCACCAACGCAGACTTTGGCTCGCCGCGATGGATCATCAACGGCAGCATCGCCTGTAACCGCATATAGCGAAGTGACGGCATGGCATCACCGGAATTAGATACGCCCTGAATGTAGAGCCGTCGAAAAACATCGGCGCCCGTTCGCTGCTCGGCGACGGCAACTGTAGCGCCGCGACCCTCCTGATAGAAAATCAGGCAGCCTCCTCCACGCGTTGTGAGCAGCAGCCTGGCCAGACGATCCGGCGGCGTAAAGATCGCCGTCACGACGGCCATCCCGCCAACGATTCCTCCGGCGGTGTTCAGCGCCAGCACTGCCCCTACATCTCTGCCCGCTCGTCGCTCCGCGGCATTCAAACCTGCGCTCCGCTGATCATGGACACGTTCAGGCTAACGAGGTCCTTAACGCTGTTTAGATACCTCTCTGCAGATAGGCCTCGATAGATGCGCTAGTCGTCACTCGGACGAGAAGTCGCCAATCCGGAAACTGACCCATTGCCGGTTTTTCGTGAGCCGAAGCCGGGTTCGTCTGGCATGCAGCGCGATAACCATCGTGAAATGCCTTACACTCCCTTCATGCTTCATATCCGAATTGCTCTTCTCGCTGCTATTGGAGTTCTGTCTCTCCCGCTACCCGCCTCCGCACAGAGTTTTTCCGTCAGCTTTCCTGCCGAGCGCAGCGCGCAGCCGCTCGACGGACGCGTGCTGCTGGTGCTGTCGACTGACCCCTCCGACGAACCGCGCAACCAGATCAACGACACGCCCAGGTCGCAAATCGTTTTCGGAGTGACCGTCGACGGCCTCAAGCCCGGACAGCCCGTCATCATCAACGAGAAGGCCTGGGGATACCCCATCCGCAGCCTGAAGGATGTTCCTCCGGGCGAGTACACCGTGCAGGCAGTGCTCAACAAATACGAGACCTTTCACCGCGCCGACGGCAAAGTCGTCAAGCTTCACATGGACCAGGGCGAGGGGCAGCACTGGAACATCTCGCCCGGAAATCTCTACAGTAAGCCGAAGCAGATCAACGTCAAGCCCGGCGGCGACGTGATCTCCCTCTCGCTCGACCAGGAGATCCCGCCCATCCCCGAGCCGCAAGACACGAAGTTCATCCGCCACATCAGAATCCAGAGCGAGCTGCTGACGAAGTTCTGGGGACGACCCATGTACCTCTCCGCCGTGGTGCTTGTGCCCTGGGGATTCGACGACCATCCGGATGCTCGCTTTCCGCTGATCATCTTTCACGACCACTTCGTCGAGGGCTTCGACGACTTCCGCACCGAGCCGCCCGATCCGAATCTGAAGCCCGACTACAGCGAACGCTTTCACATCAGCGGATACAACCGTATCCAGCAGGAACAGGCGTACAAGTTCTACCAAACGTGGACCAGTCCCGGCTTTCCGCGCGTGCTCATTGTCAAAATCCAGCATGCCAACCCGTACTATGACGATTCTTACGCGGTGAATTCGGCCAACGTCGGCCCTTATGGCGACGCGATCGAGACGGAGCTGATTCCGGCCATCGAAAAGCAGTTCCGGGGGATCGGCGAAGGCTGGGCGCGTTTCCTTTATGGAGGATCGACAGGCGGATGGGAGTCGCTCGCCGTGCAGATCTTCTATCCCGACCATTACAACGGAACCTTCGCCGCCTGTCCCGACCCAATCGACTTCCACGCGTACACGGAAATTGATCTTTACAAGGACAAGAACGCCTTCTACCTCGAAGGCGCTCACAAACAGGTTCCGCAACCCGCCATGCGAGATTATCTGGGCCGCACGCTCACCACGCTGCCCGATATCAACGCGTATGAGCTGGCCCTCGGAGATCACGGCCGGTCAGGCGAGCAGTTCGACATCTGGCAGGCGGTGTATGGACCGGTCGGCGAAGACGGCTATCCTCAGCCGATCTTTAACAAGGAGACGGGCGAGATCGACCATCACGTCGCCGAGTACTGGCGGGAGCACTACGACCTGCGCGATATTCTGGAGCGCGAGTGGCCAACGCTGGGACCGAAGCTTCAGGGCAAGATTCACATCTACGTAGGCAGCGACGATACTTACTTTCTGAACGACGCCGTCTATCGCATGGAAGATTTTCTGAAGACCACGACCAATCCGCCCTATGACGGCGAGGTAAAGTACGGAGATCGTGCCGAGCACTGCTGGAACGGCGATCCTACGTTGCCAAACTACCTGTCGCGGCTTCACTACAACACCATGTATCTGCCGAAGATCCTCGATCGCATGAAGAAAACCGCACCCCCGGGCGCCGATCTCACGAGCTGGAGGTACTGATGGGTTTTCTCACCTTTTATTGGCCGCGTTGTTCATCGTCGGTCTGGTGATTGCGTGCATCGAGTTCGGCCGCCGGCTCCGGCTCCGCCATGGCGAGGAGAAATCCAGCTCTGGGCTCGGCGTGATCGACGGCGCGGTCTTCGGGCTGATGGGCCTGCTCCTCGCCTTTTCGTTCTCCGGAGCCGCCTTTTCGTTCTCCGGAGCCGTCTCACGCTTCGAGACGCGTCGCCAGTTCATCGCGCAGGAGACTAACGCCATCGGCACGGCCTGGCTACGCGTCGACCTGCTGCCCGAGGCTGCGCAGGCTGAGATCGGCAACGACTTTCGCGCCTATCTCGACGCGCGCCTCGCTTTTTTTACAAAAACCTGAGCACTGACCGTGCGAAGGCATGGAACGCGCTGGCGCTCTCGGGAGAACTGCAAAAAAAAAGATCTGGATCGAATCGGTCGCCGCGGCGAAGCAGACTTCATGACCCGCCGTCCTGACGCTCGTCGTGTCCTCTCTCCATGACATGTTTGACATCACGACCACGCGTGCGATCGCCCTGCGGACGCATCCACCGGTGCCCATGTGCATAACCCTGATCTTGCTCGCATTGGCCAGTTCCCTGATTGCGGGAGATGGTATGGGCGACTCCGGCAAGCAGGAGTGGCTGCACACCTTGTGTCTATGCGATAGAGCTGACGGTGACCGTCTACACGATCATCGATCTTGAGTTCCCACGCTTCAGCATAATCCGGATAGACCGCTACGATCAGGCTTTGGTAGACCAGCGCAACAGCATGAACTAGGGCTGGTTCTTTCGTCGCGGCTTTAGTTGCATCTTGGCCAACATGCCGGTCCACATTTCGGCGTCTCGTGAATCCAATTGCATCCTATGAATGAGCCGGCGCGCTTTCTCTTCGGTCGCAGCCTCGGTTCCCGGCTTTGTGTATCCGCTCGCGTGAAGCGCTTCGAGCAGGGCGCGTGCCATGCGCTCAAGCTCTGCGCCAGTAGCCTGGACAGGAGCACTGGCGAGCGCCGGCGGCCTTTCCTCGCGTATCAATTCATACAGGCACACCGTAACGGCCTGGCCCAGGTTCATCGAGATATGTTCTTCGCGTGTGGGAATGCGCATGAGCCAATGGCAATAGCTGAGGTCGTCATTCGAGAGCCCGCGTTTCTCCGAACCGAAGAGCAGAGCCACGCGCCCGCCATCCGCTACATGTTCGCGAATGAGCTGGCCGCCTGCTTCCAGCCGATGCACCGGATGCTCAACCTGGCGCGATCCCACCGCCGTTGTCCCCACTCCCAGTGAGCAGTCGCCAACCGCATCCGCCACGCTCGCGCATTCCTCGGCATTCTGCAAAAGCTCGGGCGCGCCGACGGCCGACCTTGCTTCACGAAAGGCAACATTGTAGCGATTCACCACCCGCAGGCGCAGGAAGCCGAAATTGCTCATGGCGCGCGCCGCCGCGCCGATATTCAGCGGATTGCGCGCAGCCACCAGCACCACGTGGATGCGATCGAGTTCGTCGTTAGTCAGCAAGAGGCGTCAGCAACTACAGGCGACGGCCCCACGTCCGGATTTTCGGACGTGGGTAGCGATGAGCTGAACCCTGACCTCACGCAACCAGCTGCGCGCAGTGCGAGCAGCGCTTGGCAGCGACCGGGATATCGCTCAGGCACTGCGGGCAAGGCTGAGTGGGTGGCGGTGCGGCGACAGCAGGCTTGAATTTTGCCATCAGCGTGTTGAGCGGCAGCACGACAAAGAAATAGACCGCCGTGGCAACCAGAAGAAACTGGATCAGGGCATTGAGGAAGTTGCCATATCGGATGTGGCCGCCATGAATATTGAGCACCAGGTAGGAAAAATCGGGTTTTTTGAAGGCGGCGGCAATCGTAGGATTGATCAGGTCTGTTACCAGCGAGTTCACGATGGCGCTGAAGGCGGCGCCGATCACGACGGCGACGGCCAGATCCACCACGTTGCCACGGAGAATGAAATCACGAAAACCTTTCAGCATCGGTATGCTCCTTATAAGTGAGATCGAGGTCTTCTTCGAGGTGTATGCCCAGTCGCAGCCATGCTATCGCATCTCTATGCCCGGCCGGGGAGCTTTGTTACAGCAAGCTCTGGCCTGAACTGGCTTTCGCGCCGGCGCATCCAGTATTCTGCTCGGTGCTTTGTGATATGGAGCAGTCCGATGGAGGCTCAGGTTGAACAAGGTAGTTGAGAGTTCCGACGCGGCGGTGGCCGATATTCCCGACGGCGCAACGCTGATGGTTGGCGGCTTTGGCTTGTGCGGCATCCCCGAGAACCTGATCGCCGCCCTCGTCCGGCGTGGCGTGAAGGGTCTGCGTACCATCAGCAACAACATGGGAGTCGATCAGTTCGGCATGGGCCGCATGCTCGAGACGGGCATGATCGTCGCGCATACCGGCAGCTATGTGGGGGAGAACAAGCTACTCGAAGAAAAGGTCCTCAAGGGTGAAATTGACCTTACGCTGATTCCGCAGGGCACGCTCTCCGAGCGAATTCGCGCCGGCGGGGCGGGCATACCGGCGTTTTACACACCGGCGGGAGTGGGCACGCTGGTCGCCGATGGCAAGGAGACGCGCGAGTTCGAGGGCCATCCCTATCTACTGGAGCATTGGCTGCGCGCCGACTTCGCGCTGGTGAAGGCCTGGAAAGGCGACACGATGGGAAATCTCGTCTATAAAAAGACGGCGCGAAATTTCAATCCCATGATGGCCACCGCCGCGCAGATCACAATCGCCGAGGTCGAGGAGCTCGTAAACCCCGGAGACATCGACCCCGACCATGTGATAACGCCGGGCATCTACGTTAAGCGCATTCTCAAAGGCGAGAACTACGAGCACCGCATCGAGCGGCGAACGGTGCGCAGCGCCTGACGCTCTCAAGCAGAAAATAGCAGACCAGCGGCCCTGCGGACGAGGGTAAGAAAAAAGGAAGCCTGGATGTGAAGAGTCCTGTCAATCCGCCGCGGTGGCAAGAAGGCATGCATGGCACCTGTTCGACCTCCGGCAGCTTGCCGGTCTTATCGAAGAGCGGCTTTTCAGGCCCATAGAAGCGGAAGAGGACCCCTTTAGAGTGAAGGATGGGAGCGCAACCCTCGCGAATCAAGGAAGACCGGCGAAGCTACCTTAAAGGAATGATTTACCGTTTTACCCTTTGAAAGCAAAGAATTAGCCGCAAATCAAGCGAGGCAACATGAATGAAATCAATGATTTACACCAGAAATAGAATAACCGGGGGGGAGCGTCGCAAATCCATAATCGCTAATGGCTCATCCTCATCTGCTGCTGTATGGAATCGCAGATCTCACGGTAGCGCCGGACATAGCGGAAGCTTGAAAAGAGCGTCACCGCTGCAATCAGGAGACACACAGCAAGGAACCAGCGTTGCGACCGCTCCTTGTAACGCGCCATCTGCCGAAAGCAGATCGACATCACAAACGCAGCCACAGTTGCCAGAATGGTGAGCGGCGCCAGCCGGTTGCAATCGATGCCCCGGCCCGGCCGCATGAACCAAGCGGCGGCCCCGGCGGTGGCCAATGCCAGAGCCGCGACCGAGAGCAGTCGAAAGGGAAATCCGGGGCGAGACAAAGACTGGGTTGGAGAAGGTGCCAGGGCCGCTACTCCTTACTAGATCAAATCATCTGCCTGATGGTCGCACTCACCGTGAGCTTTGCCTCGGTCGCGCGCTGCACATCGTCGACCGTCAACCCGGGCGCAATCTCTTCCAGCACCAACCCCTCGGGCGTGACTTTGATCCACGCCATTTCCGTTGCGATGGTATCCACAACCTTGAGGCCGGTAATCGGGAGCGTGCAGCGATGCAATATCTTGGGGCGTCCGTCCTTCGTCGTGTGCTCCATGGCGACGATCACGCGCCGCGCGCTGGCCACCAGATCCATGGCTCCGCCCATGCCCTTCAGCATTTTGCCGGGAATCATCCAATTGGCCAGATTCCCTTCCTCATCGACCTCCATCGCCCCCAGCACGCTGAGGTCGACATGGCCGCCGCGGATCATGGCGAAGGAGTCGGCGCTGGAGAAGTAGGATGTACCGGGCAGCTCGGAGACGGTCTCCTTCCCGGCATTGATGAGGTTCGCATCCTCCATCCCCGCGATGGGGTAGGGGCCGACGCCAAGCATACCGTTCTCCGATTGCAGAACCACCTCGACCCCTGGGGGGACATGGTTGGCCACGAGCGTTGGCATGCCGATGCCGAGGTTCACATAGAAGCCATTGCCCAGCTCGCGCGCCACGCGCTGCACAATGCGCTCACGCTTGTCGGCATCCGGCGTCGCAGCCGGCTGATTCTGTAAAGTAGGACTCATAGACGACTCCCGATCTTAGCAGTTCACCTATGCCCTACGCTGTCTTCAATTTTCGGGCTCGCTCCCTGGTGCGCGGGACCGTTCTGGTCCTGGCCAGCCTGCTCCTTGCGTTTCTGCTGTCTGGCTTTCCGCGCGTGCATCCGGCATGGACAGTAGGCTTCCCCGCCTTTGCCGCGCTATGGGGCACCTACGAAACCCTGCGCTGCCTGCAACTGCGCTGGAGCTTCTACCACGGCGGAGTGCTCCTGCTGCTCTACATGGACGTCATGGCGCTGGCCATGATCTTCTTCCTGCTGCTCTATCCCTACGCGGGCTGGCTGCAATAGACAGTTAGCGACTCGCTGCAGCCGATTCCAGTTCGGCCAGGGCCTCAGAGTAAGGAGCCCGCAGCACGCCGCGCTCGGTAATGATCGCCGTGACATATTTGGCCGGCGTCACGTCGAAGGCGGGATTCTCCACGCCCACGCCATTGGGCGTGAGTTGTTTCCCTCCATGATGCGTGACCTCGATCTCGGGCCGCTCCTCGATGGGGATATCGTCTCCCGTCGCCGTCTCAAGATCGATGGTGGACCAGGGTGCGGCCACGAAGAAGGGGATGCTGTGTTCACGAGCCAGGATAGCCACGCCGTAGGTGCCGATTTTATTCGCCACGTCTCCATTGGCCGCAATGCGGTCCGCGCCCACGATCACTGCTTGAATCTTTCCCCGCCGCATCAGGCTGGCGGCCATGTTGTCGCACAACACCGTGGTTGGAATACCGTCATGCATCAGCTCCCAGGCCGTCAGGCGGGCGCCCTGCAGGAACGGCCGAGTTTCATCGGCATAAACCTGGATATTGTGTCCTTGTTCAACAGCACTGCGGATGACACCGAGAGCGCTGCCATACCCGCAGGTGGCGAGAGCTCCGGCATTGCAATGCGTCAACACGCCGCCGGAGGTGGGCAGCAGCGGAGCCCCATACGCGCCCATCGTCCGGCAGGCGGCGATGTCCTCTTCATACATCAGGAGCGCTTCATCGATCAGCCCTGCACGAATGGCTTCGATCGAGATCCCCGGCTGAGCCTGCAATCCAGAAAATCGGTCTTCCATACGGCTGATGGCCCAAAAGAGATTCACCGCCGTGGGCCGTGTGGCCGCCAGCACTTTGCAAATCTCCTGGAATTCCGCCCGTAGGTCGTCCAGGCCGGAGGCCGGGCTTTGACGAACGCCGAGAGCGACTCCCATGGCCGCGGCCACACCGATCGCCGGTGCCCCGCGAACGACCATCGTCGTGATGGCGTGCGCTACTTCCTGGTAATTGGTGGCGAGGACGTAGGTCTCCTCCAGGGGCAGGCGGGTCTGGTCCAGGAGGCGAACCCCATCTTTTGTCCATTCAAGGGTAGGGATCATGCTAATAAATAGTGTAAATCCTTCAGGGCAAAGGCGGATGAGAGAATGTACTGAGCGCACTCAGCCGGTGCGTCCAGCGGCGGATTTTGACGACTAACCGCATTTGGCGGGGATCATGGCATTGGTAAAATCTTTTGTATTCCCATGTTTTCTTGGAGATTGTTGCCGATGGGTGTTATCTCTATTTGGAAATTGTTGATCTCCCCGGTTCTCGAGTGCAGCTTCGACTCAACGTTGCGATTGATCAAGAAGACGGGGATTGCGCTCTTGATGTAAAGGCTTCTGGTAGACCAATATGCCGACCGTCACCACAGGCAATACCTGTCCGAAGGAAGTGGATGAGTAAGCGAAAGAAACGTTGCCCCAATTGCGACGAAGCCGAACTGACCCGGATTGCAAGGCACGGCTTCATGCAGGAGCGCGTATACCCCAAGTTTGGAATGTTTCCCTGGGAATGCGCCCAATGCCGCCAGATATTTCTGCTCAAGAGCCGCGGTTTCAGCTACCGCAAGGCAGGTCCCCGAACTGGACCTGAAAAATAGCCATCCGCCAATGAGAAAAAGCGCCGGCGCTTCTCTTACTGCCGATCAACGCACGCTTACCCCGGGTTTCTCACCAGCACTGAAGTCGCGGGGTAATTTGTCGTGATGGAGCCGATGGCTGCGGTATTCAGGTGGCGTCATTGGCGGGTCGAGGTATTTTGGCCCGTGCAGGTGGCTTTATTGCCGC
>JBAVYX010000513.1:0-6668 GCA_049588475.1 Silvibacterium sp. | reverse complement strand
TCGCTGGGACGGGCGGCGACGGTGTCCTTAAAGAGCGGGATGGCTTCTTTGGTCTGGCCCGCGCTCTGGAGGGTGAGGGCGAGAGTGTATTTGGCGTCGATGGAAGTGGGATCGAGTTCGCGGGCGTGGCGGAGGACGGCGACGGCTGCATCGTCCTGTCCGGCGGCGGCGAGCGCGCGGCCTAATTGCAGGTTGGACTGCAGGTCGTTGGGTGCGAGGGCGGCCGTTTTCTGGAACTCGGCGATGGCTTCGGGGTAGCTCTGCTGAACGAGCAGGAGCGAGCCGAGGTGGAGGTGAGCGGAGGTAAGGTTCGGTTCAAGCGCGATGGCGCGATCGAATTCGGGGCGGGCGTCCGAGAGCTTGTTCTGCTCGGCGAGGATGGTGCCCATCGCGTCGTGAAGGGTCGCGCTGTTGGGTACTTGCGTGAGCGCCTGAGCGAGTTTCGTCCGGGCTGTCTCGGGGTCTCCGGTGGCGTCGAGGGCGCGGGCGTAGGCGGCGAGATCGCTCGGTGAAAACTGGGTCTGGGCGGTGTCGAGCTGACGGAAGAGCGGCAACGCCTTGTCGTAAGAGCCGAGTTGGCTGTAGGACAGGGCGAGGTTCAGGGTTGCTGCATCATCTTTTGGATCGATCGTGCGGGCCTGCTCCAGTTCGGCGACTGCTGCAGCGGGGTTTCCTTCGGCGTAAAGAACGGCTCCAAGAGCGCTGTGTCCGGCGGCAACGTTTGGGACGAGCTGGACTACCTTGGCGAACTCGGTGTGTGCGAGGGCGAGGTTGTTCTGCTCCATCGCGGCGTGGCCAGCGCGGAAGGCTGCATCGGCTGATTGCATCGTTTCCTGATCCAGAATAGCTGGCGATGGACTCGCCTGAGGGCTAGCAGCGATTGCCGAAAATGCTAAGAGCAGCGCGATGCACAGTAGCCTCATTGATAGCGATTGTAATTCCAGGCTGCGATTACGCCGCAGCGGATAAGGGGCTGCTCCATAGCTATGTCAGAAGATACGGCCGACTCGGAAGAAGATCCTTGCGCGGCCATTGCTCCCGACCGCGCCTGCGACTTCTACCGGGCCCAATATCGTGTTCATGATGATTCCCCCAAAACCATCCATGGGGAGATTTGGAGGGGTGGGACCATTTGGAATCCTGTAAGTCTTACCTAGCTCGTACCCTCCGATGAAATCGATCGTGGTACCCACGAGGGGCGACAAATTGACAAGCTTCCTGGTATATCCAAGCTGCCCCAGGAAATACTGATTGGTGAGCAATTCGTTGGTGTTCCAGGCGACTAAGTACTGCGAACCACCTAGTGAAAAGGAGGGTATTCCGGTTTTGAAGCCATAGCTGGACCCCCCTGAAGCGGTAAAAAAAATGGTCGAAGGATGGTCGGTTAAAGGAAAGAAGGTTTGAGACTGGATCTCGCTGAGCGGGAAGGAGCCGGGCGCGGAAGGCTGAGCATGGAACCCTTTGGTATACATCAGCAGGTCCATACCGGAGTGGGGGCTGACGGCTCGGTCCAAAGTATTGCGGCGGTATTGTACTTTCACATCACCCGTGCCTCCTGAAGTAGTGGGAAAATCAGCGGAGCTCCCGATGTCCGGCGATAGATGTTCCCAACCGCCTTCGTATCCCATGCGGAATTCGCCGGTAGTTCCGAATCCGTACCCTACGTCCACACCGCCAAGTGCCCGCCGCCACAGATAAGTCGCAATCAATTCATCGCTGGAATAGAGATTGTAGTCGCTACTGCTGAAATCTACCCGCGGCGCGATGAACCAATTACTGCTGGGTGTAAATGGATGGTAGTACTCGCTGCGGGCGAGATATTGCGAGCCAACGATTACATCATTTCGCCACTCCGACCGAAAGCTGCCGAAATCCAGCCACGTGATTCTAGCTCCGACACTGAAGAGGACGTTCCTGAAGTCGGAACCGTCAATGAGGAGGTAGGGGCGTACCACGGGCGGCGCGTAGGGCGTGTCTTCCGTCTGTATATGGAGTCCCACTTTGCCATCGCACTCCGTCATCGAATAACTGACGTTCGAGAATCGACCCATGCCATAGAGGTTCATCACGTCGTGGTTCAGCACGGCTGGGTCGACTGGCTGCCCCACGAGAGAGGACATGTGCTCGGAGATATCCTCGGCCATGTGCTCGCTGGTTCCGGTTACTTTGACAAACTCCGGCACAGGCGTGGTCCTTCGCCGGGCGTTCCGTTCCGCCAGATATCGCTGCCACTCGGCTTCATCCACGGAAAAGACGGACAGAATCGAAGCCTTGGCTTCAGCCGCGTTATAGCCTGCCTTGATGATGGCTTCATCCTTGTTGTAGTCCATGGTGGAGAAATCGTGTAAGGGCACCGTAAGCAACAGATCGGCCTGCTCCATAGAACGGAGTTGATTATCGGCAATCATCACGGAGAGCGATCGACCCAGCACCCCGAAGCTGGAGAGAGTTGCATCCGGACTGAGCGGAGCAGTTTCCAGATGGACACCGAGCACCACGTCCGCTCCCATATCCTTTGCAACGCCAATGGGTAGATTGTCCAACAATCCACCGTCGACGAAGAGATGGCCATCCGATCGAACCGGCGTAAAAAGGCCAGGTAGAGACATGGTGGATCTGAGGGCCAGCGAGAAGGAGCCATCGTGGAAAACATGGGCCTTACCGGACACCAGGTCAGTGGCGACACAGGCAAACGGAATAGGGAGGTCATTGAAACTGTTGATCTCCGAATAGGGCAGGGCGACGTTGTCCAGAATCATGGAGACCTGTTGACCAGAATTGAAGCCGGATGGCAGCTGTATCCCTTTGCGCAGGCCAAATTGCAATGAAGCGGGAATATCGCGAGCGTCTTCCTTGCGCCGAAAGGTAAGGTTCTGGAAGGGTGTCTGACCCCTGAGGACTTCGTCCCAGTCGATTGTCTCGACGACGTCCTTGACCTCGGCGGGCGATCTTCCGGTGGCGAATA
Source organism: Silvibacterium sp. (assembly GCA_049588475.1). GTDB lineage: Bacteria > Acidobacteriota > Terriglobia > Terriglobales > Acidobacteriaceae > Silvibacterium. The sequence goes on along the minus strand of JBAVYX010000513.1, from coordinate 3,703 downwards.
CGCCTCCAACCAGGCCTCCCATGCTGGTGCCAGCAATATAGCTCACGGGAATGCGATGTTCTTCCAACCATGTGATTACACCGATGTGAGCGAGTCCCAGTGCTCCACCGCCTTCAAGGACCAGGCCCAGCTTGGGGTGTTTTTTGGCGGGCGTCTTTGTGTCAGGAGGCGTGGATACATTCTGCGGATTGGCGTAACCGGCAGCCAACAGGACGCTGGCGAGCAAAAGGCATGGAAGCGGTCGAACTTTCATGAGTGAACCCCCCACTTGCCGGTGTGAGCGATCCACCCTACCGTCGAACGTCAACATGTGCGACGGTCCGACGACACCGCACTTCTGCTCACTGCCCGACGTTCAAGAATACTACTGGAATGTTTTTTACCGGTCACTATCGCGGTGGTCCGCCTAGTTGGACAAGACCTCATTCAGACCCAGCCGCCATCAATCACATAGCTTTGACTTGTGATGGCACTGCTGTCATCTGCAGCCAGAAAGAGAACCAGCCGAGCCACTTCTTCGGGCTGAATCATCCTTTTCAGGGCTTGATTGCTGAGAATCTCCGCTTTGTACTCCTCGGTAAACCACAGTTGTATCTGACGTTCTGTTTGGATCGCTCCGGGCAGCACCGCGTTCACGCGAATATTGTCGGGTCCGAGCTCATGTGCCAGGGTGCGAGTGAGTCCGACGATAGCGGCCTTTGCCGCGACGTATACCGGCAGCCCGGTGCCTGGGATGATCCAGCTGATCGAACTCATATTGATGATTGAGCCTCGGCCCGCTTTCTTCATTACCGGGATCACAGCCTGACTGGCGAAGAACTGCTGCTTGAGATTGATGGCCATCGATCGATCCCAATACTCCGGTGTTACATCTTCGATGGAATGACGCGCGTCATTTCCCGCGTTATTGACCAGCACGTCTACTGTTTTGAGTTCTGCGATGATCTTTTGCAGGCAATCGGCAATAGCGCTCGCGTCAGTTAGATCACAGTGCAGATATAAGGGCCGGACGTGGGCATCGGAGCCGATCTTCTGAATGAGTTGCCGCGCGGCATCATCCTGAATATCCAAAAACGCTACTCTTGCGCCCTGTTTGGCGAAGTGCTCCACAATTTTTTCGCCGATTCCGCTCGCTCCTCCGGTGATGACGACTGCCCGGTCGCGCAAGCTGGGATAACAAGCGAACTCTGTCGGCCTATCGACGTTCGCCTGACCGTCATCGGTCATCCGAGACTCCTTCACGAATGAATCATGATGCACCCTAGCCGACTGGGCATAGAATAACCCGCTGACTTTGGCGGCCCAAGCCTTCGACGCCGAGAGTAATCGTGTTGCCAGGCCGCAGATAAACGGGGGGCTTCTGTCCAAGCCCTACGCCGGGAGGCGTGCCGGTGGAAATAATATCGCCAGGCTGGAGGCTCATGAAGCGACTGAGATAGCTGATAAGGTAAGCCACGCCGAAAACCATAGTGCGCGTCGTACCGTTCTGGTAGCGATGGCCATCCACATCGAGCCACATGTCGAGGTCTTGAGGATCGGGCACCTCATCGGTAGTAACCAGCCATGGACCAATAGGACCGAATGTATCCGCGCTCTTTCCCTTCACCCACTGACCGGTGCCCTCAAGCTGAAAGGCGCGCTCGGAGAGATCGTTGACAACGCAATATCCGGCCACATGGGAAAGTGCGTCTTCTTGAGAAACATACTTCGCTTCCCTTCCGATGACAACACCAAGCTCAACCTCCCAGTCCGATTTCGTCGACCCGCGCGGAATGATGACGTCATCGTAGGGCCCACTGATGGCTGACGTTGCCTTCATGAATACGATCGGCTCCACAGGTACCGGCGCCCCCGATTCGGCAGCGTGATCGGAATAGTTGAGGCCGATGCAGATAAATTTTCCGACACCGGAGACGCAGGGACCGACCCGGGGATTCCCGGTGACGACGGGGAGAGTACTGTGATCTGTCTGGCGCAGACGGTTGAGTGACTGAGGCGAGAGGGATGGACCGGAGATGTCGCGAAGGATGGCGGAGAGATCGCGAATCTGTCCGGTGGAATCGAGGATGCCGGGGCGTTCTGCACCTGCATCTCCGTAGCGAAGTAGTTTCATGCTTGTTCCTCAATGACGGTCAACATTATTGTGTTCACGCGCAGCGTATTTTAATGACTAAGTGCAGGGTGCTCGACCCTCACTACGACAAGGTGACGTGGTAACCACAGACTTTGATCGAGAGCGAGAATCCGCGTCCGCGTCCCAGCCTGGTGCCGGGCAGCCTCGAAGTCATCGTCGTCAGCCGGTAAACTGCCGCCTATTTCGCGGCAGTTTTTTCCAAATGCCCACCGAAGGCGAACCGCATCGCGGACAGAACTTTGTTGGCGTAGTCCGCTTCGCCCCGCGAGCTGAAGCGCTCGTACAGTGCGGCAGTGAGCACATGCGACGGCACGGCTTCGTCGATGCTGGCCTTGATGGTCCAGCGTCCTTCGCCCGAGTCGGAAACGTGCCCGGAGAATTTGCTGAGCTCCGGATCCTGAGCCAGGGCGGACGCGGTGAGATCGAGCAGCCAGGAAGAGATAACGCTGCCGCGCCGCCATACCTCGGTCACATCCGCGAGATTGAAGTCGTACTGGTAGTGCTCGGGATCGCGCAGCGGAGTGGTCTCGGCATCGACCTCATGCTGCCCCTTGCCGACATTGGCGGAACGGATAATGCCAAGGCCTTCGGCGTAGGCGGCCATAATGCCGTACTCGATGCCGTTGTGGACCATCTTGACGAAGTGGCCACCGCCGCTGGGTCCGCAATGCAGATACCCGGATTCGGAAGTGCCGCCGAGCTTTTCGCGTCCTGGAGTACGGGGTATGTCACCCACACCTGGCGCAATCGTTTTGAAGATGGGATCGAGGTGCTGTACGGCCTGTTTCGAGCCGCCGATCATCATGCAATAACCGCGCTCGAGACCCCACACGCCGCCACTTGTGCCGACGTCGACATACTCAATTCCCTTTCCGGCGAGTTGTTTGGCGCGACGGATGTCGTCGATGTAGTACGAGTTGCCGCCGTCGATCAGAATATCGCCCTTTTCGAGATGCGGGGCGATCTCGGCAATTGTCGACTCCACGGCTGCGGCGGGGATCATCAGCCAGATTGCGCGCGGTTTTTCGAGCTTGTTGATCAGATCGGGCAGCGCGGAGGCTCCGACGGCTTTGGCTTTGACCAACTCTTCTACAGATTGCGGCGACCTGTCAAAGACTACACAGTCATGGCCGCCCTGGAGGAGCCGCTTGACCATGTTGGATCCCATACGGCCAAGACCTACCATTCCAAGTTGCATAGATAATCCTCTTTCGTGAGAAATTGTCAGATCGCATCGGGACAGTTCACTTTTCCAAGACGAAAGCTCACAGCCTCGAATGCCGGAGTCAGTATATGGGATCGAGAATACTCGTGTGTTTACAGCGTTAGCCTGGAAACAGTTTGCCCGAGGATCGACAGTATGGGGGGATCTTAGCTGTCTTGTCGAAACGGCTGGCGCGACAGCCTCGCCCCCAACAGTAACGCCAGCGTTATCTTCAAAACTTCCCGAAATACTTATGGTGTAAGCAACCCAAATGCGGCCACGCCTGTCGTCGTTCCAACAAATACCTTACCGTTCGCGACCACCGGTGTAATGAACTTGTTGTCCGTGAAGCTGTCCCGTCCGTT
>JBAVYX010000512.1:0-12675 GCA_049588475.1 Silvibacterium sp. | reverse complement strand
GGCACAACGAAGGCTGCGCGCAGTGGTGGCCGGTGCGCACGGCGATGCCCTCCTGATTGAGCGCTGCGCCGACATCTTCGTTGCGATAGCCGTCGAGGACGAAGGACATGACACTTGCCTTTTCGCGCGCGGTGCCGATCAGATGCAGGCCGGGCACGCGGCGCAAGGACTCCATGCCGTACTTGAGGAGTTCGTGCTCGTAGTGCGCAATGTTGTGCATGCCGATGCGCTCGAGATAATCGATGGCAGCGCCTAGGCCGACGGCGTCGGCGATGCTGCCGGTTCCGGCTTCGAAGCGCCCGGGCGGGGGCTGATAGGTGGTCTTCTCGAAGGTCACATCGACGATCATGTTGCCGCCGCCCTGCCATGGCGGCATTTCCGCGAGCGCGTCGGGCTTGCCGTAGAGGACGCCGATGCCGGTGGGCGCAAACATTTTGTGGCCGGAGAAGACGTAGAAGTCGCAGTCGAGGGCCTGCACATCGACGGGCATGTGCGAGATGGCCTGGGCGCCGTCGATGAGTACACGTGCTCCGTAGCGGTGGCCGATCTCTACGATTGCGCGCGCGGGAGTTACGGTTCCGAGGGCATTTGAAACCTGGGCCACGGAGACCAGACGCGTTTTGGGGCCGAGGAGCTTTTCGTATTCGTCGAGTAGGATCTGGCCGTCGTCGTCGATGGGGATAACGCGCAGCCGCGCGCCCTTTTCCGAGCAGAGCATCTGCCAGGGAACGATGTTAGCGTGGTGCTCCAAATGGCTGATGACGATTTCATCGCCTGCATTGATGTGGCGGCGACCCCAGCTTTGTGCCACAAGATTGATGGCTTCGGTTGCACCACGGGTGAAGACGATCTCCTTGCTCGATGAGGCGTTGACGAAGCGCCGAACCTTGTCGCGTGCGCCCTCGTATGCATCGGTAGCGCGGGCGGCGAGCTCATGGGCGGCGCGATGGATGTTCGAGTTCTCGTGCTCGTAGAAATACGAAATGCGGTCAATGACGCTCTGCGGCTTTTGCGTGGTGGCGGCGTTGTCGAGCCAGATGAGCGGGCGTCCATTGACGCGCTCGCGCAGGATGGGGAAATCGCGACGGATGGAGTGGACGTCGAAGAGTCCGGCGTCGAGGTTGAGGCCGGGGAGGGAGCTCGGTGCTTGGACGGTCTTCGGACCAGAGACGACGGGGGATGGAGCGGTCACTGCGACCGGCGCGGTCTGAGTGTCGTTCAGAAAGTAAAAACTGGACGCGGAATTGACGGCTGAAAGCACGTCGGCTTCCGTCGGCAGCGCGTGTCCGAAGCCTAAGGACGGGACTTGCCCGAAGGAGAACAATGGCGATTGCGCGAGGCCGGCCGCGGGGAATAGGGGCGTTGCGACAGGAAGTGGTGCGTGCGTCGGCGTCGCAATCTGCGCCGAGGCGAAGGATGGCAGCTGCGGCGATGTGTAGGCTGCGCTGGGCGTTTCGGCGAAAGGCACATTGCGGGGCAACTCGAATTGAGTGGTTGAGGGCAGTTGCCTAGGTGCAGCTGCCGCGACAGGCCCGGGTGCGGAGGCAATCGCGGGAAAGGCCGTTGCGGGCGCGAGAGAAACTGACGTCAAAGGAGCGGGCACCAAGGACGGAGGCGCTTCGGGTGATGTTCCCGGTATGGCTTTGAAGAACTCGTTTGCGAGGCGTGCGATTTCGGCGGCGGGCGGTGTCGCAGACGCAAAGGTGCTTAGCTGGTCCAGGCTGGCAGGAGCCTGCGCTGTGGCTATCGCTGCGTCGATCTTGTCGAGATCACTTGTATTCATGGTAATGGCTTACCTCGACGTTCTCGAGGACTCCGAGTGCGTCTTCGGTGAGGATGGCTGCTGAGCAGTAGAGCGAGATGAGATAGGAAGCGATCGAGTTGCGGTTGATGCCCATGTAACGCACGGACAGGCCGGGGGTCTGTTCGCCGGGCAGGCCGGGCTGGAAGAGTCCGACGACGCCTTGTTTCTTTTCGCCTACGCGGAGGAGCAGGATGCTGGTTTTGTTTGCTTCGCCGTGGATGGCGATCTTGTCGGTCGGAACGAGGGGCACGCCACGCCAGGTGAGGAATGGTGAGCCGAACATAGTCGCTGTCGGCGGAGGTACTCCGCGGCGGGTGCACTCGCGCGCGAAGGCGGCGATGGCGCGTGGATGGGCGAGGAAGAAGGCGGGCTCCTTCCAGACGCGAGCAAGCAATTCGTCCAAGTCGTCGGGTGTAGGCGCGCCTTTGCGTGTCGTGACGCGCATAGAGGCAGCGGCGTTGGTCAGCAAGCCGTAATCGGCGTTGTTGATCAGCTCGCTCTCTTGGCGCTCCTTCACACTCTCGATAGTGAGGCGCAGCTGTTCGCGGATCTGATCGTGAGGATGGCTGTAGAGATCGGAGATGCGGGTGTGCACATCGACGATGGTGGAGATAACGCTGAGGGTATACTCTCGCGGCGTCTCTTCGTAATCGACGAAGGTCTTGGGGAGATCGCGCTCGTCCTGGGCTCCGCAGACGACCTCGACCGCGGAGTTGCTCTTCACGCGGTTGACGCGGTAGGTACCGGACTCTACTGGGGTCCACGGGAGCAGGTTCACGAGCCAGCGCGGGGTGATGGAGGCGAGCTGCGGCGGTGTTTTTGTGGTGTTGGCTAGCTGGCGCGCTGCGGCGTCGCCGAGACTGTGACGTACTTCTGTGCTCTTGGTGGTCACGAGATTGCTCCTTCAGCTTTGAGGCAGAAAGCCAAGTATATGAAGACGACGGGGAAGGCTGCAAGGAGCGACGACCCGACGAGAGGTTAACGGGTTGAAATTCAGGCGGTAGTCAACCTGCGGAGGGGACCTCGACCTCGCGTTTCTCTTTACAAGCCTGGTTTCCCTGAATCACGCCGAGCGCCGAGCCCAGGCCTACGTGGACATTCGCGATGGGCTCTGTGCCTGTGCGCACGCAGTAGACGAAGGCGCGGGTCGCGGCGGTTGTCGGATCCTCGGCGGTAGCGATTTCGACAGGCTTGCCGGGGCCGCGATAAGGCATCTCACCCGAGGGACGGTAGGAGGCGCCGGTCGTGGTGCCGGTCTCCTCGCCCTTGGCATTAAGGTTGGGACGAGTGATCTGTCGCGGTTCATAGAAGAAGGTTGCGTCTTCCAGGGTGAGATTCAGCGAACCTTTGTTTCCATACAGCCAGAGCTGATCGCCCATCTTGGCGTTGTTGGTCATTGAGGTGAAGATGAAGCGGCGGCCGCCCGAGTAGCTGAGCACGACCTGGACGTTGTCGTCGGTTTCGCGGCCGTCGTGCCAGCGGACGATGGAGCCGGAGGCAAGGGCGGCGGTAGGCGTCGAGCCGAAGGTCCAGTTGGCAATGTCCATGTGGTGAGAGCCGAGCTCGGCGATCAGGCCGAGCGACCACTCGTGATAGAGCCGCCAATTGATCAGACGTTCGAGCGAAGGGTTCGGGACAGGGCGACGCCAGTCGTTGTTGCGGTTCCAGTAGCCGTGGATATGAGTGACGTCACCAATCTCGCCTTGGTGTACGCGTGCGAGCGCGGCGCGGATCCAGGGCGAATAGCGATATTGATGGCCGACCTGAAAGATGCGGCCATTCTGCGCGGTGGCGGCGACGATCTGGCGGGCTTCGTCGAGGGTATATGCCAGGGTCTTTTCACCATAAACATGATGACCGCTGGCGAGCGCGGGCAGGACATGCTGGGCATGCAGGCCGAGAGGCGTTGCGACGATGACGGCGTCGAGGTCTTTGCGATCGAGGAGTGCGCGGAAGTCGTTATGAGCGGCGACCTGGTAGCCGCAGACATGGTTGAGCTGATCGAAGCGAGGCGGGTAGACGTCAGCGGCGGCGACGATCTTTACACCAGGGACGCGAAGGAAGCTGCGCACCAGTTCCTGGCCCCGGCTGCCGGGCCCGATAATGCCGAGCCGCAGGGGCGAGCGGTCCGTTGTAGGAGCAATTTGCCGGGCGGCGTTGGATTCAGCTTTAGAGGTGGCCTGGGCTTCAGCAGACTCTCGCGGTAACAAGCCGGACGCAGCGACAGCGGCGACGGAGAGTCCACGGACAAAATCACGGCGGTCAATCATGGATACGATTCCTTTTGCGAGTGAGACGAAAGTGGGTCACAGGGAGTTCCTGGCCAGTTTATGGCGAAGCAGTCGGGTCCGGAAGAACGCTGGCTGAAGATGAGTGCCTTGCTGTCGGGGCGCGAAGTGAGCAGACGCTTTGATGCTTCGGCGCTGAGCACGAAGACCACGGTCGAGAGAGCATCGCTATCGGTTGCGCTGGGGTCGATGACGGTGGTCTGGAGCATGCCCTCGACTGGCCTCATCGTGCGCGGATCAAAGATATGGCAGTAACGGTGACCGTCCTTGATGAAGAATTTCTCGGTGCAGCCTCCTGTAGAGAGCGATGAGTCCTTTAGCAGGATGGTGCTGGCGATCGCGCCGGCCTGTCGTGAATCCAGGTGCCGTGGGTCGGGAACGTTCACGGTCCATCCCGCGCTTCCGGGCGGCGCGCCGATGGCGTAGAGAGTGCTTCCGCCGGCGGAGATGAGGGCCGAGCTCACGCCCTGTTCACGCAGCAGGGCGGCGACGCGATCGACAGCGAAGCCCTTGCCAATGCTGCCAGGGTCGAGATCCATGGGCTGCGGAGGGGTGAAGGCGACCGTTCGGGTTTCTGCGTTCAGGAGGACATGCCGCCATCCAATTTTTTCGCGGAGAGCCGCGAGCTCGGTGTCGGAGGGGACGCGGCCCTGGTGGAAGAAGAATCCCCAGGCGCGGAGAAGCGGGCCGACTGTAATGTCGAATGCACCGTCGGACTGGCGGCTCCAGTAAAGGGAGCGTTCGAGGAACTGAAAGGTTTCGGGGTCGGTGGTGACGGGGCTGTTGGCGGCCTCGCGGCTGATGCGCATGAGCTCGCTGGAGGGGCGGTAGTTGCTCAGGAGAGCTTCGATGCGATCGATCTCTTCGAAGCCGAGGTTCATGGCCTGTTCGGCTGAGGCCTGGTTGTTGGCATAGAGATCGATAGTGAACACGGTGCCCATGGCCGGGTGAGTTTGCTGGAAGCGCTGCTGCGGTGCTTGCGCCCGCGCAGCAGGAGCAGAGACGGCTATGAGCACCGTGGCCGCAACGAGTCGGCGGACGATGACAGGGAGCAGGCCAGCCGCACTTCTATTGGGAATCCACAACGGATGCATTTCAGTTGAAATTGCTGGCGTTCCTCCTAGCGCTCATATTAACGTTCCTGGATGATGGCCAGATCCCAGGGCGCCAGGGTGACCTGATCGGACGAGGCAATGGCCTTTCCAGTGAGCAGGTCGGAGCCCGCGCCGTGCGAATATGCAAAGGTTTGAGGAGCGCTCGAATAGTTGAGGTAGTAGTGGATCGTCTTTCCTGATGGATTCACACCATCCTTCTCGCGTACGGCAGGGGGCAGTTGCTGGGCTGTGCTGGTGAGTCCGGCTTGGTGGAGCACGTCGAGGACGATGGTCTTTTGCAGAGTGTCGGAGAGGACTGTTCCCTCATAGGTGAGTGTGCCAGAGCCGTACTGGTTCTGAGTGATCGCGGGCCATTGGCCGAAGAAGGGATGGTCGTAGGTGGCGAGCGGCTGGGCGTGTTCGGGCATGAGAAATTCGGCCCAATACATGACCTTGTTCTCGTCTCCGGCGTGGAAGGGATCGCCCTTGAGAGGTAGTGGCTTTTCAAGATTGGAGAATTCCTGGTAGCTGAAACCGGCTGCTTCGCGCAGAGGTCCTGGAGCGCGCACCGGGCGAACGGCGTTGTACTCGTTGGTGAATCCGCTCTTGAAGGTCATGAGTACGTGGCCGCCCTGCTTGACGTAGTCAGAGATTTTCTGGAGCAGAGCGTCGTCGGCGACGTAGAGCGCGGGGACGATGAGCACTTTGTAGCGTGAGAAATCCGGATCTTCAGGGAAGACAAAGTCGACGCCGACATTGGCGTTGTAGAGCGCGTGGTGGAACTGACGCACGAGGCCGACATAGTCCGCCGTAGTGGTGTCGGAGTGCCACGCCACAGCTGCCTGATGCGCGAAGGGCATAAAGTTCAGGCCATTCCACGAGTCCAGGCTGTACAGAATCGCCACCTGGTTGTTGATCTTCATGTTCACGAGCTGCGGGCCGATCTTCTGAAGCTCATGCGCAGTGCGTGAGACCTCGGCGAAGGCGCGGTTGGGCTCGAAATCGTGGCCGAGCACGCCTTTCCAGTAGACCTCCTGTCCTGAAGGGATCGAAGACCAATGCCAGTACTCGACCATGTTGGCTCCGCTGGAGACATGGGTGTAGACGTCGAGCCGGATCTGGCCGTCGTACGGCGGATACTGGAATGCGGAATCCCACCCGATGGTCTGGGCATTGGTTTCGGTCACGAGGTAGTTCCGGTGCTGGAGTGAGCGGATGTAATCGCCAACGAGCGCCTGCGCCGCTCCGTCCATGTGGTCTTGCGTGCCGTGGTAGGGATTGGCTCCGGCGACGTCGAGATGTTTGGCGATCGCGAATTCGTTGACGTCGGTATGCATGGCTCCGGCGAAGTCCTGCATGACGAACTGATCGGGCCGACGATATTCGCGTACCAGGGCGGCCTGCCAGGCGAGGAAGTCGGTGACGCGCATCTGCTGCCAACGTGACCACTCGAGCTTGTAGCCGGTGCTGATGGTGCTGTCGCGGGTGGGCATGTTCTCCCAGCCGTTGACGTCCTGACCCCAGTAGTTGAGTCCCCAGGCTTTGTTCAAAGCGTCAGTGGTGCCAAACTTTTTCTTCAGGTGATTTACGAAGCCAGTAAAGACGTCATTGTTGGAGGCGTCGTAGGAGTGGGTTTCGTTATCGATCTGCCAACCGATGACGGTGGGGTTGTTGCGATAGTGCTCGACCATGTTGCGGATGAGGCGCTGCGCGTAATAGCGGTAGACGGGGCTGTCGAGGTCCATGTTCTGGCGCATGCCATAGAAGGTCTGCGCGCCACCTAAGGGCCGGGCGAGCACCTCGGGATGCTCGTGGTACATCCAGGTAGGGATGGAGTAGGTGGGCGTGCCCATGATGACCTTGATCCCGGCTTTACCCATGGCGTCGACGACGCGATCCATCCAAGCGTATTCGAAGTGACCGTCCTCGGGCTCCCAGAGGCTCCACGTAGATTCACCCATGCGCACGACGGTGAGGCCAGCCTGCTGCATGAGGGCGACGTCTTTGTCGAGGCGCTCGTAAGGGTTGTACTCGTTGTAATAGGCGGCTCCGTAGAGGATGGTGGAGAACTGCAGTGCCGGTGTGGCCGGCTGGGGTTGGGATTGCGCGAAGGCGGAAAGTGGAAGGCTGCAGGCAACACACACTGCACAAAGCTCGTAGAGGAATTGCTTCACCTTAGAATCCTTATTGTTTCTCTTGCAGGAGAGCAGTACGACCATTCTGCCGGAGGGGTTGGGGCGCTGTCACGCCGCACTGAGGATCGAACATCAGAAGTTAATGATGTGGGTGATGGAAAGGCCAGCCAGCGCAAGGCTCACGAGAAGAATTACCGCAGATGAGAGAAACCAGCGGAGAGTGATACCGTACTCAGTTTCGTCGTCGTCCTTGATCTGCAGCGATCTCCACAGTGCGACGAATTGTAGGAGATCGACAGATCCATGACGATGGCGGCGATGGCCGAGGAAATGGTCCACTCGCCGGGCAGCTCGAAGTCAAAGTAGCGGAAGAAAAGAAGCGAGAAGCCGAGCAGCACGGTGATAGCGGTGATGATGCCCTGGCGGTATCCAATGGGAATCGGAACACGCTGGCAAGGGGGTGTGGTCGGGTTGTCTTCGGCCATGATTCTCCCGTGTGCTGTTCGGCCTAATTGTCCGGTTTGTGGCCGGACAGCACGATGTTTCTAACGTCAATCGACGTAGACGGTTTAGATTTGTGACACCGATCCCCGCGAACGAAGGAGCGAAATGAAGAATACAACCAATGTCCTGTTGCTGGTAATTGCCATAGCGCTGCTGGCGATCGCGGTCGAGCCTTTTGTCACGCCGCGGTCCGCGCAGGCGCAAGTGATGGCGGATTATCCGCTGTATTTTGAGCCGGGCGTATATATGCTGCGCGCGCCGGACGGAACCAGCCAGATCTTCGGCAAGGTGGCAGTGGACCTGCGGACGGGGAGGATCTGGGGCTTTCCGACCTATGGGCAGCAGCCGTATCCGGTGGATGTGGCAAGCACCAAGCCGCCGACCTCACGCCCAATCGTACTGGGCAGGTTTGCGCTCGAAGATATGGACAAGTAGCGAGCGCTCAGCTGACTGGCCTTAGGCCGAGAGCCTTCAGATAGCCGGCGTTCTGCGTACAGTTTTCGAACCTGATGTTCTCGAGCAGGTCGTCAAAGGCAGCGTGGATGTGGTCCATCGGAGGACGGCGGGCAAGCTGCTTTTCGGCGTCGCCGGTTCCGGCGCGGGTCTGGGCGAAAGCGACGATCTCGTCCCAGTAGCGAGGACGCCGGAAGGTGACAGGAGCGGATGTGGCTTCCATTTTCTTGTACGGCCAGAAGGCCCATCCGACCTGATTTTTTTCGAGCAGCTGCCTGAATTGGCTGACCCAGTCATCGGTGTTCTCTCCGGATTCGCCCAGCCAGATAGGCACGTGGTAGCGGTACCGGAAGTCGAGATAGGACTGAATGGCGGCCTGCTCGGGAGCCATCCAGTATTTGTGGAAGGTGTACATCACGTTCGCGTCAAAGGGCGGCCCGAAGACATTGAAGTTGGTATCCCACTGGGCTCCGCCGAGGATGACGACGTGGTGGGGATCGACCTCACGGATGGCGGCGACGATGCGGCGGTAAAGAGGCTCGAGCCGGGCGTTATAGCTTTGAAGCTGCGGGAAATGCGGGATCGGCTCGTTGAGAAGATCGTAACCGAGAACGGTTTTCGAATCACGGTAGTGGCTGGCGATGCGCTTCCAGATGTCGATGGTTTGCTGCTGGCATTCGGGGCTTTCGAAGAGCCAGGGATATCCCCAGCTATTGTCGATGTTCGTGCCGGTCTGGCCGCATGGGGCGGCGTGCATGTCAATCACGATGTACAGGCCGGTCTCCTGCGCCCAGCCGATGGCGCGATCGAGCAGCGTGAAGCCCTCGTCGTTGCTGGAAGTGAAGAAGCGGTAGTCGATGGGGATGCGGAGAGAGTTGAATCCCACGCTGTGGAGGAACTGAATGTCGGCGCGAGTGATGTAATGCTCGCGGTAGTCATGCCAGAACTGTGTGGCCGCGACGGGACCGATCAGTTCACTTACCAGAGCATCAATCTCACGTCCCGACTGCGGTCCCTTCTCGAAGCGGAACATATAGCCTTCGGGGACCATCCAGTTGCCGAGGCTGGTGCCGCGGAGGTTCAGCGTGTGGCCTTGGCCATCGACGAGCAATGGTCCACTCGTGCGAACGAAGCCGCGGTCTGCTGCATGGGCAGGGATGGTAAGAGCCAGAGTGACGATCAACAGGAGCGGTTGGAATCGACGAGCTATCGGTATTTGGGGAGTCACTGCTGTACCTCGAAGGTACTTTACACGACGAACCAAGACGGACCTAAGATCGCGTTATGGAAGCCCTTGCGGCGGCGGTGCTGGTTCTCCATCTGGCCTGGATCATCTGGGCGATTCTGGGAGCGCTGTGGACGCGTGGGCGTCCCTGGTTGACTGCATTCCATGTGCTGTCGCTGATCTGGGGAATCATCGTTGAGGTTGGCCCATGGCCGTGTCCGCTGACGCTGGCCGAACGATGGTTCGAGGCCAGAGCTGGAATGTATACCCCAATACAGACATGGACAGGCGGCTTTCTGGTGCATTATCTGAGCGCGACAATCTACCCGAATCTTCCGGCGTGGTTGGTCACGGGTTTCGGCGTGACGGTCTGCGTCTTTAACCTTGGCATTTATGCGCGACGGTTCAGGAAGTGGCGGCGGGCAAAAAATCAAGCCCCGCGAAGATAGCTGAACTCCAAATCGACTCTGCAACCTGTCCAAACGTTGTTTCTTGCAAAGCGGCACATGCTGAGTGACAATCGTGCTGCCACGCCTATCAAAAACCTTTTCTGCCTGAAAGCGTTATGCACATCGGCTCAAATTGCGCCATACCTACGAAGTCAAAGCCCTGAAGGAGCAGCGATGAGAAGAACGCCAGTGGCTGTTTTGCGGCATTTATGGGACCTGGAAAAACAGTCAACGAACCCTGACGAGGAATATCAGTACGACCTTATCAAGAGCAATGTAGACGTTGGCGATAGCAAAGACGGCAAAAAGGTCGACGTCATTCTCCGCCTCTTGGAGACGCACAAGTCTCATACCATGACCTGCCATGTGCAAGCGTACGTTGCTGCCACGGCCTCGATTGGATTGATGGTGTATATCTTCAACAGTTACGCGAGCCTGAAGTCGCATTCGTATGATTTGACCCGCGTCATCTATGGGGCGGGCATCATTCTCTTTGCGATTCTGTCCCGGTTATACCTGAGAGTTGCCGAAAGGAACTACAGAGGAAACGAAAAATATGTAATCAGATGCGAGTATGCGCTGAAGCTGAAAGATAACGGCGTGTATTTCGACGCCGACCCGGTAGCTGACCCTGCGCTGAAGACGGAGTTTTACCGCAGGTTCACGCCTGACAAAGGAATGCGTCCGGACGACATTATTCTTCTCACCTGGTCGCATTTGATCGTCACGATCATGTTGCTGGTGGCAATTTTCTCACTGAAGTAACACATATGCAGTTCATTCGCTGCCAGGCTGAAAGACCACGAAGGACCTCGCCGCGACAGTAATTGAGATTCGTCCGTCCGATTGCAGGCGTTCCGGAGCAATGTTTCCTAGTCCCTGCCACTCTGCATCGGCAGAATCCAGTTGCTTCTGCCAAAAGCCTGCCGGGCACTCTACTGCGACCGAGCAAGGGACATCGGAAAAGTTGAAAACGGTCAGCAATTCACCGGAATCGCTCGAATAGCGCAGCGCCAGAGATTTCTCAGCCTCCAGGCTGACCGCCTGCACAATCAAATCGTCGCATGGAAGATGGAGGCGCCGGAACTGCAGCAGGCGCTGGTAAAACGAGCGCAGAGTTCGATGCGGTTCCTTGCTGTTCAGGCTGTGGTCCAGCTTTGAATCGAGGAAGGTCGACTCGCCCTGCGGATCGGCAATCTCCCCGGTTCCCATGAACATTCGATACTCTTCTTGCCGCCCGCGCCGCACCGCTTCTATCAGTTGTTGATCGCCATGGTCGGTGAAGAAGAGAAATGGAGCGGTCTCGCCATACTCCTCACCCATAAACATCATGGGAACGAAGGGTGAAAGCAAAGTAGCTCCGGCGGCCAATTTGAGTCCATCAAAGCTCACCAGCCGGCTGAGTCTTTCACCCTCCGCGCGATTGCCCACCTGGTCGTGATTCTGGATGCAAACGACGAACCTGTGTGGCGCGAAACCCCGTGGCGAGTTGCCATGGTGTCTCTGCCGATACTTGGAATACCGCCCTGAGAAGAACCACCCCTCCTGCAGCGTCACCGAAAGAGGATGGATGCCACCAAAATCCATGTAGTAACCGTCCTGCTCACCGGTGAGGAGGACATGCAGAGCGTGATGAAAATCGTCGCTCCATTGGGCATCGTGCCCGAATCCGCCTTGCCCGCGCGCTCTCAGCACGCGCACGTCATTGAGGTCGCTTTCCGCAATCAGGATGATGTGCCGTCCGGTCTCTCGAGCCAGTGAGTCCGCCGCCGACCCTAGCTGGGCAAGAAATGGAATGGCACTCGTGTCGAATATGCCGTTTATAGCATCGAGCCTCAGGCCGTCGATGTGAAAATCCCGGAGCCAGTAAAGCGCATTCTCTATGAAGAAACGCCGCACTTCATCGCTCTGGGGACCATCAAAATTCAGCGCTGCGCCCCAGGGTGTGCCGTACCGGTTCGTGAAGTACGGAGCGTACTGGCCAAAGTAGTTCCCCTCTGGGCCCAGGTGGTTATAGACAACGTCCAGCACCACCGCCAATCCGTGCCGGTGGGCGCTGTCTACAAGCTTTTGCAGCCCCATTGGCCCTCCATAGCTGTTCTGGACTGCAAATGGGTAAACGCCGTCGTAACCCCAGTTGCGGCGTCCGGGGAACTGTGCCACTGGCATGATTTCGATCGCAGTTATTCCGAGGTCCCGCAGTTGCGGGAGATACGGAATCATCGCGTCGAATGTCCCTGCGGGCGTGTAAGTCCCGACGTGCGCCTCATACAGGATGTAGTCTTCCAACGCCCGCCCCATCCACCCCGAGTCACTCCACTCGAAGGATCGGGTATCGAAGACTTCCGAGGGTCCATGCACACCGTCGGGCTGATAGCTGGACGCCGGGTCTGGAAACTCGCCCCCACCCGGCAGACGATAGAGATATTGCGCTCCTTGCGGGACGCGTACTGAAGCGTGGTGGTAGCCGTCATCTCCACGCTGCATTGCCAGGATCCGATCCTCGGGTGCTAGCAAGTGTATCTCTACAGTTTCGAGCTTTGGAGCCCAGAGCACGAATTCACAGTCCCCACCGGGCCTTACGCTGGCACCGACGTGATGCGATTCCGGTTTGGCATGTTCATCCATTTCTGGTTCTCCAGGTTCCTCGATGGCGGATGGCCCACCCTTGACCGAGCACGCTTAAGGGTACCCCATCCCGAGCGCGGGCCGGGGGCCCCGGC
>JBAVYX010000511.1:0-78064 GCA_049588475.1 Silvibacterium sp. | reverse complement strand
CCTCCACCTCCGATAGTGATTCCCGCGGGAACGCATATCGCAGTCTCGATTAGCCAGGATCTGGGTTCGAAGATCAGCCAGGCCGGGGATACTTTTACTGCGACCGTAGCCTCGCCGGTGAGAGTGGGAGGCCAGACGGTGATCAAGGCGGGCTCCACTGCGAGGGGGACGGTCACGGACGCTAAGGCGCTGGGCCGCTTCAAGGGCGGGGCGGAACTCGATCTCCGCCTGGATACGGTGCGTGCTAATGGCGCGACTTACCAGATCGCATCGAGCACCATAGAACGCGCCGAGAAGGGTAAAGGTAAACGGACCGCTGGCTTTATCGGCGGCGGCGGTGGCGCTGGCGCGCTCATCGGCGGACTAGCGGGCGGTGGAAAAGGCGCCCTCATCGGCGGCCTGGTCGGCGCGGGCGCAGGTACAGCAGGCGCGGCTTTTACGGGCAACAAAGACATTGTTATCCCGGCCGAGACCGTCCTGACGTTCAGGCTGGAGCGCGCGGTCCAGGTTTCCCAGAACCCGTAGGACTATTTCTTTGCCGTGAATCTACGCGAGTAGTTCACGAATCGCCGTCCAGGGCTTTCTCTGAGAAGCGGCGACTGGTTCGCAGGTTAGGGTGCCGTCATAGGTGTTTACCCCGTCGCGAATGCCGTCGTCCTGAAGGATTGCGGCCTTCGCTCCATTTTGCGCCAGCTTCAGCACATAGGGAAAGGTCGCGTTTGTGAGGGCGTGGGTGGAGGTATAAGGCACAGCCGCCGGCATATTCGTCACGCAGTAGTGGACGACGCCATTCACCAGGTACGAGGGATCACTGTGGGTGGTGGGCCGGGCAGTCTCGACGCATCCGCCCTGGTCGATGGCGACGTCCACGATCACCGCACCCCGCTTCATCCTGAAGACCATCTCCCTGGTCACAATCTTTGGAGCCGCTGCTCCGGGTATAAGAACTCCGCCGATGACAAGGTCGGCTTCCTGCGTGGCGCGAGCGACATTGTAAGAGTTCGAAGCCAGAGTGAAGAGCTTGCCGTTGAAGATGTCATCGAGTTCGCGCAGGCGGTTCAGATTAAGGTCGACGATGGTGACTTTCGCGCCCATGCCAACCGCGATTTTTGCAGCGTTGGTGCCGACGATGCCGCCGCCTATGATGCAGACGTTGGCGGGAGGCACGCCGGGTACGCCGCCGAGGAGGACGCCGCGACCGCCGTATTCCATCTCAAGGTAGGAGGCGCCAACCTGCACAGACATCCTTCCGGCGACCTCGGACATGGGCGTGAGCAACGGCAGTGTTCCGGCGCGGTCACGGATGGTCTCATAGGCAATGCCGGTGACCTTCATCGCTAGGAGTTTCTCGGTGAGGTCAGGCAGAGGCGCGAGGTGCAAATAGGTAAAGAGCACCAGACCGTCGCGGAAGAAGGCGTATTCCTTCTCAACGGGCTCCTTGACCTTGACGATCATGTCGGCCAGGCCCCAGACGCTGTGGGCCGAGCCGACGATTTCGGCGCCGGCAGCTTGGTATTCGTCGTCGGTGAGGGCAGAGATCTCTCCGGCCCGGGTCTCGAGGAGGACTTTGTGTCCGGCTTCGGTGAGGGACTTGACTCCGGCGGGCGTAATGCCGACCCGACTCTCGTGGTCTTTGACTTCCTTCGGTACTCCGATGATCATGCCAGCAACCTCAGCGACTTCCCATCCTAACTCAGTTGGCCGAGGAGTGATGCATGTAAGACGAATGACGAGTCCTATGAAAGCGACTCCGTTCAGTTAAGGTGTTGAGCTAGACTTTCAGGTAACTCGCAAGTTCAAGCGGTTTGAGGTCCAGGAAAATGTGCCGAAATATCAAAATGCTTTTCAACTTCGACCCTCCCGTGACCGACGAGGAGATTCGAGCCGCATCGCTACAGTACGTGAGAAAGATCAGCGGTTTTAACAAACCGTCGAAGGCAAATGAAGAGGCTTTCCTGGCTGCTGTCGAAGAGGTAGCCGGGGTCTCGGCACGTCTTCTCCACTCGCTCGAAACGACTGCGCACCCAAGGAATCGAGAAGAAGAGGCGGCCAAAGCAAAAGCTCGCGGCGCAGAGAGATTTCATGCCTGAGTCTGTCAAGACGTGCTTAGGCCAGATCACGGATTAGCCGGAAGCTACGCTTCAAAAATCGCGCGACCGGTAACTTCCGCGTTGTCGACAAATAAATATGGAGCAATCCGTCCGGAACCAAGCGGCGCGCAGCCCTGGAACCGGGCGGTAATTTGAACAGCGCCTATTTAGGGGTAGTCGAGTAAAGGCCGGTAATGCTTGCGCTTGCCAGGATATGGCCTGAGCTTCCAGCATCGACCAGTGCGCGATACAGCGTAAGGGCCGTTGGGGGAAAATCCGCCGACGAGGGTAGCTTGAGGTCCGCGTCGAGAGCGTAGACCGTGAAGACGTAATGGTGGACATTTGGGGGATAATCAGCGGGGGGACGTGGCCCACCGTGGTTAAGGTTGGCGTTGGTGCCGGCAGAACCGTAGGTGTTGATGACCTGTTCTCCATAGCTGCTTCCGGTAACCCTGGTATTCTCGGGAAGCTCGGGGGTCTGGGCAGAGATGTTATACATGCCCCCAGTGCACAACACCTGCTGTGACGTCGAACGTTGTTACAGCGAAACTGTGTGTCCCAATGCGGGGTGTTCGACTACGATAGCTCCGGCGATTCATCTCCACCGGGGCTTTCATCAAGGGAGCCGATGTTGGTCGCGTTGTACTGATAGTCGTAAATCGTACTTAGCGGTATCGTCCCGTTGTTCTTGAATGTGGTTCTGCGCAGCGAGAACTGGTTGCTAAACCAATCCTGGGCGGACGCGAAATTCGCCAAGGCCAGAAATCCACATGCTGAGTGGGTATGAGCCGAAGACACGGCTGGCTAGTATGCGCGCTTGACTATGGGGCCAGTTGAGGGTTGGCCGCGATGTTGACTTGCCCTAATCGAGTCGTGCAAGCACTTTGCGGAGCCGCCACAGAATGCCGGCCAGGGCGGTGAGCGCAACGCCCCAAACTGCGAAGGCCAAATGCACGGCCCAGGGAGGCGCGCTGCCCGTTCGCTTCAGCAGGAAAGGCAGAAAATTCCATGCGGTGATGTGAACGTAATCCCACGGATCCTCAGTCATTGCATGGTTATTGAGGCCCCATGCGTCCATTTTCCCGAGGCTAAACGCAACGATGTTATTCGCGCGAAGGGCGATCACGAAGGTCGGGTGACCGAGGGTCTCCATCTGGTAAATCTCGAGCGGCAGCCAGAAGGCGAGCGACGCGGCCTGGATCACGGTGCCGATCGCTATTAACGCGATTCCTACAGCCCAAACCAGTTTACCTACCTCGTTGCGATGGCGCAGCAGCAGCGGAAAAGCGAGCAGCGCCGCGAATTCGACGGCAGTCGAAACATAACGGTCACCCCAGGCGAAATCGCCGCTCCACACCGTAAATCGAGCGTAAAAACTTATATATGCCAATAGAAGTAGGCCCGCTGTGGCGGCGTAAGCCTTGATGGCGGGGCTGAATCGCCTCCAGGCTACGGCGGCAAGCAAAATCATGAGGATCAGTAAAGGGTCAAAGAGAAAGATCGACTTTTCGGGTGCGAACAGTGGCCCGAGAAAGCCGACATGGAACGGGGTTTCAAACGGATAGCCAGCAGGTAAGGTTGGATCCCGCTGTCTCGCTTGGCGGCCCATCACACTCAAGTAGGTGTTGAAGAGCGATCCAAACCGGTAGTACTGATACAGGCGGTCGATCAACCCGAAAAACGCATAGACCGGGAGAGCGGTCGCTATGTAGGTTCGACAGCGTTTCCAAAGGGCTGGGCCACGCGCCCCCTCAAACCACAATACAAGCAGCATGAAAAGAGCTCCAGCCAACAGATCCATGCCAGTGGTGAGGCGAGTAAGCAGATTGAGCCCGAAAGCCGCCGAGCCAATCAGGAGGGCGCGCCGGCTGCCTTTGCGCAACCACTCGTATTGATACGAGAGTCCGGTGAGCGTGAGGAGAAAGATGTAATTGTTCTCCATCATGTTCTGCGTGTAATGCAGATGCGTGGTCGCGAGCAGCAGGGCCAGAACGCCCGCGACAGCGTGCTTCACATTGAAGCCCAATTGCCGTAGAAACCGGAAGCAGATCAGCGAGGTCAGCACGCTGATAAGGATGTTGGTGCTGAAGCTGACCAAGATGTTGCGCACGCTGGGATCGTCCCCGTTGTAATTAGCGAAAACAGGGAGCCGCTCAACATATGTGCCGATCACATCCGCCGGGAACATAAGCAACGACTGCCCGATGCCGTACCAGCTCTGTAACTTCCCTCCGCGGCCATGTATGCCGAATTCGGGATACTCCTGGGGAAATACCGGCGGCTCCGCTGTCCACAGAGAGTGAGTAGATTGGAGCCGATGTTGTGTGTCGGCGGTGCCTAACTCTCCCGATTGCACTACGAATGCGATGAGACCCGCGGCGAGGGCCAGCAGGAAGAGCGGGTCGTTGAACCAGGACCTCAGGGACCAGCGGCGAATATGAATGCTCATCGTGCTTGTAGGGAGGTTTCGCAGTCGGTTGGATCTTCCGAGCATAAAGGCCAGTGTTGACCGCACTGGCCTAGGGTGAATTGTTGTGTGTACGACTTACCAGGGTAGTTCCTGGCCTAAATGAATGAACCGGCCGTTGGGGCCGTCGGGACCGAGCAGAGCCACTGCGACGCTGGTCTTCGCGCCGTCGGGGATTTCCATGGGTGCGGCATCGGTGCCCATTTCGGTTTTGACCCATCCGGGATGCACGGAGTTTACCTTGATGGGTGTGTTTTTGAGCTCATCGGCGAGGTGGATAGTGAAGGCGTTGAGCGCGGCCTTTGAGGAGTTGTAGGAAAAGAGCTTGGAGCCTGCGATGGGACTCTCGGGATCAGCGTGCAGAGTGAGTGAGCCGAGAATGCTGGAGAGATTGACGATACGTCCGGAATCGCTCTTCTTAACAAGGGGTAACAACTGCTGCGTGAGGGCGACGACGGAGAAGAAGTTGGTTTCGTATACGCTTTTCAGCTCATCTTCGGTTGTTTTCGACGTGGTATTGGTGAAGAAGTCACCACCCGCGACTCCCGCGTTGTTGATGAGGATGTCGAGCTTGCGGAATTTACCTTCGAAAAACTTATACGCCGCCGTGCGATCGGCGGGCTTGGTCACATCGAGCTGGATGCCGTAGGCGTCGATGCCTTCGGTCTTGAGCTTCGCGGCTGCTGCCTCGGCGTCGCTGAGCTTGCGCGAGCCCACAACGACGGTGACACCTTTCTCTCCCAATTGCTTTGCTGTCTCAAACCCGATGCCACGATTCGCTCCAGTGATGAGAGCGACCTTCTTTTCTTGTGCCATAAATGCGATCTCCTATGCTCTGAGTAGATGATTCAGAGCTGGGGTGGATTCATCACAGCGGCATGAATCTGATCGTCTTATGCTCGGGCGGCGCGCAGCGCGGCCATCTCCTCGCGGTTCGGTCCGTAGAGTCCGGGGATAGCGCCACCCGCAAGACGGCAAAGGATCGAGAGCTGCCCGCGATGGTGAATCATATGAAACAAAATGGCGCCCCATAGGAGTTGGCGGATCGAGACTTCATCGCCGGTAAAGTGGCGGAGCTTGCGGTCGAGATCGGCAGGTGTGAGCTTGCGGACGCGCTCCAGGGCTTCGGCGTGGATGCTTTCATAGCCCGGGGCGAGGGCTCCGATAGATCTCGGCCGCTCGATGCCGGGAGGTCGAAGGCCGACCCGGAATCCCCCCTGTTCGATGCCCCAGGTGGTGTAGGCGTCAACCTCGGCGAGATGCCAGGAGAGCTCTCCGAGTGAGCGCGCCTGTGGATCAGGCCGGAAGTCGTACTGGCCCGTGGGCAGAACTCGCAGCATTTCGGCGGTCTTCTTTGCTTCGTAGTCCCAGAAACCAAGGAACGTCGCTAGTTCGTCGGGCATGGTGGATATCTCCTTTTTGAGTTGTCAGGCTTTGGCGTCGGGCCCGAACTGGCGGCGGAGTCCGGATGCGAAGAAATTCCACGGCACAGCTTTCCGGAGGCGGGGCAGCCAGAGGGAATCGAAGCCTACTCTATAACGCAGGCGGGGATTGGGGCTCTCTGCGGCGAGAAGAACGGACTTGGCAACGCGTTCCGGCAAGCAGCCCTTGTCGACGCCGCTTTTGATGGCAGCGATGACCCGAGTGCGCGGTCCGTTGTAGGCGGGCCGCGATGCGGCCGCGATGCGAGAGGCATGGCTGATACTGGTGCGCACGAAGCCAGGCTCGATCAGGCTGACGGTGATGCCGAAGGGCTTGAGTTCGTACCACAGGGATTCCGAATAGGCCTCGAGCGCAAACTTGGTGGCGGAATAAAAAGCTGCGTAGGGGATCGCGATGAGGCCCACCAGAGAGCCGATGTTGATGATCCTCCCGGCGCGCGCCTGGCGCATCGACGCCAGGAGGCGTTGATGGTACGGACCGCGCCGAAGAAGTTGGGTTTCGAATTGATCTTTGGCTTCGGCTAGGCTGGTTTCCTCGGCGGCCCCGTTGAGCGCGTAGCCCGCGTTGTTGACGAGAATGTCGATGCGTCCTGTCTGAGATATGACGTGATCAATGCCATCTCGGACCGAGGTGTCGGATGTGCCGTCGAGCGAAAGCATCGTGAATTCCACAGGCGAGACGGGATTGGCGACGCGTGTTGTGCCGAAGACCGTGAAGCCGCGTGCGTGGAAGAGGCGTGCGGTTGCAGCTCCGATTCCGGAGGATGCTCCTGTGACGAGGACCGTCTGAGGCATGGTGCTACTCCTACGCCGACGCGCTCTGTTCAGCGACTGCGGCGCGACATGTACTGAGAATCTGGTCGGACAATTTGGGGTCATCGACCGCACGCGCGAGCATGAGGCCGCCGACGCACATGGCGATGGCAGGGATGGCGCGACTGCCGTCCGGAGAATCGGAATCGAGATGCTGGCCGATCATCTCGATCAGACCACGCAGACGCTCTTCGAAGACGGCACGTGATGGGCCGCCGATGCGGCCGATCTCCGGGGCAAGCGCGGGCATAGGGCATCCGAGTTCGGGATTGTCGCGATGGGTCTTGCTGAGATAGGCAGCGGCGAATTTGCGGACCCAGTCGCGGTCCTCAAGATTTTCGAGGCGGTGGGACCACTTTGCACCTGACTGAAAGAAAGCGGATTCGAGGGATTTAGCGAAGAGGTTTTCCTTGGACCTGAAGTGCGCATAGAAGGCCCCGGCGGTGAGGTCGGCGGAGGCCATGACGGCATCGATGCCGGTGGCGTCATATCCGCGGCTGCGAAAGAGACCGGAGGCGGCTTTCAGAATCCGCATGCTTGTTCGTTGCTTTTGATCGGCTGGGTAGCGCATCCGCTGATAATATTACGATCGTAATTCTACTTCAAATGAACTCGCGATACGGTTATGACGGGATCAAAGTAGGTCGGAGTCTGAGAATCAGATCTGGGCGGTGCCGCCGTCGACGAAGAGCTCAATGCCGGTGACGAAGCTGGAGTCGTCGGAGGCGAGGAAGAGCGCCGCAGTGGCGATTTCTTGGGGGCGTCCCATGCGGCCCATGGGGATGATGGAGATGAAGCCATCCTTGACTTGCTGCGGAACTCCCTCGAATGCTCCGGTATCGATCGGGCCGGGGCTGAGGACGTTGACGCGAATCTTGCGCGATTTTAGGTCAGTAGTCCATGTGCGCGCGAAGGAGCGGACGGCGGCCTTGCTGGCGTTGTATACGCTGAAGCCTCCGAAGCCCTTTATGCCGGCGATGGAGCCATTCATGATGACCGATGCGCCATCGCGCAGGAGCGGCAAGGCTTTTTGAACTGTGAAGAGAGTGCCTTTGGCGTTGGTGCCGAACGTCTTGTCGTAGTTCTCTTCGGTGATCGATCCGAGAGGCACGTTGAATTCGCCGTAGCCCGCGCTGGCGAAGAGGACGTCGATGTGGCCCTTTTCGGCCTTGACGGTCTCGAAGAGGCGGTCAAGGTCGGTCATATCGCCGGCGTCTCCTTGAATGCCGTTGACGTTGCCGCCGATGAATTTTACCGCTTCATCGAGCTTATTCCGGCGGCGTCCGGTGATGAAGACGTAAGCCCCTTCTTCAACAAAGAGCTTTGCTGTGGCGAGTGCCATACCAGAGGTGGCTGCAGTGATAACGGCGACTTTTCCTTCGAGCTTGCCCATAATCTCCGCTCCTGACTCTCGTCTTTAGAGTCGGCGGAATCAACGGGGTCGCAAAAAGTCTGGGGAGGCTCAATGTATTCGCGCTCCTTGCGGCGAATCTCCTGGTAGCGAGCGAAGGCCCGGCGATCGCTTTCCAGTCCCAGCGCGGTGCGCAGGGTAGACCCGCGGTAGGTGAAGGCGGCCATCCTGCCGACGTTGCGCAGCACGAACCACGGGTCGTGGCGGAGGACGGTGGGGATGTGGCGGGTCTTCATGCCGCGCTCGGCCTTCCAGCGGAGGTATTCGATTTCGTCGAGAGGAAGATTCTCGTTGCGTACGACGGGCGTAGTTCCGTCGTACTCTTCGAGGCGCTCGTTTTCGATGAGGCCCTGGCGGCGGAAGTCGGCGGTCATGGGGGTTTTGGGGTAGGGCGTGGGGTGCTGGATGTAAGGCCAGTCCACGTACTTGCGTGCGAATTCGAGGTTGGCCTTGATGGACTCGGCGGTATCGCCGGGGCTGCCGACAATAAGTCCTCCGACAACCAGCATGTTGTTCTTGTGGAGATATTCGATGGCCTGGAGGGTGGCGTTACCGGTCTTCTGGCCATTGGAGCGCGCGGTGTTCTTCGCAGAAGCCTGAAGGAACACGAGGTCGCTCTCCAGGATGTTTTCGATGCCTAAAAAAACATAGCGAAAACCAGCCTTGCGCATCAGTGGCGCAAGCGTCTCGCCGTGATTGGCAATCGCAGACGTCATGCCCTGCACGAAGTAATCGATTTTGTTGAGGCCGGCATCGATGATGGCATGGCAGAGGGCTTCGAAGCGATGGACATTCAGCGTGATGTTGTCGTCGACGAGGAAGATAGTGCGCGCACCGTGGCGCTGCGCGTCGCGGATGTCGTCGAGGACGCGATCGAAGGAATAGGCGAAGAAGTTGCGGCCGCGCATTTCGATGATGGAGCAGAAGCTGCAGTCGAAGGTGCAGCCGCGCGAGGTTTCGATGACGTCGACCTGGCGGCCGAGGAGCGTGTAGCCCTTGAGCACTCGGGCGTTGCGTTTGGGAAGGCGGATATCGTTGTCTTCGAGGCGGTGCGGGGCGCGCTGCGGGTTGTGAATCCATTTGCCTTGATCCGAACCGCTAGATTGCTTGTGCGTGAGGCCGGAGATGAAGTGCAGGCTGCCTTGGCCTTCGACCGCGCGGGTGAGTTCGCGCAAGGTGACTTCGCCCTCGCCGCGCACGATGAAATCAACGGGCATAGAGAGATAGGCTTCGGTGTCGAGGCTGGGGTCGTAGCCTCCCACGACGATTTTTACATCGGGTTTGAGCGCACGGACGAGGTGCATAAGACGCTCGGCGGTGCGGCGTTGGAAGGTCATGATGGACATGCCGACGATGTCGGGGTGGGTCTCGCGGACGAGGCGGGTGACGGTCTCGCGTACTGAATGTTGACACAAGATGAGATCGGCGACCGCGACATTGTGGTGCTCGTCAAGATTGCCGGCGAGCGAGGTGAGCGCTCCGTTGGGCATGCGGATGGCAACGGTGGGCATGTGCTCGAAGGAATCGGGCATGGAGAGCAGAAGGATGTTCAGGGGTGCCTCCTGTTGTTCGGTTAAGCCATGACTTCTTCGGGCAGAGCGGTGGGTGGGCTTTGCCGCTGGCGAACATCATATATGCGAAATTCGATTTTGTGCGCTATTTGGAAGGTACCGGGCGATCTGCCTCCTCGAGGGTAGCGGCCATCGGAAAGAGGGTTTCGACGTTGGTGAGCCGGAAGAGTTGGAGGACGCGTGGGCTCACTCCTGCCGTAATCAGCCGAATCCCCTGGCGCTGGCACCGAACATAGTGGCTAACCATCATGCCGAGGCCGTCAGAATCCATATACGGGACCTGAGTGAGGTCGAGGATATGAACAGCAGCTTGCACGGTGTTCGGCGTTGATTCAAAGGTGTTGCGAAGAGCATCAGGCGACAAGCAGGTGTACATATCCCGCGCGGTGAACGGTCCGGTCAATCGGAAGATGACGGTACCGGCCGCCTTGCCCGGGCTGCATTCGATGGTGAACCTTGTGCTCTTCCAGATCTGGGCGACAGTCATCGGGATCCCGGCCTCCTTTCGAGGGCTGGTCTGCGCAATCACTCTCCCGTGTCGATCTGGGCGCGCTGCAACTTGTCGGAGTAGTCGAAGTAGACGGATTTCCACGTCGTGTAGAAGTCGAGGGCGCCGGTGCCGCCTTCGCGGTGGCCGTTGCCGGTGTGTTTGACTCCGCCGAAGGGGAGATGGACTTCAGCTCCGATGGTGGGGGCGTTGATGTAGGTGATTCCGGCTTCGAGGTCGCGCATGGCTCGGAAGGCGAGGTTCACATCGCGGGAGTAGAGCGCGGTCGAGAGGCCGTAGTCGATGCCGTTAGCGATGTCGAGGGCTTCGTCGAAGTTTGCGCACTCGACCAGGCTGACGACCGGGCCGAAGACTTCTTCCTGGGCGATGCGCATGCCAGGTTTGACTCCGGCGAATACGGTGGGGGCGAAGAAGTGCCCCTTATCGTAGGTGCCGCCGTCGAGCGCTGAGCCGCCGGTGAGAAGCTTGGCACCCTCTTTCTGCGCGATCTCGCTGTAGCGGGTGGAGGTCTCGATCTGCTGCTGGTTGACCTGCGGGCCCATCTGAACGGATTCGTCGAGGCCGTCTCCTACTTTGAGAGCGTCGGCGCGGGCGACCAGTTTTTCGGTGAACTCCGCGGTGATCTTTTTGTGCAGGATGATGCGGCTGGTTGCGGTGCAGCGCTGGCCGGTGGTGCCGAAGGCTCCCCAGAGCGCGCCTTCGACGGCGAGGTCGAGGTGGGCGTCGTCGAGGACGATCATGGCGTTTTTGCCTCCCATCTCAAGCGAGCAAGGCTTGAAGTTGGCGGCGGCGGTCTGACCGACAATGCGGCCGACCTCGGATGATCCGGTGAAGGAGACGGCGCGGATGCCGGGGTGCGAGACGATGGGCGCGCCAGCGTCGGGTCCGAAGCCGGTGACGATGTTCACGACTCCGGGGGGCAATCCGGCGTCGATGAGGCACTGGACGAGATTGTAGGTGGAGAGGGGGGTGTCTTCGGCTGGTTTGATGACGCAGGTGTTGCCGCAGACGAGCGCGGGGAAGATCTTCCATGAGGGGATGGCCATGGGAAAGTTCCACGGGGCGATCATGCCGCATACGCCGACCGGCATACGGACCGACATGGCGAATTTGCTGCGCAGTTCGGAGGGGGTGGTCTGGCCGAAGAGGCGGCGGCCTTCACCGGCCATGTAGTAGGCGGTGTCGATCGCCTCCTGCACGTCGCCACGGGTTTCGCTGAGAACCTTGCCCATCTCGCGCGTCATGTCACGGGCATATTGCTCTTTGCGCTGGGTGAGGAGCTCTCCGGTCTTATAGAGGATTTCGGCGCGCTTGGGCGCGGGGACGAGGCGCCAGGTCTTCCATGCTTCGGCAGCGGCAGCGACGGCGTCGTCGATGTCGGCGGCGGCGGAGGATTGGAATTCGCCGAGGATGTCGTCGCAGTTGGCGGGATTGACGTTCAGGAAGGTCTTGCCGGTGCGGGAGGCGACCCATTCACCGCCGATGAGGTTTTTGTAGAGCTTCGCTGGCATTGAAATCTCCTTGATACGAAACATTCAAGGATACCGGATGAAGCTCAGGCTATGAAATGGGAGCGGCACCAACACTTCGTGATGAAGCGAAGAATGGGTGGTACCCCCAGCCATTCAAGAAGACTTTGGCCCCAGTCGAGCGAACCAGCGTTTGAAGGCGCGGCGGAGCGGTTCCTCATACCAGTGAAAGAGGAAGCAGGAGATGGAGATGAGGAGCAGGGGCGAGAGCCAAGCGCTAACGGAGGCATGATCGGGACTCCACCGGGCGAATGCGGCGCGCACCCAATTTCGGACAGGATACTGCAGCAGGTATATGGCATAGCTTGCGCCGCCCAGCAGGATGAGGGGCCTGGAGCTGAGGAACCGGGCGAGAAGGCTGTTGCCGGCGGCCAGTTCGTAGATGAGAACGGCGAGCGGAGCGGCCATGAGCGACAACCATGATCCTTCCACAAAAGCTAGAATGGCCAGAATTGCGAAGGTCGCGGCCCAGGAGAGCCAGGGGCGGGGAGAAGGCCGGGGGCTGCGCAGGAAAATCAGCCCGAGCGTCATGCCGGCAAGAAATTCTGGAAAGCGGAAGACGGGATGGGGAAGTCCGGTCATCCGAGTGAGGGGCTCAACGTCGTGGGTCATGGTATGGCCAAACACGATGAGAAGCACTGTGGCTGCGGCGACGCATTTCAATGCCCGGACGGAGAGCTTTTCGAGGAGGGGGAGGATGAAGATGAAAAGCAGGTAGAAGAAAGCCTCGGTCGAGAGCGTCCAGGCGGCCATGTTCCATGCGCCTTCGTAGTCGATGTGGAAGGGAATCCATGCCTGCACCATGGCGAAGACGGCGATGGACAGGCCCGGTCCCGGGTTGCCGCGAAACGGCCAGCACAGAATGAGGGAGAAGAAGTAAACGGGATAAATGCGGGCGAAGCGGGCTTCCCAGAAACGGGCTTTGCCTCCGGGCTGCTTGATTTGGCCGCAGTAGGTGTAGCTGAGGATGAATCCGGAGAGGATGAAGAAGAGGGTGACGGCTGTCCAGCCGTTGTTCAGGATGTTCGTGATCGTACGCGGGGCGCCGTTTCTTCGCGCGAAGTCTGCGCCGAAGTGGAAGAGCACCACCTGGATCGCCGCCACGAAGCGGATTCCCGTGAGAGCAGGAAGGGGGGTGCGATGAAGTGTGAGCGATCCGGAGGCCGAGCCCTGTGGAACGGCGGGAATCGATTGCGTTGTCATCCTATGTCCTCGAAGGGGGAGGACGGAACTGGTCTGTGTCAGCGGAGCAAATGGTTTTATTATGCCGCAACGGAGGGCTATCGCAGACGCATTCCTGAGAATTCCCCAAGAAATCCACGGCGCGCTGCGGTGCAGCAATTGCCCCGATGGCCTTACAATAGGCACGAGTCCTTAGAAAAGTCGTTTATTTCATGTCATCGAACGGTTATCATTCGCGTCCTTCGCGATCGCACGGTGTGCGCTCGCTGTTTAGCGTTTTCTCAAGCGATCTGGCGATCGATTTAGGAACGGCCAACACGCTCGTCTACGCCGCGGGCAAGGGAATCGTGGTCAACGAGCCCTCGATTGTGGCCATCAATAAAAATACCGGTGAAGTGGAAGCCGTGGGCAAGGAAGCCAAGGAGATGCTCGGGCGTACGCCGGGCAATATCGTAGCTATCAAGCCGATGAAGGATGGGGTGATCGCTGACTTCAAGGTCACCGAGAAGATGCTGAACTACTTCATTCAGAAGGCGCATAACCGCAAGATGATGGTGCATCCGCGGATCGTGATCGGCGTGCCTTCGGAGATTACGCAGGTGGAGAAGCGGGCGGTCGAGGACTCCGCCTATCGCGCCAAGGCCAGCGAGGTGTTCCTCGTCGAGCAGGCGATGGTGGCGGCGATTGGCGCGGGACTGCCGATTACCGAGCCGAGCGGCAATATGGTAGTGGATATTGGCGGCGGAACGACGGATATTGCCGTGATTTCGCTTTCGGGCATCGTTTACTCGCGGTCGGTGCGGATGGCCGGGAATCAGATGGACGAAGCCATCATGAACTACCTGAAGCGGAAATATAACCTGCTGATTGGGGAACGGACGGCGGAGCAGATCAAGATCGAGCTGGGGTCGGCGTATCCGCTGGATAAGCCGCTGACGATGGAGATCAAGGGCCGCAACCTGATCGAGGGCGTGCCAAAGACCATCAGCATAGAAGACAGTGAGATTCGCGAGGCTCTGGGCGAGTCGATTTCGACGATCATGAATGCGATTCGCGTGGCGCTGGAGCGGACGCCTCCGGAACTGAGCGCCGACATCAGCGACCGCGGTATTGTGCTTACGGGCGGCGGGGCGCTGATCAAGAATCTCGACAAGCGGATTCGCGAGGAAACCGGGCTGCCGGTGTCGATTGCTGATGACCCGCTGGCCAGCGTGGTTCTGGGCACGGGCAAGATGCTCAGCGACTTCAGGCTGCTGCGCAAGATCAAGATCGACTAGGTATCGAATGGGTACTTGCGTAAGCTGGGAAGCCCGCTGAATGCATGCTGATGCGGCTTATAATGTTGGTAACTCTTGGCGGAAATGCGGGTTGAATTCTACAGAATGATGCCGCATCTTGAGCCGAGAATCGGCAAGTAGCGGGTGCGCAGGGCACCCACGTCGGATCCATGGAATCTTTCTTCAGCCGTTATAAGAACGCCCTGGTACTGATCGTGGTGCTGGTTGCGCAACTGTTGGCGCTTGCTATCCAAGTCAAGCGCCCTGCCGCCGACAGCCCCGACCAGCGCGGGGTGAGCCTGATTCGCTACGTGGTGGTGAGCGTGGTGACGCCACCGGAGCGGTGGCTGCGCTACCTGGGCCAGGGAATTCGCGGGCTATGGTCGGGCTACGTGAATCTGATTCATGTGCACCAGGAAGACGCCGGGTTGAAGGCGGAAATCGAGCGGCTTCGGTTGGAGCAGGCAAGCATGGCTGAGGATGCGAAGCAGGGGCAGCGCCTGCAGCAATTGCTCGATTTCAAACAACACTATATTTACAAAACATTCCCGGCACAGGTGATCGGCGTTTCGGGGACAGACCAGTCGCAGACCCTTTACATCGATAAGGGTGCGAAAGAAGGTCTGGCCCCGGATATGCCGGTGGTGACGGCGGACGGCATCGTGGGCAAGCTGAAGGACGTCTTCGATCACAAGAGTCTCGTGCTGCTGATCACCGATCGGACGAGCGGCGTGGGCGTAACTCTGGAAACGACGCGGACCCGGGGGATTCTGAAGGGAAGCTCTTTTGGGGAGATGCGGGTGATGAATGTATCGCCCGATGAGCGCATCAAGCCGGGCGAGCGGATTGTGACCAGCGGAGGAGACCAGATTTTTCCGCGCGGCATGCCGGTGGGCACCGTGGATCGGGTGGTGCCGGATCCCGACCGCGATCCATGGGTGGATGTGGTGATCCGTCCAGCGGCGAATCTGTCGCGCCTGGAAGAGGTGCTGGTGATTACCGATGTGGGCGAGGCGGCCTCGCCGCAGGCGGAGAGAGACCTGGCAGA
The DNA here is from genome assembly GCA_049588475.1 of Silvibacterium sp. GTDB lineage: Bacteria > Acidobacteriota > Terriglobia > Terriglobales > Acidobacteriaceae > Silvibacterium. The sequence goes on along the minus strand of JBAVYX010000511.1, from coordinate 62,726 downwards.
GAGCGAGGCCGAAGGTGCGGCGGAGCAGAAGCGGGCCTCCGATGTTTTGTCCGAGCGGCTGCCGGGGCGGATGGATGCCAAGGCGCCCGCGGATACCAATCCCGACATGAATGGCGACAACACGGGGGAGAATGTGCGTCTGATGACGCCGCCGAAGCCCCTGCATCCAGATCAATACAGCCCGGATGCGACGCCGCCTTCGGTGGAGCTGACTCCGGGGCAGCGCCATGCGCCTGTATTGCAGGGAACAGAGGAGATAGTGGCGGCCCCGCCGCAAAGGAAGCCAACGGCGGCTGTGCCTGCCGCCACGACGGAGCGAGATGACGACGAGGCAGATGTACCGGTGAAGAAGGCGGTCCCGGTGATCGGTGCGACCAGTAAGACGGTGACAGCGGCGAGTGGGGCTGCGTCGGCCAGCGGTGGTGCGCCGAATGCGGGCACAACCATCGCAAGGCCAGCGAAATCTACGAACGGAACCTCAGGGACCGGAGCCACGACTGAAAGTGGTGCTGCGAGAGGCGTCACCGCAACGGCAGGGCAAGGGTTCGGACAGAGATCCGCTCCTGCGTCCGGGACAGACGATGGGGCGAAGACACCGCCCAAGACGCGTGTAATCGAAGACGGACCGGTGAGCGCGCCGGTGAAGAAGAAGGCTCCCGAAATTGTTCCCGATGACGGGAGCAAACCGCCTGCGACGGCGAAACCTGCGGTCCAGAAACCGAGGCCCGCAATTCAGCCGGGCGAACAGAATTCGCAGCCGGCGCTCACTACGCCACCGAAAGGGGGCCGATAGCGATGGCGTTGATGGCCTCCACTCGGCGCGAGGCGGATGATCGCTCGTTTCCGCTGCTGATTTATGTGCTGATTCCGGCTCTGGCGCTGGGGCTGCAGTCGTTCGTTTCTCTACACTTTCCGCTCTTTGCGACGCTGGATCTGCCGCTGATGGTGGTGATCTACTTCGCGATGACGCGCCGTAACCCGGCGGCCTCGACGATAGGCGGAGCACTGATGGGGATTGCGCAGGATGCGTTGACGCGGCAGCCGCTGGGTGTGTTCGGGATTGCGAAGGCAGTGATCGGATATGTGGCCGGTTCACTGGGCGTGCGCATCGACACGGAGAGCCACGGGACCCGGCTCTTGCTGACGTTCCTCTTTGTGATGCTGCACAACGCCATCGATTGGGTTCTGGTGCGGCACCTGTTGACCGAGCCGATGGTGTGGAATTGGTTCCATGAACTGCTGCGAGCAGTGATCAATACTCTGGTGGCGGTGGTGATTTTCGCGTTATTAGATCGAGCGAAGTCGCGGGAGTAGCGCAGGGGTTTGCGGAACGGGTTCGACAGAGAGTTATGATCAGCAGAAGTAGCAGCTAACCATGCAGAAGGAAGAAAAGTTACCGGCGATCAAGTTGACCATTTTTCAGTACGGCATTGTGGGTGTGATGCTGGTGCTGATCTTTGGGCTTTGGCGGCTACAGGTGGTGGGCGCGCAGAACTACCGCGCTCTGGCAGAGGCGAACCGGGTTCGCAAGGTGCCCATCCTTGCGCCCCGTGGGCAGCTCTTCGATCGCGACGGGCGTTTGCTTGTAGACAACTATCCTTCCGTCTCATGCTTTCTGGTGCGGGAGCAGGGGCATGACTACGAGGCCGATCTTCCGCTGATTGCCCGCGGCCTGCATATGACGGTGGATCAAATCCACGGGATTCTCAGAAAATATCGGGCCGATCCGAAATATGAGCCATTGCCGCTCAAGCAAGACATCACTCCGGACGAGCAGGAGTTCATCGAGGCGCATCGCGATGAGATGCCGGAGCTGGAAACAGTGGACGAGCAGCGGCGGCTGTATCCCAAGGCCGGGTTTGCGGCGCACCTGATTGGGTATGTGGGCGAGGTAAGCGAGGACATGCTAAACGATCCGCGCTACGCCTACTATGAGCCGGGCGATGTAGTTGGACGGTCGGGTGTGGAGGAGTCATACGATGCGCTTTTGCGCGGCCAGGACGGATCGCGCGATGTGCTGGTCGACAGCCATGGCCGGGAAGTTGGAAAGCTGGGAACCGAGCACTCTAAGGCTGGTCAGAGCCTGAAGCTGACCATTGACCTCGATATCCAGAGGGCGGCTGAGAATGCCTTTGGCGATCGGAATGGTGCGGTCATTGCCATGGACCCGCATACCGGGGAGATTCTGGCCATGCTAAGCAGGCCTACCTTCGATCCAAATGCGTTTTCGGTACGCATCGGGAGGGAGGATTGGAACAAGCTGATTACCGATCCCAACCATCCGCTGCTGAACAAGACCATTCAGGCGCAGCTTGCGCCGGGGTCAACTTTCAAAATTATTATGTCGTTGGCCGGCCTGGAGGAGGGCATGGCCGAAGACATGAAGGTGGATTGCACGGGGGGCGCCTCGTTCTACGGGCACTTTTTCGCCTGCGATAAGAAGCATGGAGTGCTGAATGTGCAACAGGCCATCTCCAGGTCGTGTGACACCTACTTCTACACGCTGGCGGTGAAGCTGGGGATTACCAAGATTGCCAAGTGGGCGCATGCGGTGGGACTGGGGCAAAAAACAGGCGTGGATCTGCCGGACGAGGCTTCGGGAGTTATGCCTTCAGAAGAGTGGAAGATGAAGACCTTCCATGAGAAATGGTACGCGGGCGAAACCGTCTCGGTGGGTATTGGCCAGGGCGCGGTCGCGGTTACGCCGATTCAACTGGCGCGAGCTCTCAGCGGCATTGCATCAGGAGGGGTTTTTATGCGGCCGCATGTTGTTTTTCCCGAGGAGCTTCCGGAGGAGTATCGCACGGCGATGTTCGACTCGTTCCGGGGATCGGGGAATGTGACGTTTCCGATCGACCCCGACAATTGGGAGACCATTACCGATGGCATGGCCGGGGCTACCGATCCGCGTGCGGGTGGCACGGCCTTTGCCTCCCACCTCGAAAACATCGATTTTGCCGGGAAGACTGGAACGGCGCAGGTGATAAGCCACAGCGCTGGTACCAATAAAGTGTCGAGCGTGATTGCCGAGCGGCCGCATGCCTGGTTCGTCGGGATTGCGCCGCGCAGGAATCCGGACATTGTGGTGGCAGTTTTGTGGGAGCATGGTGGATGGGGATCGGGTTCGGCGCACGTGGCCGCCAGAGTGATTGAGGCGTTTGTCAACAAGCAGCGGCGGCTGAACCACAACCTGGCAACGGAGAAGCAAGAACCGGTGGAAGTAGGCGCAGCGTGGTCGGATCCGGAGAATCCCGATGCGGTGGGGGGGAGACCGGTGGTAGCGCATGCGACGAAGGATGCCCCAAAAGAATCCGCGACGGATGCAATCCATGCCGGGCACTTTTTCCTTCAGATCCCAGCAGCAAAGGGTGACGCCCTGGCAGCGGTGGTTCGCCAGCCATGAGACGTTTTCTTTCTTTTCGCGATTTTGACTGGACCCTTCTCAGCTTCGTGATGTTGTTGTCGATCATCAGCATCTTTGAGATCTACTCAGCGACACTCCACACCAAGTTCGTGGGCTTCTACAAGCAGCAGATCCTCTGGCTGGTGGGGGGGCTGTTGGCGATGTTCATTCTGTCGTTGATCGACTATCACCGGCTAATCGACTGGATTCACTGGATTTATGGTTTCTGCCTGATTTCGCTGGTGGCGGTGCTGGTAGTGGGAACGAAGGTGCTTGGAGCGCGGCGATGGATCAAGCTGCCGGGAGGGATTCATTTTCAGCCGTCGGAGTGGGTCAAGCTGGTGCTGATCGTGGCGGTGACACGCTATTTTGCCAATCGGGTGGGACGGGAGCTAACGTGGCCGGACATCTTTAAGGCGATGGCCCTGGTAGGTGTGCCGATGTTGCTGGTGCTGAAGCAGCCGGACTTGGGGACAGCCCTGATCTACTCGCCGATCCTGCTGGCCGGGCTGTTTCTAGGCGGAATCGACTGGAAGAAGGGATCGATCCTCGTCTTGGCGGGGTTGCTGCTGGTTGGCGTGGCCTTTACCAGCGGGAAAGTCCTGAAGCCTTATCAAAAGGCGCGCTTGACCAGTTTTATGAATCCCGATGCCGACCCCAAGGGGAGCGGCTACCAGATCCGCCAGTCGCTGATTGCAGTGGGGGATGGCGGCGTATTCGGGCGGGGGGCGACGAAGGGAACGCAGACGCAGGGCGATTTTCTGCCGATTCCCTATACGGACTTCATCTTTGCGGCCTTTGCCGAGGAGCATGGCTTTATCGGCGCGGTGATCGTGCTGCTGATATACTTCCTTATATTGATGCGTTTGATTCAAAACGCACAGACAGCCGCAGACCTCCCGGGTACGTTCCTGGTGATGGGCGTGGTGGCCGTGCTGATTTTTCAGATTGCGGTCAACGTCGGAATGGTCATAGGGCTGATGCCGGTTACCGGGATTCCTCTACCGCTTATGAGCTATGGGGGCTCCTCGGTGTTGTTCTCGTTTCTGGCTCTGGGCATGGTGATGAATGTCCGGATGAACCGTTTCGTGAACTAAGTCCCCGGCAAGGATTTTTAAGGTTTGTACGAACGTCCGCCGAGGCGGGCGAGAAGTTGCAGATTGTGGGAAGTTTAACATTAACCGGTCGGGTAGATCACCGGGCCGGGCAGGATTCAGGCATGAGCGCGCAGAGACGGGTAACGGCCCCGCCGGGAAAATCGGCAGAAGCGGTCACAAACTCCTTGCGCGCAGATGTACCCCGTAAAACAGTCGGTTTTTTCAGTGAGCCTCCGCCGGGCGACCGGGGCGAGTGCGACTCATCTCTCACGCAAAGAATCCTCTTTGAAACGGCCATCTCTACGTCATCCCTGACCCTCTCCGGTTTACCGCTCTGATCTGTCTCGACCGTTGTCGTACGGAAAAATTCCGCGCGACGAGAGAGGCAGCATGTCAAAGGAAATTTGCATTTCAACTACGCCGCATGAGACGCGGCTTGCGATTCTGGAAAACGACGAGCTCACAGAAGTTTATTACGAGCGCGAGAACGAATACACCCTTGCGGGCTCCATTTACAAAGGCAAAGTAACGCGCGTGCTTCCCGGCATGCAGTCGGCATTCGTCGACGTTGGATTGGAACGCGACGCGTTTTTGTACGTTACCGATTTTCTGGAAGAGCAGGAAGACGGAGCCGACTTTGAGAGCGCAGGTGGCGGCGGGCAGAGGCCGCGGCGTGAAGGCGGTCGCGAGAGTGGCCAGGCCCGCGAAATGGTGGGACGCCAGCCGGAGACACAGCTCGCGATAACCACCGAGCCCGTCGTCGAGGAAGCATCCGACGATTCCGATTCGCCGAGTGGAACACGGCGCTGGCGCGGACGCCGCGGGCGCAAGCGGGGATTCCGTCAACGCGGTCAGCACGAAGAGGCCCAGCCGGTCGAGCTCAGCAAAGACGCGACCAGTGCGCCCAGATCGATCCAGATAACGAGCGAGCCGTTTGAGGCGGAGCCGGTGGCGGCGCGGGAGCATCGCACTCCCAGCGTCGTTCATGCGTCAGCCGACGCACCGGGACAGCGGATTTTACTGCCGGGCGAGTCGCTTTCGAAATATGGAGCGACGCCAGTCGTCGAGACCAGGCAGACGGAAGCTGAAGCGCCAACGGCGCAATTTAAGACAAACTACACACCTCCGAAGCCGTCGACGCTGATAGAGACGCCGATTCAGTGGGATGGTGGCATGTTGATGCCGGGTGAGTCATTATCGCGGTATCGCGGACAGGAAAAGGCTGAGACGGATGCCGTTAAGCCGGCGGCTGAGACTTCCGAAGCCGAAAATCAATTGGAAATCGAGAAGCTAGCGGTAGAAGGCTACACGTTGCCAGAGACAAAGACGTTCAATTTGGCTGAGGTACAACTGGTAGCTGAGGTTCCCACGGAGCCCTTTGCGCATTTCGCCAAGTCTGTGGCTGAAGTACCAGTGGCGGAAGCTGTCGAGTCGAGGGTGGAAGTGGTTCACGAGCCCGAGTCAAGCGAGCCCGAGGCACAGAAGCACGAGGCGACCTCTGAACTGGCTCTCGAGCCGCTGAGTATCGGAACAGTTCACGAGCCGGAGGTTTCGTTAGAAACCGAAGAAGAGATTCACGAAGAGATTCATGAGTTCGAACCGGAGAGCGCGTCGGCCTCGCACCGGATTGATCTTGCGGCGCCGAGTGAGTTTCGTGTATCGAGCGTGGCGGAAGAGGGAACGCCAGTTGCAGACACGGAACTGGAGCACATCGTGCCGGGGATTCTCGAGGAGGATCCGATTAAAGCACACTCCGCGGGTGCGACTGTAGTACCGATTGAGGAGGTGGAAGAGCACGATCCACAGGCGACGGAAGTCGCTGACCAGCTATTTGGTTTTGCCCCGGGTTCAGGCGTCCTGGAAGAAGAAGTCATCGACGAAGACGAGTACGACTTCGAGCCGATTCATGGACATGCCGAGGAACATGACAGCGAGGATCTGGAGGAAGAGACGCTGGATCACGCTGGAGAACTGGGCGAGATGGTGCGGGATACGCATCTGAATCAGCGGGTGTCAAACGGAACGGGACTCGAAGAAGATCTTGAAGAAGATGAGGAAGAGGATCTCGAACTCGGTGAAGCCGAGGAAAATGGCGACGACGAAGAAAACGACGAAGACGAGAGCTTCAAGGCGGGTGAGGCCGGCGAGCATGGCGCTGAGGCCGCAGTCACTGAGCCGGCGACGCGACGCGACGGAGATCGCGGCGCAGAGCGCAAAGGCGGCCGTCGAGGCGATCGACGCGGAGGGCGCCAGGGTGGCCATCCGGGCGGACGTGGGCGTCAGAATGGACGCAACAGGCAGTCAGCGCAAACGATGGATCTGCCTATCATCAGCGATTTGTTGAAGCAGGGCCAGGAGATTCTGGTTCAGATTGCCAAGGAGCCGATCGCCAAAAAGGGCGCGCGCATTACTAGCCATATCGCGCTTCCGGGGCGCTTCCTGGTCTTCATGCCGACGGTAAATCACGTGGGCGTGTCGCGAAAGATCTCTTCCGATGAAGAGCGTCAGCGGCTGAAACGGATTCTGATTAGCGAAAAGGGCGAGACGTCTGGAGGATTCATCGTACGCACGGCAGCCGATGGAGCGAGCGAAGAGGAACTTCGCGCGGATCTGCGCTTTCTGATCAGCCTGTGGAGCGAGATTAAGCAGCGAGAAGAGGGCAGCAATGCTCCAGCACTGATTTATCACGACCTTAACCTGGTGGAGCGCGTGTTGCGCGACCAGGTGAGCGATAACTTCTCCGCCATCTGGGTGGACAATGAGGCGGAATATGAGAGAACAGTTCGCTTCCTGAATCGCTTTCAGCCGTCGCTGGTGCGGCGCGTAAAGCTCTACACCAAGGAGACGCCGCTCTTCGAGCACTTTGGAATTCAGGACGAGATCAGCAAGGCGTTGAAGTCGAAGGTCTGGCTGAAGTCAGGCGGATCGATTGTGATCAACCAGACGGAAGCGCTGGTGGCCATTGACATCAATACTGGAAAATACGTCGGCAAAACGGCGCGCCTTGAGGACACCATTCTGAAGACGAATCTCGATGCGATTCCGGAGATTGTGCGCCAGATTCGGCTGCGCGACCTGGGCGGCATTATCGTAATCGACTTCATCGACATGGATGAACGCAAGAATCGCCACAAGGTGATGCAGGCGCTGGAAGATGAACTGAAGAAGGATCGCGCTCCGTCAAAGGTCCTGCAGTTCAACGATTTCGGTCTGGTCGCGATCACTCGCAAACGCGTGAAGCAGTCGCTCGAACGGACGCTGAGCACTCCCTGCCCAATCTGCACGGGGACGGGAATGGTAAAGAGTCCGACAACGGTCGCGAACGAAATCTTTACGGAGATGCGCAAGATGCAGCGCCATCTGGATGGCCGTGACGTTATGCTGCGCGTGAATCCTGAAGTAGTCAAGACGTTGAAGGCGAACAACGCCCGCTGGTTAAATGAGCTGGAAGAGATCCTGGGCAAGACGATCATCGTGAAGAGCGATGCGACATTGCACCCGGAGCAGTTCGACATTCACTAAGAGGGATTGTTGACAGTAGGCAAAGGCCGGGATCTGTCCCGGCCTTTACTGTTTATGGAAAAGACAACACACCGCGAGTCTATATCGTCTAAATCGTGTTGTAGCAAGTAAGGGGAGCACCCCACGAGAGGCTCTCATATTCATTTGTTTTCTCGAGGAGTGTCCCCATGTTTGAGAACTGCAATTTTTTGCGGTCACTGGTGCGCCGCATCGCCGTTGCCGCTTCAGTCGTAGCACTGGCCACCGTTCCTTATTCAGCGAAAGCGCAAGCCAGTGACAGCCCATCCGAAGACAGCGGTCATCAATATTCAAGCTCGGCAAATGATTCAAGCTCTCTGGATTGGAAGTCGTATTTAAGCACAGACGACATTAGAGGAAACGACCTTGCTGAATCGCCGGGCCCATCGCCACAGTATGGCCGGTCAAGCAATAACAATCGATATCCGGAGCCTTCGGGCCGTTGGAGTCATCTGGCGCTCATAGCGGGAGCCGGATTCACAGCTCCCGTGGGCAATACCGCGCACGGCTGGGAGACCTGGGGATACAACTTGAAGGCCGGCGCTGGATGGAACTTCACCAAGCATTTTGGTGCACTGGTCGAGTACCAGTTCAACCGCAATAAAATCCCGGGATCTACGCTCACACAGTTGGCCATCGACAGCGGTTCGTCGGTGCCGTTTGGCGGCAATGTAAATACGTGGTCCTTCACCATCAACCCCATCTTCTATCTTCCTGTTACCAAGAAGACAGGAGCCTATGTGACGGGCGGTGGTGGCTTCTATCGTAAGGTGACGAACTTCACCGTGCCGGTGTTGTCGATCAGTTGCTCCTTCTACTGCTATGTGGGTTATGTCCCAACGACCATCGCTCACTCTTCGAGTAACCAGGGCGGGCTCAATATCGGCGCTGGCTTTTACTGGAAGGCCCTCGGCGAAGACAGCAACGCAAAGCTGTTTGCCGAAGCCCGGTATCTCTGGGTGGATTCACCCGTCGCAAGTAACCAGAATCCCTACGGCTCGGGTACCTCAAGCCTGATTCCGGTGACCTTCGGGATTCGTTTCTAGTTTCGGACGCCATTGCGCTCCGTCGGGCGGCAGCACGGAAATCAGCCGTGCTGCCACCCTTTCATTAGCGACAACTACCCTTGCGCCATTAGCGCAGAAAGGCGAATCAATTCCTCCCGTTCCGCGGGGTTGAGCGGCGACAGCATTGCACGGCAAGCCTCTACCTGATCGGCGAGCAGCCTGGCTATGAGCCTGCGGCCTGTTGCAGTGGGCTCGATATATACATTGCGCGCTGGTCGCCTGGCCGGCGTGCGCGAGCAATCAAGCCACGTTTTTCAAGCCGGGCAATAAGACCCAAAATTAGCATTGCTCCGATTGCTCTGAAAGCGTGGCCTCGTCAGCGGACTATTTCGCTTCCTTCATGATCTTCTCGACCTCATCGGCATCCTTGGGCAGCGCGCAGGTCAGACACTCCAGCTTGCCGTTGGGGTTCGCGTAGAAGACGTCTTCGATCCGCACGCCGATCTTTTCTTCGGGAATGTAGATTCCTGGCTCGATGGTGAAGACCATGCCGGGCTGGATGGGCTTCGAATAGTCCCAGGGATCGTGCACGTCGATGCCTACGGAGTGGCCAATGCCGTGGATGAAGTATTTGCCGAGCGGCTCGCCATGCAGATCCTTGCCGTGGGCGTTCATGTAGTTCCAGGCGATAGTGTCGAGCGAATCCGTATGCCGATGTGCCGGGTCGTTGATGAATGAAGTGCCGCCCACAAATGCGTCCATCGCAGCTTTCTGCGCGCCCTTCACAATGTCATAGATCTCACGCTGGCGGGGGGTGAAATGGCCATTCACGGGCATAGTGCGCGTGATGTCAGAGGCGTACATGGAAAACTCCCCGGCGGCATCGACAACGACGACATCGCCGTCTTGCATGGTTTCGCTGTTGTTCGCGTAATGCAGGACGGTGGAGTTCTTTCCGGACCCGACAATGGGGGCGTAGGAGGGTCGCTCGCACCCGTTCGCCATCAATACCTGGATGATGGTTCCGGCGATGGCACGCTCGGTTACGCCGGGCCGCACGGCGCGCATCATGGCCCGTTGTGCTTGGATAGAAGCGTCGCTGGCTTTGTGGAGAAGAACCAGTTCGCCCTGGTCCTTGATGGCGCGGAGCTGGCCGGTGAGATCACGCACATTAGTGAATGCGGGTGGCTGGTCGAGACCGAGGGTGGCAGCGGTCCACGTGACGAGAGATTTCGCCCGGACGGTATCGGGCTCGCTCCATAAAGACTGCATGACATGGCGATCTTGCGTGGCGAGATCGTTCAGGATGGAGGGCAGCTCGGTCAACTCCTTTACTTCGTCGACACCGGCTAATTGGGGCGCGCCAGGAGTGTTGGCGTCGAGCTTTACGCCTGTGTATCGCTCGATACGTAAATTACGTGTGGGCAGGAAAAGGACTTCGCGATAGGGGCGGGAGGGCTGAGAACCGTCTGCCGGCGTCGCCGCCTGAACGAGCAGCGCTGCTCCAGGCTCGTTCCAGCCGGTGAGGTAGAAGAAATCGGAGTCCTGACGGTAGGGCATGAAGTCGAGCTGCGGTTGCTCGGCGGCAAAGAGGACGGCGACTCCACCGTTAAGCTTTTCAGCCAGATGGACCCGACGAGCGTGATATTCGGCGTTGGATTGACGCTCGAGAGCAAAGATATGGAGCGAGGAAATGACGACGCAGAAAAGCGCGAATGCGCGGAGCCTAGATTTCATAAAGGCAGTTTACTCTTTGGGTTGCGAGTCGGATGAGGTCGGCGCTGGGGGGTACTGCCTGTGACCTAAGTACAAGGTACCTTCGTTCCTCGACTGTCGGAAAGCTTTGACCTAAAATTCTTGGTCTGTAGCAAGCCCCCAGGTTCAGGGCGTGTGCTGGGCAGTCCGCTGTACATCACCACAGTACGAAGGAGTAGCCCACGATTCGCAAGTTTACCCTCCCCCTACTTGCCGTCGGCCTCGCCCTGAATCTGGCGGCTTTTACCCAGCCCGCTCGGTAGGACGCGCCTGTTCTCCAGCTAACAAGAAAACTAAAGCGTTGCGGCCATAGATGCGAAAGGGAACCCTTGCGTTGCGGCCGAGCTGGATTCGGATTACGGGAATAAGAAGAGAAAGCGCAATTCCTCACCAATGTCGATCTCGCTCCATGGGATTAAGAGCGGTGGATGGCCGATGCGGAAGAGGAGGTTCATGCGCAAATGGAGTCCACTGGGATTCGTTCTAGATTACGTTGTCATAGCGCGTGAAGAAACGCATGCTGGCGTGCCAGAGTCGAATCTGTCAGGCGCTGAAGGGAGATCGGTAGCCTGGAATTGTTTAGCGAGTAGATACCAGCCACTAAGATAGGCCACGATGCTGATTGAAACCCAAAGAAGCGCAAAGCCGACGATACCAACGATCACGAGTGTCAAGACTTGCAAATATGTCATTGCGTCCGTTACACACCCACGGGGTACGGCTTGGGCGAGGACTCGTCAAGATTCGCGCCAGAGCGCCAGTACTCGAAGCGGCCCTGGAGGAGCGAGAGCAGTCCCGTATACCAATAGCCGATGACGAAGAGAAGCAGAAACGGGATGGTGAAGTAGTTCTCGTTTGCCCAGGCGTACCAGATGGTCAGCGCGAAATAGGAACCCAGGGCGAGCTCGAGCCACGGGACGAAGCCCAGGCGCTTGCGGTACTTCGCGGCATGCGCTTTCTCGCCGCGCTTCTGTACGCGATACTTCGGTGTCCGCTTGAATGAGCTCTGAACGCCCAAGAGAGCTTCGATGACAGCGCGCGTATTGGTGATCGTGAGCCCGATGCCGAGCGACATGAGGAAGGGAAGGTAGAGGAAGGTCCGGTACCAGCGGCGCGGGTAGAGCTCCTTTTGCGAGACGAGATAGAATGAGGAGATGGAAAATGTCGACGCCATGAAGAGAGGCAGATCGATGAGCAGCATCTGAAACCAGCCTTGGTAGAAACGGATGACCATGGCCGGCATGAGCAATACGGAAAGCACGATCATCAGGGGATAGCTGATATTGGCCGTGAGGTGGTACCAGGCCTCGAGCTTCGTGTGCCAAGGCTGATTGCTCTCGAAGACGCGCGGCAGAATCTTCTTCGATGTCTGGATAAGGCCCTTGGCCCAGCGCGCCTGTTGAGTTTTGAACGCCGTCATCTCGATGGGCAGCTCGGCGGGGCATTCGACGTCCTGCAGGTACTTGAACTTCCAACCCTTGAGTTGCGCGCGGTAGCTGAGGTCGGTGTCTTCCGTTAGTGTGTCGTGCTGCCATCCGCCGGCTTCGCCGATGACCTTGCGACGCCACATACCGGCGGTTCCGTTGAAGTTGAAGAAGACTCCAGCGCGCGAGCGACCACCGTGCTCGAGCACAAAATGGCCGTCGAGGAGGATCGCCTCCACCTGGGTGAGAAAGCTGTAGTCGCGGTTGAGGTGAGTCCAGCGCGTCTGCACCATGCCGATTTCCGGCTGGGCAAAGTGGTGGATGACCTTCATCAGCCAGTCGCGGGGGGGCACGAAGTCGGCGTCGAAGATGGCTACGAATTCGCCCTGGGCGGTTTTGAGGCCTTCATCGAGGGCGCCCGCCTTGAAGCCATAGCGATTGGTCCGGTGCAGATGGACGATGGGCTGACCGATGACGCGGTAACGCTCACAGATAGCAGCGGCAACTTCCCTAGTTTCGTCGGTTGAGTCGTCGAGAACCTGAATATCGAGCAGCTCACGCGGGTAGTCGAGGTTGGTGCAGGCCTCGATAAGTCGGTCGATGACGAACTGCTCGTTAAAAATCGGCAGTTGGACGGTGACACGTGGAAGCTGTCCGAAGTAGGAGGGCGGATTTTTAGCGGCGTTCCTACGGTATTTGTAATAGAGGTAGACGAGCTGATAGCGGTGTATGCCGTAGAAGGCCAGGATGATCATCACGATGAAGTACGGGATGAGCAACGAGGTGTCGAACCAGTTCCAACGGTAGAGGTGTTCGAAAGTGTGGTCGCCGTAATGGTAGCGGAGGTAGTGGCGGAGATCGTTCTTGGGCTGAAAGAAAGCCATGGCCTGCGCGGCGATTATGCAGCGAGTCGCGAAAGAAGATGCGAGGTGTTCGAGCAGGGACGAGCCTCCCGGTTAGGGTCAAGGAATATTGTACGGGAGAGGCCCCTAATCGGGCTGAGCGCGCAGAAATCTGTGTCGAGGCGTTTCGTAGAACCATCTAGTTCAAAAACATCGTCCGATAAAGCGTATCGCGCTGGACGGGCTTGAAGCCGGCATCGCGGATGATGCGGCGAAGTTCTTCCTCGGTAGTGTGGTTGGAGGTGCCGGCGGCCTTGACGACGTTTTCTTCGAGCATCACAGAGCCAACGTCGTTTCCGCCGAAGCGCAGGCCAAGTTGCAGGACTTTGAGCCCTTGGGTTACCCAGCTCGACTGCACATTTTGAATGTTGTCGAGATAGAGGCGGGAGATGGCGAGGACCTTGAGGTATTCGACCGAGGTGGCCTCGTCCCAGCCGCGTCCCCCTAGTGCGGTGTTGTGAGGCTGGAAGCTCCAGGGGATGAAGGCGGTGAATCCGCCGGTCTCTTCCTGGAGGCGGCGCACCTGCTCGAAGTGGTTGACACGGTGCTCGTAGGTTTCGCCAACGCCGAACATCATTGTGGCGGTGGTGCGCATGCCGAGCTGGTGGGCAGTGCGGTGTACGAGGAGCCAGTCTTCGGTTCCGCACTTGAGGCGGGCGATGCGATGGCGGACTTCGTCGTCGAGGATTTCTGCCCCGCCACCCGGGATGGAGTCGAGACCGGCGTCGCGCAGGCGGGCGATCGTGTCGCGCACGGAGAGGTTGCTGTACTCGGCGATGGCCAGAATTTCTGACGCAGAGAAGCAGTGCAGCCAGATTTGCGGAAAGCGCTGCTTGATGCCCTTGAGCAGTCGCTCAAACCACTCGATTTTGAGATCGGGGTGCAGGCCGCCCTGCATGAGCACGCCGGTGCCGCCCATCTCGACGGTTTCGGCGATTTTTGCGTAGATGGTCTCGAAGTCGAGGATGTACCCTTCGCTGGCGAGCTTGCCCTTGAGCGGGCGGTAGAAGGCGCAGAAGGTGCAGTACTCGGTGCAGAAGTTGGTGTAGTTGATGTTGCGGTCGATGATGTAGGTCACTACGCCTTCGGGATGCAGCTCCCGGCGGACGGCGTCGGCTTCCATGCCGAGTCCGATGAGGTCGTCGGAGTGGAAGTGGTCCAAAGCCTGCTGGCGGGTGATTGACATCGTTAATCAATCTTAGAAGAAATTCCATCCAGGTTTCAATGAAGCTGCTTTTATCGATGCAGATAATAAACTGAGACTCGCGTATTCATGTCACCGAGATTTCTCCGAACCCCTGTCGTTCAAAACGCAGTAACGAGGCTGATTGCTTCCGAGATGCAAATCTCCGGAAGACGGATAGCTGTAACATTAGGCGTGGCTCTGAAAAGGCGAGCCGCGCAGTCGGTCTGAGCTTCGACAAGTAGGGCAATCCTGTTCAACGAACCCAATTCCAGGGAGCGATTTTTATGTCATTGCACAGAAATGCGACCCCCCACTGCTCTATCGTCTTCACTCTTTTTCTGTTCGGGCTATTTGCGTTTGCGGCGGGAGACGTCTGCCATGCCGCGGAGCCGTCTGCGGGGGCAGATGCTGCCAAAGCCCCTCCTGATGTCATCGTCTTCACGAATGGCGATCAGCTTTCGGGCACGTTTGTGCGCGAAATTGGAGGGACAGTCACCTTCCACAGCGACATTGTAGGAGACATCAATATTGACTGGGATAAGATCAAAGAGCTGCGCACGCAGACAAAGCTCGCCGTGCTCAACAAGAGCATTATTTCGAGTAAGAAACACATTCCGCCAAATGTGCCTGAGGGCACCATCACTGAGACGGGTGACATGATTACCGTGCACCCGAACAACAACGCGACGATTCCGCCGATTCCGGTCAAGGACGCGGAGTTCATCATCGACGAGACGACCATGCAGAAACAGCTAATTGGAGAGCCCGGCTTCTTTGGCGGCTGGAATGGCGCGGCGACGGGAGGCGCCACGATTGTCAAGGCCACACAGAACCAGGAGACCTTCAATGGAACCGTTGCCCTGGTGCGGGTGGTGCCAACCGCGTCGTGGCTGAACCCGCGGAACCGGACTAGCATTGATTTCACGGGATCATATGGCAAGATCACGGAGAAGGCATACGTGTCCGACGGGATGTTTTTTCCAGCTACCAATATCAAGACCGCGCTCTACCACGCGGGCGCCGAACGCGATTGGTTTTTCTCGCCCAGGTGGTATGCGCTGGCGCAGGCAGGCTTCGACCACAACTTCAGCCAGGGGTTGGACTTACAGCAACTCTATGGCGGGGGAATTGGTTGGACGGCCATTAAGAAGCCCAAACAACAATTGGATTTGATAGCTACTCTCCAGTATGTAAGGCAAAACTTCCTCAACGCGGCGCCTGGAACGAACGAGGACCTGATCGGCTCGACCTTCGGACTCACGTATTTGCTCAAGCTGCCGCGCGGCATGGTCTTCAATCAGCAGGCTGCCTACCTTCCGTCGTGGAACGTCCCTCGCGCGTACTCGATAACCGAGTCCAACTCGCTGGTTCTTCCCGCCTACAAGAACCTGGGCTTCTCCGTTGGAACGCTGAACAGCTACCTGAACAACCCACCGCCGGCCGTGCCGCCAACCAAGCGTAATTCGTTCCAGTTCATAGTTGGCGCGACGTATGCGATCAAGTCGAAGTATTGAAAGCTACGAGCCAGCCTCCGCCAGACCCTCATTTCGAGTCTGGTGGAATGGCCGACGGCATCGATTTCATCTCCTGATCGGTGATCTTCTGCGCGGGAGCAGTCGACGGCTGAGGGGCCGCGAGAGCAGCGGGGTCCAGATCGAGGGGCTGTTTGAGCAGCTCCAGGGTGCCCGCGGGCAAGGGCTTGTCGGCGTTAGCCAGCAACAGGGTCACCTGCCATATCTGAGTCTGGTTGAGGATCTTGTCGAAGGCGGGCATACCACTCAGCCGGATGCCGTTGGCCACTTTCCAATAGGTCTCACCCGGGGGATCGTCGCTCACACCGACGATTCCATTCTCATGCGGTGCCCAGAGTTGGGGCGCGGAGGGGTACATATGCACGGCAAATGTGGAAGGGCGGCCGTAAAGGCCGTGGCAAGCGGCGCATTGCTGGCGGTAGATGTGCGCTCCCGACTCGAGATTTGTTGCGCTCGCTTCGATGGGTGAGCTTTTGGGCATTTCCCCGTCAATGCGCGCGTGGAGCGGCACATGGACCAAATCCCCCTCCAGCGGATAGGGTTGGTCGGCGACGGCAACCGGTGGACGGCCGAAGCGGAAATGGATGAAGACGATAAGGGGAATGGTCAACAGCCCCAGGATCAAACCCACCAGAAATAACTTCATGCGTTGTATGCGCCTCGATTCAATAGAAAAATAAGCTGCGCTTAGTGAACTTTGACAGCCCAATCAGAGGAAAGCAAGGCGCGAGAAGGCTGGCAGATGCTTTAATACATATTGCGGGAGAAATTCTTTGTCTTTTTCATCCCCATAAGCTGCAGGTAGTGGAGGCTTCAGGATTCATGCATTTTGGAAATCGTAGGGGATACCGCGTGTATCCAATTTTGGCCTTGGCCCTTCTTTTAGCGCCAGCGGCGGTATGGGCGCAAAGTACAACAGATCAGCAGACACCGCAGACTCTGCCGCAGGCGCCCGCACAGCGGACAGAGGTGTTGCGTCAGGCGCAGGAGCGTGTAAAGGCGCGGCGCAAGTTGAGAGTGGAACAAATTATTCAGGATACCTATTCGCACAAATACGAGCTGTATTTTGGAGGCGGATATTTGCGCTTCAGTCCGGGCGAAAATCTGCAGCACCTTAACCAGGCTGCCTGGAATGTGGGGATTACCGATTACCTGAGAGGTAAGCTGGGCGTAACGGCGGATTTTCGCGGTTACTATGGAACAGCATTCACCTACATCAACGAGTTTCAGGTGTTTAATCCGAGCATCAGCCAGTACACGTTCCTGTTCGGCCCACAGTTGCGGCTTGTTACGAAGCAGCACTGGGCCGTGAGCGGGAATGCGCTCGTTGGTGCGGCCCACGGCAATTTTGGCACCGGTACGGGCGGGTTGCCTCCGACGCTGATCGGGCTCTATCCTGACGGGACGGTGTTCGGTCTGAGCATCGGCGCGCCGATCGATTACAACCTGGGACCGGGGTTTGCAATCCGGATAACGCCAAACTATCTGCTGACCGACTACGGCAGCCAAATCCAGAATAATCTGGGGTTCAACGCGGGGGTTGTGTATCGCTTTGGACGGCAGTCGCGGTAGGAACCCATCCTTCCGTTCCACAGCGGAAACGAAAAGGATGGGTACTTCGGCTATTTTGGTGCTGCGGCTTCAGGGTGCATTTTCGGCCGGCGATTATCGATCGCCTGAAAGACTGCATTCTTGAATATCGGACAGCCCGCTTTCCAGTTCAACCATGTCGAGAAGGGTCATCTTCCGCTGGTTGTCGAACTCCGCCATCAGATCGACGTCTGAGCTTGCCAAGGCTTCGTCCCGCGCGACAGAGCCGAAGTGGACAGATGCATGACGCCGGCTGCGCGAAGCTCCGGTTCATGAGTACGCAAAGTCTGAATGACGTGTCCCTTGTCCATATCCAAGATTGTGAAATACGTCAGACTGCCAGCTCAAGATCCTATTGAGCGGGCCTCCGCGCTTACGCGAGTCTTTCTCCATTATGAGGTGTTGTTTACACCTTAACCTTTACATCCCGTTCCTTGGCCGCCTCCAACGGGTATTGCGGCTCGGTCATGCGAACGGGGTCGAGGATTTCGGCAATCTGCTCGTCGCTGAGGAGCTTTTTCTTGCGTGCGATGGAGATGATGGATTCGCCTGTCGCTACGGATTCCTTCACGATCTCGGCGGCTTTCGCGTATCCGATATAGGGATTGAGGGCGGTGGCGAGTGAAACGGTGCTTTGCGCGTAGAAGTTGCAACGCTCTGCATTCGCGGTGATGCCGGCGATGCAGCGGTCGTTGAACTGGCGCAGCATGTTGGCAAGGATGGTGATGCTCTGGAGCACGCTGTGGGCCATGGTGGGCATCATGACGTTGAGCTCGAGCTGGCCGGCCTGGACAGCGTAGGCCACAGCGGTGTCATTGCCGATGACCTGAAAGCTGACCATGGCGGCCAGCTCCGGCATGACGGGGTTGATCTTGCCGGGCATGATGGACGAGCCTGGTTGCAGGCTGGGCAGATAGATTTCCGCGAAGCCGGTGTTGGGTCCGGACGACAGCATACGGATATCATTCGAGATGCGGATTACCTCCAGTGCAATGCCGCGGAGAGCGGCGCTCACCTCGGCCATGCAGGCATTCGACTGCATTGCCCAGCGCATATCTTTGGCGGGAACGAGCTGCTGGCCGGAGATGCGGGCGAGATTCGCAATTGCTTTGACACGGTAGTCGGGGTGGGTGTTGATGCCGGTGCCGACTGCGCTGCCTCCGAGGCCGAGTTCGCGGAGAGAATCGCTGGCTAGCTGAAGAAACTTTTTGCCCTTCTCGATGGCCAGACCGTAGGCAGCGAACTCCTGACCGAGGCGGATCGGGACGGCATCCTGCATGTGAGTGCGGCCCGACTTCATGATGCCATCGAATACCTTGGCTTTCGCGGCCAAGGTATTCGCAAGTGTGTCAAGGACGGGATAGAGGGTTTCGAGATTCAGCAGCGTGGCGAGGCGCATGCCGGTTGGAAAGACGTCATTGGTCGACTGGCCATAGTTGACGTGGTCGTTCGGATGAACATGGGTGTAGTCGCCAAGGTCTGCTCCCAGGATTTCGTTCGCGCGATTGGCGATCACCTCGTTGGTGTTCATGTGGAAGCTGACACCAGCGCCTGCCTGGAAGACATCGACAACGAACTCAGAGCCCCACTTGCCGTCGATGACCTCCTGTGCCGCTTGAATAATGGCGTTGGCGCGCCGATCGTCGATTAGGCTGAGCTCCCGGTTCGCCTCGGCGGCGGCGCGTTTCACCATCCCCAGGGCGCGAATGAGCTGAGTATGGGCACTCAGACCAGAGATGGGATAGTTTTCAACGGCGCGGGCGGTTTGCGCTCCATAGTAGGCGCGCGCGGGGACTTCAACAAATCCCAATGAGTCTTTTTCCTTGCGAACTTCAGACATGCGCATGTGGCTCCTGTGCTTGATGGCGGCCCCGCGAGATAGCTCGCGAAGAGCAACTTTTGAGTATAGCGAGTCTGGGTGGGTTGTGATTCCGTGCCTGGGCTATATGACAAGGCCGAGAGAGTCTATTCATTCGTTCTGGCGACTCCTGCTACCCTGAAGCGAGCCATTCATTGGGGTTGAGACATGGACCGCATGGATGCCTATCGAAAATTCTTCGCGAATCTGGTAACAGCCACCGCTGGTGTTCCTGCAAACAGCGAACTCGCGGCTGCTTTTGCATCCACGCCGAGGGAGCAATTTGTGGGTAAGCCCCCCTGGAGGGTCTTCACCTCCACCGGTTACCTCAAAACCCCCTCGGATGATCCGGCTTTTCTGTATCAGGATGTTGTCGTCTCTCTCGGAGGCAGGGAAGCGCTGAATAATGGGCAACCGTCTTTGCATGCCTTGTGCATCGCCGCTCTGGCTCCGCAAAAGGGGGATACGGTGGTCCATGTTGGCGCAGGAACCGGCTACTACACCACGCTGCTTGCCAAGCTGGTAGGCGAAGGCGGCAAGGTGACTGCTTATGAAATCGATCCGGAGCTGGCACAACGCGCTGCCGGCAATCTCTCCGAGTTTCCGAACGTTACAGTGAACCATCGATCCGGCGCCGAGGCGCCAATTCCAGAGTGCGACGTGCTCTACGTCAATGCCGGAGCGACGTCGCCACTTGCCGTATGGCTGGACGCCGTGCGCCCCAACGGACGTCTTCTATTTCCACTTACGGCCTCGGAGGGAGCTGGCGCCATGCTCCTGGTCACGAAGAGCGAGATGGGAACCCTTGCGGCTCGATTCCTATGCCAGGTTCAATTCGTTCCCTGCGTGGGTGCTCGCGATGAAGCAACTGAGGCAAAGCTTACCGCGGCGTTTCGCAGGGGAGGTTGGAGTCGGGTGAAGGAACTGCGTCGCAGCGATGTGCCGCACAAAGATTGCTGGTGTTCCGGCCCAGGCTGGTGGCTATCGACCAGCACCGATGCATAAAAAAAGCGGAATGGCGATTTGGAAGATCGCGTTCGCGAAGCGCTTTCGAACCTCACCCTCGGCGACTGTGACCACGGGACCGTTCCACGGCTTGACGTGATCGTCTAAGCTAAGGATGTGACTGCCAACGCGAGCTATGCAGGGGAAGAGACCAGTTTCGATGTTCTGGTGATTGGCGCCGGTCCAACAGGCATGGCTTGTGCGATCGAGGCACAGCGCGCCGGATTTCGCAGCGTCCTGGTGGATAAGGGCTGCCTGTGCAACTCGATCTTCCACTATCCCTCGCACATGACGTTTTTCACGACGCCGGAGCTGCTGGAGATCGGCGATATTCCGTTTCCAAGCCCCAATCAAAAGCCAAACCGCAACGAGGCGCTGGAGTACTACCGCAAAGTTGCAGAACATTACGAACTCGACGTACGGCAATTCCGGCTGGTTGAGTCAATAACCGGACGCGACGGCGAGTTCATCGTGCTTACGAAGGACAAGTTTGGACGCGACGAGGTTTACCGGAGCAGCAAATTGATTGTGGCGACGGGATACTACGATTTGCCGAACTATCTGAATATTCAAGGCGAAGAGTTGCCGAAGGTACATCACTACTATGACGACCCGCATCCTTACTACGATCAGGATGTGGTGGTAATTGGAGGCAAGAATTCCGCGGCTATCGCGGCGCTCGATCTTTGGCGTCATGGCGCTCGCGTGACGCTGGTGCATCGTGGGCCCGCGATTCATAAGCACGTGAAGTACTGGATTCTGCCGGACATCGAGAACCGCATCAAGAATGGCGAGATAACCGCGTATTTCGGATGCAGCGTGACGCAGATTGGCAGAGACACAGTCAGGATTGAAACTCCGCACGGTGTGAAGGAGATTCCGAATGACTGCGTATTTGCGATGACCGGGTATCACCCGGACTTCGACTTCCTGATCGCGCTCGGTGTTCAACTGGAAGGCAAGGACCTGCTTCCGCTGTGCGATCCTGAGAGTCTGGAAAGCAACGTGCCCGGAGTTTACCTTGCCGGAGTGATCGTGGCGGGCTCGCGCACGAATGAGATTTTTATTGAAAATGGCCGCTTCCATGGGCGGCAGATTGCGGCAGACCTGGAGCGGAAACTGGAGCGCAAACTTCCAGTGCGGAATCCGCTCGGTGCTGTCGCGCGCTGAAACGGAGTTGGGGGGCCTGTTAACAGGCTTCATAGTGCCAAGTAGCCAAAACGGTTTGCCATGTCGATATTGAGGCCACGCACCATTCGTGGCCAATTGATGAGCGGCCTGATTCTGTTCGAAGTGATCGTGCTAGCCGTTCTCTCGGTGGTGCTCGTCCGCGAACAGGGCAATGAGTTGCGCTCGCGCACGGACCGGCGCCTCGAATACCAGGCAGGAGTGCTTGCAGCACAAACCGGTGCGGCGATGAGCGCTAATCAACTCAACACCCTGCAACGTGTGATCGATGCCATGCGCCATGCGCCAAGCATTCGCGCCGTCCTGATTACGGATACACAAGGCCGCACGCTGTTGAGCAGCGATCCTGGCATGACTGGAAAGATCACGCTATCCCAAAAGGAACGGAGCTATCTGCGCGAGCTGAGTAAGCCGCAGATATTCTCGATTGACAAGAAGACAACCGAGGCCGTAGCGCCAGTGCGCATTGATGGCGTCGCGCGCGGATATGTCTGGATCTATCCGGACGACTCGAACGACCGTGCGCAGTTGCGCGGATTTCTGGGATATACGTTGCTCGCGGCCGTCTTTGGCATACTAGCCTGCACTGTTTTTGCGAGTCTAATGGCAAAGTCCATCGCCCGGCCGCTGGCCGCGCTTATGAGGGCTACGCGCCAGCTCATACAGAATCCTGAAGACACAGCCTCGTTTCCCCTGGCCGTTACATCTACGAATGAAGCCGCTGACCTGACCATGGCTTTTAATCTGATGGTCGCCTCGATCCAGGAGCAGCGAGCGGGCTTGAACGACACGTTGGCCTTGTTGGATTCCATGCTGGCCAACGCGCCAATTGGCTTCGCGTTTTTCGATCGCCGACTCCGCTTTGTTCGAGTGAACCAGTTTCTGGCCAGGATGAACGGCCTGCCCGTAAGCCGTCACCTGGGGCGCGAGGTGCGCGAGATTTTTGCGGCGCCGGTTGGAATTAAGCTGGAAGAAGGCGTTCGCGAAGTCTTCGAACGAGGGCAAGCAATACAAGACCTGGAATTGGGCGGCGACCCGTCGGACGGGTTTTCCCCCACGCGGAGCTGGCTGGCAAATGTCTATCCCGTTCGCACGGATGCTCAGACTGTGCGATGGGTAGGCGTAATCCTGGTGGAAACGACCGAACGCCGGCAGGCGGAAAACGCCTTACGCAAGTCGGAGAAGCTGGCAGCGGCGGGCAGGCTGGCAGCATCGATCGCCCATGAAATCAACAATCCACTCGAAGCTGTTACGAATTTGTTGTTCCTCATCGGCATGGGAACGCTCGACGCGAATTCAGCGCGTTATGCCGAGCTGGCGCAGCATGAGCTGGCCCGGGTTTCCGAGATTACACAGCAGATGCTGCGCTTCTACCGGCAACCGACCCTGCCAACCATAACCAATGTATGCGAGCTCCTGGACTCGGTTCTCATGCTCTACCAGGGGCGCGTGGTTTCGTTACATATTGAAGTGATCCGTCGCTACGCTCAGGATGTAAAACTGTTTTGCTTTGCAGGCGAAGTGAGGCAGCTCTTCGCCAACCTCATCGGAAATGCGCTGGACGCGATGATGTCGGGAGGAGGGCGGTTGCTATTGCGCGTGCGCTATGCGCATTCGCCCGGGCAACAGCGGACAGCCAGGGTGCGTGTTACCGTGGCGGATACCGGATCGGGCATGCCGGCGGAGGTTCGGCGGCACATCTTCGAGCCATTCTTCACGACGAAAGAGGCGACCGGAACAGGGTTGGGGCTCTGGGTTAGTGCGGAGATCGTCGAAAAGCATCATGGAACAATCCAGGTGCGCAGCCGTGCTTCCGGGGAAAACGGGAGAAGCGGCACGGTCTTCACAGTCTTCTTCCCATCGGGATTTGAAGATGCGGTCGTACCTGAGAAGCGGGCCCTGGACGGCGTCGAGATGAGAGGCTAGTTCGTCAGAGCTCAATTCACAGAAAAGTCTGGGTTGTCTTCAACTGCGGGTGCGTTCCAGGCCGATCTAGCTCCTTCGACCGGAGTCAGGCCCTTGAGCGCACAGCTCGAAGCATGATGTGCCCCGGAGTATTTCGATTGCGTCACATGGAAGCGATGCAGTCTCATGTAACGCACGCGCAATCCACCAAGGGTGGAGGGCATGGACTTAGGGACGCGGTCTAGATCGACCACCACCAGCAAAGACGGTTCAGCCGGATTGTCCTGGCTCTGAGCCACGCCGACACCGAAGATCGCCAGGTCGGCCATGAGATGCGGAGCGAACTCACGCACAACCGCGGCAGCGCCCGCGAACGCACTCTCGGAAAGATGTATGCCGCTTGCCGTAAGCGGAGCGGTGGGAGCAAGGCCGCGCGCGAGCGTCCCTGCGTCGGTCGAGATCAACTGCGTGCGCAGCCCATCAAAAGTCTGCGGCACGCTGACGTGCGGCCTAGACTTGTCCACGTACACGATGAGTGCGGCGTCTCCGGGACTGTCGAGGCTCTTGCCTGCGGAAGTTGCCAGGATGCCCGTCTCGGGATTCACAAGCGATGCTCCGGTGGTCTCCGCAATCAATTGCGCTCGGGCCAGGGCTTCGGATGGAACCGCCAGGACGGGGGCTGCGGTTGCCGGAGCGTCGTATCGAATGCAAGCTACCTTGTGTGGAGTTGGCGTCCCCACGATGCTAAGGCGACTACCCGCCTGCGCGCCCAACTCACGAAGGACATCGCCAATAGGGTTGGCCACGCTCAGACCGATGCCATCGCCATCCGTTCCGCCGGCAAAGAACAAGCCGACAGGCTGCGCATTACTGGAATCCACGACAAGAGCGCCGGAGTCGCCGCTGTCGGAGAAATTATCTCCTGCGATGCCGATCTGGCCGGTGAACGTTTTGCTGTAATACGGCTGGGTCTCTGCACAGTCCTTGAAGTAGTCAATCCTGACGCTCAAGTCGACAGTCTCGACCGTAGAGCATGTGAGTCCGGTGGTTCGGCTGCTCTTTGCTAACTCGATGCTGCCTAAATTGCTCGAGTTCAGGGTCTCTCCGGTTCCCGCCATGGGGGGAGCCGCTTCTAGCGAACTGCTGGTGCGGGCGGTGTTTGGTTTTGGCGCATCCAGCTGCAGGATGCTGCCAGTGGGATCGACCGCGCCTGAAACGACCGCCGCAAGCGCGGCATCGACGTTGCTTTGAGTGGTCGCCAGCGGCACATAATACTTAAGAGAACCAACCGGCCGCAGAGTCGAACCCGCACGGCTCAGCGGCACGCAGCCGTTATCGATCAGGCCGGGCTCGTCGATCGTGTCACCGATTTTCGCCTGATCAGACTCAGCCAGCACGTGATTGTTGCTGAGGATGTATTGATTACGTGCCGTGTCTTCGACCAGCGCGCCCAGCGTTCCGCCGCAACAGTCGGCGATATAGGAAGTTCCTTCGTGGTCCTGATAGGTGTCGTAATCGTTGTCATTCCCACCGGACGTGCCGAGGGCGATCATTCCGCTCTGCGCAGCCTGATTCGTTGAGGGATTGCTGTTCAATCCGTTCGTATTGAGCAGAATCTTGAGTGGGGAAGTGGCCGTTGTTCCATTGACTGCCCCTGCCAGGTAGATGGTACTGCCCGCGGAAAGAGAAGATGGCGCGGTGTAGCTCACCTTGCAGGTCGTGAATTGATCCAGACTGTGCTGGCAACTGATGTGATCGACCGTGCCGAGATTCTTTGTGCCGTCATTGCCCGTAGGAGATGCTCCGGCAGGTGATTCGCTCAGGGACCACTTGACCGAGCCGGCATTGACCTCAGCGATCTCCGCTGTCACTTCCAGCGTCCCCCCAGCGGTGAGAGCCGCATTTTCCGGCAGGAGCGATTGCACAAAACCCGGAGTGACGCTGATCACCGCGGCAGCGGTCGCGGTAGGATCGCTTACCAGCCGCGCCAGAATATGGATCTGAACGCTATTGCGCGAAAGAGCATTGGGTGGTGTGTAGGTGCCGGCGCCATCGATGTGGCCCTCGCCCAGCGAAGAGGCGTTTTCTCCGTCGGCGATGGACCAATTCACGGCAGCGGGCTCGCCCGATGGCAGCAGCGCGGAGAATTTCACCTGGCCATTGGAGTTGATCATCGCGGACGACGGTGTGATCGAAAACGCACCACCGTTTGCACTCATCCCCGTGAGCTGCCCGGTGCCGCATCCGGCGGCGAGCAACAGCAGGGATGTGAGCGCCAGCGCGATGCGCGGGCTGAATCGTTTCGGCATAGCGTGTCGGTGACCGCCCGGAAAAGGCTCCCCCACCATCTTAGACCTCGTCAGAGTCGTCCGAGTTAACGGATTGTCACAACTCAGTCTCACGAAATCACCCGGCGCAGGAAGCCTTTGATCCCGAAGCGACCCAGGAGAGCAAGTGAAATAAGAAGCGCCGCTACGATCATCAACGCGGGCATGTGTGGAACTCCAGGCGTGAGCGCCGCGCGGAGTCCTTCGCTCATGTAGACGATGGGGTTAAGCAGGACGACGATTTGTAGCCAGCGGATATGGCTGAGGACTGCCCAGGGATAATAGACACATCCCAAAAACGTGATGGGCACGACAACAATAGAAAAGACGAGTCCAATCTGCTGGGGCTTCACATTCGCACCGATGGTGAGACCGAGTGCGCCTGCCACGAGACTGGCCAATATAAGCGTGACGACGAGCATGGGCCAGCTTGCAACGTGCGCATGCACGGGCGTCGCCGGAATGAAGTAGGCCAGGGGCAGAACAAGCAGCGCTGCCAGGATGCTTTGAGCGGCGCTGAAGCAGATTTTCTCGATGGCTACCGCGGGAACGGGCAGCGGGCACATAACGCGATCGTCGATCTCCCGAGTTATGCCAAACTCCTGCGAGAGCGGCAGCGCAACGGCCGCGATTCCGCTGAACATGATGGCAACCGCCATCAGTCCTGGCAAAAGCACAGTCGCGAAATTCGGCCCGCCGACTCCGCCGGATTGACCGATATGAGGAAAAACGTAGGTGAATACAAAAAGAAACAATAACGGTTGCATAACTACGCGAACCACGAAAGGACCAAGCTCGCGGCCCAATACGCGGAGATCGCGCAGCAATAGACCGGAAAATGCTGTGGCATAAGACACACTCTTAGCATGGCTGATTCGGCGATTACTCACGCAGGTCTCTCCCCGTCAGCCGAATGAATACCGTCTCCAGGCTGGGCTCGTTGATAGAGATATCTCGCACGCCGTAACTTAGCGCCGCTTTTACGATTTCTGGCAGCAGGCCGTCTGTTCCGTGCGCAAAGATACGCAGGCCGCCCGGCGTCGTCTCTATGCTGGTGATTTGCGATAAGGAATTCAGTTTCGCCGCGAGTGGTTGCGTGTCGTCACTTTGGCGAAGCTCAAGTTCAATGACGGTGTCCGCGCCAAGCGTAGTTTTGAGCCGTTGCGGTGCATCGAGCGCAAGCAATTTTCCGTGGTCGATAATAGCCACCCGATCGCACAGCTCGTCGGCCTCTTCCATGTAGTGCGTAGTCAGCACTACGGTGATCCTTTCCTCGCGTAACGCGCGCACCGCGTCCCACATGGCTATACGGCTTTGCGGGTCGAGGCCCGCGCTCGGCTCGTCAAGGAACAGCACCGCCGGCCGGTGGGCGATTGCCCGCGCGATCTGCACACGCTGCTGGAGACCACCGGAAAGCTGTGAGGGAAAGCTCTCACCGCGTTCGTGCAAAAGAAACTGTTTCAGCAGCCCATCCGCACGCTCGCGCGCTTCAGTGCCGCTGAAGCCAAAGTATTTGCAATGGTAGTAGAGGTTCTCAAAGATGGTCAGGGAGCGATCGAGCGTATTGTACTGCGGCACGACGCCGATATTTCTGCGCGCAGCAGCGGGTCGCGCCACCACATCGACACCTGCGATGGCGACGCTACCGCCGGTCGGCAGTGTGCGTGTGGTGCAGATTCCGATGGTCGTGGTTTTACCCGCACCGTTCGGGCCAAGCAAGCCGAAAAGCTCGCCTTCCTCGACCGTTAGATCGATGCCATCGACCGCCGTTGTCCGCTGCTGCTTGTCCTGGTAGACCTTGATGAGACCCGCGATTTCAACAATCACAAATGCAGCGCCTGCCTGGGGAAATCATTGAGGTGGGCACTCAGTGCCTTGCCCATAGTATACGGGGCGGGCAACCTGACACTCGTTGGGATGTTGAATCGAAGGGAAGGCCGCTGTTCATGCGAAATTCACGACTTCATGCTAATCACCAACTTGCCAAAGTGTGAGCCAGATTCCATTGTTTGTAACGCCTGTTTTACTTCATAGAACGCAAATGTTTGATCGACTGCCGGTTTTAAAGAATGCATGAGAATAGCCTTGTTCATTTCCTCGAAATCGGCTCGTGATCCCACATAAATTCCATTGAGACGAATCTGCTTGTGCAAGAGAGGACCGATCTGCAGAGGCTCACTTGACTGGCTGAGAACGCCGATCTGCGCAATCGTTCCGCCAATGCGAACGGCCTTAAGGGACTGGGCAAATGTTCCCGCGCCCCCGACTTCGACAACCAGGTCCACGCCCCCGCCGTTGGTTTGTTCAAGGACCCACTTCGCCCAGTCAGCAGTATGTTTATAGTTCACCCCTGAGTCGAGCCCGAGTTTGTATGCGCGCTCTAATTTCTCACCGCTGCTCGATGTGCCAAGTACGCGTGCTCCTAATAATTTTGCGAACTGCAGCGCAAAGATAGAGACGCCGCCGGTTCCTTGAATCAAAACTGTATCGCCTGGGTTGATGCGGCCCGCATGCACGACGGCGTTCCACGCTGTAACACCGGCGCAGGGCAGAGTCGCGGCTTCTTCCCAACTCAGGTGCCCGGGAACTTCGACCAGTCCGTTCTCATCGAGTACGACGTACTCGGCGAGCATGCCATCGATGTTGCCACCGAGCGCGCCGCGTTGCTTTGCGGCGTCGGGAGCGCCGTCAATCCAATGCTGCATGAAGATGCCGGCCACACGCTGGCCGATCTGCACTCGTTTCACGCCGTCGCCAAGCGCAACAACCTCGCCCGCTCCATCGGAGCAGGGAATACGCGGCAGCGCGAGCCTGGGGTTGTACTTACCCAGCACCACTAATAAATCGCGATAGTTCAGCGAGATCGCATGCACTTTGACCAAAACCTGACCATGCCAGGGTTGAGGTGTGGGGCGATCTACGAGCTCCAGAGTGTCGATGCCGAAGGAAGGAATTTGCCAGACCTTCATATTTGCTCCATTACGAAAGATTCGTGCATTTCTCTCTATGCGGCTGAATATCTCACGGATGCAGGCAGATTGGCAGTAACATCAAGTTATGGCCAGAGGGTGGGAGAGTAAGTCAGTGGAAGAACAGGTTGCCGATCGGCAGGCAGGTAATGAGCGTACGCCGGCAGTTGCAAGGCAAGCCTCCGCCGTGCAGGCCGACAGGCAACGGCAGCGCCAAGCTTTGGAACTGCAGCGCGAGCGAATATTGGATGAACGCACTTCCAATCCGCACCGCCGCGCCGCTTTGAATGCTGCTCTTTCCGACATCGAAGAGCGCCTCCGGGCATTTTCGTAACGCAGTTGTTACTACCGCCTATTTCCTGTCATTGGGGTTTACGATTAAAGAGAAGCGAATTTGCCTGATCGATCGGCGTCATCACGATGCGGGCTATATTGACGTGGGCCGGACGGGTTGCTGACCAGACAATTGCATCGGCGACATCAGCGGGCGTGAGCGGAATAAGTCCTTGATAAACCTTGGCGGCGCGTTCAGCGTTTCCATGGAAGCGCACCAGGCTGAAGTCGGTTTCTACCATGCCAGGATCGATGCTCGTGACGCGCACTGGTGTTCCTAAAACATCCTCGCGCAAACCATCGCTGATGGCGCGTTCCGCTGCCTTGGTCGCGCAATAGACGGCGCCGTTCGGATAGGTTATCTCGCCAGCGGTCGATCCAAGACTGATGACATGCCCTTTGCCGCGCTGAACCATGCCTGGCACAACCACCCGCGTTACGTAGAGCAAGCCTTTGACGTTGGTGTCGATCATCTCGTCCCAGTCCTGAATCTTGCCTTGGTACAGTTTGTCCAGGCCGCGACTCAATCCCGCGTTGTTCACGAGGATATCGATGGCTTGCCATTCGATAGGCAGGCCAGCGATGGCGCTTTCGACTGCTTTGTAGTCGCGAACGTCGAGCGAAAAGAGATGCACATCGGTCGCGCCTGCCGTGAGCAGTTTTGGTTTAGCTTCTTCCATGCGATCGATTCGCCGGGCCGCGAGCAGAAGCCGCGCACCCTCCATAGCAAATGCGAAGGCGCACGCTTCGCCAATGCCTGCGCTTGCACCCGTAATAAAGACAACAGAGTCGTCCAGTTTTCCCATGGAGATATCGTAGTTTATGGGACGCTGCGCGTCATGCTTTGCGTGAGACGATAGTAGCCCGCAGCCCAGTCCTCATTCTTCATGCCGGCGTCGATTGCCCTTTGAAGGTGCTCTTCAAAGGTATCAGCCAAAGGCGTCGTCACCCCGGCGGATCTCGCGGCCTCGCGGAACAACAGGATGTCCTTTTCGCCGAGCGCGATGGTTCCCCCGGCGTGTTCCGGAGGATCGAGCATGATCTTGCCGTAGTTCTGGTAGAAGGGCGATTGAAAAAGGGCGGTGTTGATGGTCTCGAGGAAGAGCCGGGGCTCAATGCCCAAAGCTTCGGCATATACCAGGCTCTCCGACAGCGATGCGATCATGGCGGTAATCAGAAAATTTCCGCCCAACTTGAGCGCATGCGCGCTCGAAGGCTCTTCGGACACGACGGTGACGCCGCGGCTGAAGGTATCGAGCAAGGGCCGAATCTTCGCGATGGCCTGCGGCTCGCCGGCGGCAGCTGTCCATAGGCGACCCTCCTCGGCTACATCGGGCCGTCCGAAGACAGGCGCGGCCACAAAATGTCCGCCCTCCGCACGATGTGCCACGGTAAGACGGTCTGAAAGCTTTACGCTGATGGTGCTGAGTGAAAGGTGAATACTATCCGGTGGCATCGCGTTGAGAGCGTTCGCACTGAACATCACATCTTCGAGTGCCGCGTCGTCCATCACCA
The DNA here is from genome assembly GCA_049588475.1 of Silvibacterium sp. Lineage (GTDB taxonomy): Bacteria > Acidobacteriota > Terriglobia > Terriglobales > Acidobacteriaceae > Silvibacterium. The sequence continues at coordinate 32,190 of JBAVYX010000511.1, read as the reverse complement.
TGGTGAAAGTGACTTCCGAGAGAGCAACAGCTTCGGATGGCGAAGTTGCTACTTTTGCGCCGAGCTCCCTGAGCGGTTCGGCATGCGCGACCGTCCGGTTCCACACGGTAAGTTCATGGTTGGCATTCAAGAGATGCCGTGCAACAGCGCTGCCCATTTTCCCAAGTCCAAGAAATGCAATTCTCATACGGATCTCCGGCGTCCTTTAATTATTTTGGATCAACAGAAGCCAGAAGTGGCCTACAAAAGAACAGCCGCTCGTGAAGGAGCGGCCATTCGATTTGAGCGGGAACACGACGTTACTCTTGCGGAACGTTGGATACACCGGTTGCATAGGGCTGCTGCGGACGTGCCTGAGGGGGAACCTGGTTCATCGATTCACCGCCGCTTGCCGACGGAGCACTCTCCTGTACACCAATGGCATTGCCCGACACCACCAGCTGCACGCGACGATTCTGCGCGCGGCCCGAATCGGTAGAGTTGTCGGCTACAGGATCGCTTTTGCCATAACCGGCAGCGCTGATGCTGGGCTGCCCAACGCCCTGGGCTACCAGATAATCTCGGACGGAATCAGCCCGTTCTTCCGAGAGCTTCTGGTTGTATTCCCCTGAGCCAATGTTATCCGTGTAGCCCTCCACTTGAAGCTTGAGGTTGGGATAGGACAACAGGATGCCGGAAACCTTTGCCAGTTTTTCGCGAGCACCCGGTTTCAAAGTGTATTGGTTGAAATCGAAGAGCACGTCGGACATGTTGACGATAAGCCCTCGAGCAGTTTCACGAGTTGTTAATACTGCATTCAGCTGCTCCCTCAGGTGCTCACGCATTCGCTCGGTTTGGTCCACCGCCTGTCTTGCCTGTTGCTGCGCCGCCGCCTGATCCGCACGCGCCCTTTGGGCTGCGGCTTCTGCTTCAGCAGCACGAGCATCGGCCTCGGCGCGTTGCGTAGCCTCTTGTTGTGCTGCGAGGGCCGATTGCTGGATGGCCTGCTCGCTGGCTTCTCGCTGATGCCGCTCATCCTCGGCTTTCATCTTGCGGATGGTCATGATGCGAGCATCTTCGGCGGCCTGAACTGCCTCGCGCGCATAGGTGATCTCCTGTTTGCGCTCCTTCCCGTGGCTGTTCATGTCCTGCGCATTCTGCAGGTCCTGTTTGGCTGTCATCAGAGTATCCGCAGCATATTTATTTGCTCCGGCGGCTTCAGAGATCTGTACAGCGTTGATCGCTTCGTAGAGTTCGAGAGGAGACTGTTCATCACGTGTGATAGGACGCAGGACTGTATGCTGCCCTGCGGTCTGGGAATAAGCGCCTCGTGGTAAGAGGGAGAAGTGCGCATTTACCTGCTCGATAATGCCCTGCGTCTTATCCTGGAGGGGGTAGTTCTGGAGGACAACGACATCGCTGGGCATCGTGACGGCATAGTAAGGTTCAGCGGTTACGATCAAACCATACGTCTGCAAGTCCGTGGTGACGGTAATTTCGCTCTTCGATCCCGCGGGCAGCACCTCACCAAGGTTTGTAGGACGGCCCTCGGGAGTGATCGCCCACAGAACATACGTAAGATACTCGACGCCGAAACTATTGGCCGGAACAAGGCCCTCAAATTTCGCGTCAATAACCATGCGGCCGCGCCGGCTTTCAACCGTGGCGGAACCGCTGCCCTGTGCGAGCAGGCTCGTGCCTTCAAAGCCAATCTTTGTGGGGCCGCTCCGATGGAAATAGTTGATAGCAGGAATGTCTCGGCCAACAACCGTAATTTTGTAGACGTAAACGGACTCGCCATCTCGCGTCTCAGCCTGCGGCTGTTGCCGGTGCTCCTGCGGCCATTGCTGTGTGGCGGTGGGATTCATCTCCTGCGCGCTTGCAAAGCCACAAACGGCGCAGATAAAGAGTGTCACTAACTGGGGATTTTTCATTTTCCTAAGCTCCTTCAGCGCTTTGTCCCTTCGTCGCTCCCCAATAGGAATCGGAAGGGTACTGCAAGCAATCTCGATGTGGCTCCAACTGCTCGCCGCCAGAGATGGGTGCTTCGGAGTTAGATGGAAGGTGCCCCCCAAGCAAAGGTATGGGCGGGAAAAAAAGAACGCATTCTTCGCAAATAAAATCAGTCCTGCAGGGCAACCAATCTGTGAGCAATGGCAAACATCGCCAGCTCGAGCCGGGTCGAGACGCCAGTCTTATCGAAGGTATTTGAGAGGTGCCGCTTGACCGTCTCTTCGCTCAGACCGAACTGTTTGGCGATATCGCGGTTGCTGCAGCCCTCGACAATGCAGCCCACCACTTGCATTTCGCGCGGGGTGAGACCGAAGGTTTTACGCTCGGGCACAGCCGCCTGCTTCATCAGTTCGTGCAATGCGCCGACCAGGTTCACGACCCTGCGGCCACCGATCCAGTAATCGCCGGAGGCAACCGTGCGGATAGAGCTGGTGAGGTGATCGGTAAGGGCGTCTTTCAGCACGATGCCGCGCGCGCCGATCTGCAAAGCTTCAATGATCTGCTGTACGGTGATGGTGCTGGTCAACAGGATGATCTTGACCGTGGGCGAGCCGCTCATGATGGCACGCATCGCCTCCAGTCCGGGCAGGCGTGGCATGGAGAGATCGAGCAATAGAATATCTGGCAGCAGCTCGAGTGTTTGGGTAATGGCCTCGTCGCCGTCTCCAGCCTCGCCGATCACGGTAAATGCCGGGTCGGCCTGCAGCATGTTGCGCACACCGATGCGGACGACCGGATGATCGTCTGCCAACAGAATCCGGATGGCTGGAGCTGGGCGTTGTGTGCTCGAGGGAGGCGGGCTTTTGGCTTGTTTCGTCGCGGGGGTCATAATCATAACTTGGTCAATAGGATACGCTGTAACTCGTCACAACAGAACAATAAATTGTCTATCAATTCAGAGATATTCTCTTTTCGGTAGTCTCCCAGTTCCAACTCGGCCGCGGCCGCAGCCAGTTTTTGAGCGCCTACCATGCCCGCCCCTCCTTTGACGGTGTGGGCTATCCGCCGTACGGAGGCCAGGTCGTTCGCCGCGCGTGCGCTGCGCATTTCTACTACGCGCGTGCGAGCGTCGTTGAGACATACCTCATAGATCTCACTTACAGCCTCTCGGGGCATCATGCCCAGGAATTTTCTATAGACCGCTTCGTCCAGCATCGGCTGCTGGTCGGTTGCCATGGCCGGCGCCGGGACGCTCCTCTGCATCTCCAACGCCCGTCGCAGCGTTGTAGGATCGAGCGGCTTTTCCAAAAAACCGTCATAGCCTTCCGCGGCGTCGGGAGTGGCGCTCATGGCCAGCAGGGTCGCCTGCGGAGCTGCCGCCCGGAGCGCAACTGCGAGATCAAGTCCGCAGATCCCGGGCATTCGCAGATCTGCCAGCAAGACGAAGGGCAGCGCATCCTGCGGCAATTCGCCGAGTATCTTGATCGCCTCTGTTCCATCCGCGGCCGTTACTACCTCATAGCCGTCCGATTTAAGAAGCAGACAGATAACGGAGAGGCTCAGAGCATCGTCATCGATGACCATCAACCTGCGGTGTTTCGTCGCGTCGTTTGTTTCGTGAGGCATCCGTCTTACGCCTGAACCAAGTTCGCGGTCAACTGGCGAGTAAGCATAACTGATTCCTCGTCTTATTGGATGTATTGCAGATGGGAGCAGGTTCGGTAGAAAAAGCGCGGCCTCTAATCGGTGCGCGCTTTTCTACCGCAATGTAGCTTCCATTTCGTTCAGCCAGTCCGGTGGTTTGAGGATTTCACGGGGTTTTGTTCCTTCCGCCGGGCCTACGATTCCATCGCGCTCCATCAGGTCGATCAGGTGCGCGGCGCGACCATAACCGATCCGTAGACGCCTCTGGAGAAGGGAAGTGGAGGCCTTGCCGAACTCGAGCACGAGGCGTACCGCATCCTGGAAGAGTTCGTCGTTCCCGTCGTCGCTTTCTTCGCCTAAATCAGTATCGCGTCCACCGGCATCTTTCGGAGCTTCGAGGAAGCCCTGCACATATTCGGCGTGACCCTGCGTCTTCCAGAAATCTGTAACCGCGGCGATTTCTTTTTCCGTGACGAATGGCGCATGCACGCGCTGCAGCCTTGAAGTGCCCGGAGGGAGAAAGAGCATGTCGCCGCGTCCTAGCAAAGACTCCGCCCCGTTCGAGTCGAGAATGGTGCGTGAATCCACTTTCGTCGCCAGCCGGAACGACATGCGCGTGGGGACATTTGCTTTGATCAGTCCGGTAATCACGTCCACCGAAGGCCGCTGCGTTGCCAGAACCAGGTGAATGCCCACAGCGCGGGCCATCTGCGCCAGCCGTGTGATGGCCTCTTCCACGTTCGCCTTGTCCAGCATCATCAGGTCGGCCAGCTCATCGATGATGATCATGATGTAGGGCAGCGGCTCTTCGTCCGGCGTATCGTCGAAGAGGCTGGGCGTGCCATTTTCAAAGAGCTTGTTGTATTGATCGATGTTGCGCACGCTGCGGGAAGCGAGTAGCTTGAGTCGCCGCTCCATCTCGCGAACGGCGTTGCGCAATGCATTTGCCGCGAGCTTTGGCTCGGTGATGATCGGAGTGAAGAGGTGCGGAATGCCCTCATACATGCCTAGTTCCACGCGCTTGGGGTCGACGAGGATGAGCCGCACCTGAGCGGGCGTCGCCTTGTAGAGCACCGACATGATCATCGCGTTGATCGCGACCGATTTGCCGCTGCCTGTCGAGCCGGCGATCAGCACGTGAGGCATGGTGGTGAGATCTGCCGTAACAATGCGCCCGTTGATGTCTTTCCCCATCGCCAGGGTCAATTTGCTCTTTGCGTTGCGGAAATTCTCCGCTTCGATCACGTCGCGCAGCCAGATGGTCTCGCGGTCGTGGTTCGGCACCTGGATGCCGACTGTGCTCTTGCCGGCCATGCGCTCGATCAGGATGCTCTCCGCGCGCATCGCCAGGCACAGATCTTCCGCGAGTCCAGTCACGCGGCTGTACTTCACGCCGGCTTCTGGACGAAACTCGAAGGTCGTAACCACTGGGCCCGGATTGATCTGGACTATCTGGCCGAGCACGTCGAACTCCGCGCACTTCTCCACCAGAACCTGAGCCTCGATGCGTAAGGCATCCTCGCGAACAATCTGCGTATCTTCGCTGCGGTGCAGAAGGGTGCTCGGCGGCAGCTTGAATCCACTTACTGATTTTGGAGCTACCGTCACAGTGCGGGCCTCGGCATCGGCCCGTTCGCGGACGGCAATATTCTGATGATCGAATGTGGGTTCCTGCCGCGCCTGCGGCACCTCCCGCCGTGCCACCAGGTGTGGTTTCGATGCTGGCGGAGACGGCTCAACAACAGGCTCGGGTTCCGGCTCGGGCTCGGGAACGGTCGCGCGCGGCATCTGCTCCCACACGCTTTGCTGTGCCGGAGCGTCGGAGAACATCTCGGCGAAACCTCGCTGACGGTGACTCTTGGAATCGTCGTCGCCTTCGGTTTCCGTGATACGAGCGCCGTTCCTTCGCTCGCTCTTCGCCATCTTCGCTGCGGCTTTGCGCGCTTTGTCTAATTCTTTTGCGCGGATCTTTTCCATCCGCGCCTCCGTCTTCAATTCCTTCACCCGGGCACGTGCCGCGCGCCAGTTTACCCAGCGGTCGCGCCAGGCGAAGAGAAACGCGAAACGGGCAGCCAGCCATTCCCGCGCGGTATTGAAGCTGAATGTGGTCGAAAGGTAGAGGGCAATGGCTACCATACTGACGGCGACGACGCATGCTCCGGGGAAATTCAGCCACTGCACAAGTGCGTCCGAGGCCAGCCGGCCGGTAAGCCCCTCGATGGGCAGGCCGTACATGAAACGTAGATGTCCGGGCAGCAGGCCAGCCAGCGCTGGAGCGAAGACCAGGCAGAGCACAATCCCGATGAGTTTGGCCCCGGGCGAACCAGCGGGGCGCGAGAGCAGCCAGGCCCATCCCAGCGCGCCGGCCAGCAGCGGCAGGCAGAACGCGGTGACACCCTCCAGTTGCAGCAGCAGATCGCTAATCCACGCGCCGATGAGCCCCGTCCAGTTGTGCGCGGGTCGGCCGACTGCGTATCCGCCAACGGTGTTGAGCGAGGGGTCGGTGGGGCGATAAGACAAGAGAGCGAGAAGAAGAAGGATCGCGGCGACCAGCATCAGCAGCCCAATCAACTCATTCAGGCGACGATTGCGCGTCGGTGTAGTAACCAGTTTAAGGGGTTTCATCAGGGCACAATACGGTGCGCGCCGTCCGAGACGGCTTACACAGTCAAGAACCCCAGAGCAACTTTATTATCCCAGAGGACAGGCGAAAATTTGGAGAAAATGCGGTGGGGGAATCGATCTCGCAACGGTCGACCTATCCACCTGCCAGCTTTGGCCCATAAACCAGCAGCAGAGTGCCGAGAATAATGCGGTAAACAGCAAACGGCGTAAAGCCATGGTTACGCACCCACTGCAGGAACCACTCCACGACACCTAGTGCCACCACAAAGGACACCACCAAGCCGATGAGAAGTACGATCCAGTTATGAGCAGACATGACCAGCGGCGTAATAGCTTCAGCCTCGGCCGCGTGATGATGACCTGGGTGCAGTGTCTTCAGCAATTCGTAGCCCGTCCCCGCCACCATGACGGGAATAGAGACCAAGAAACTAAATTCCAGCGCGGCCGGCCGCGACATTCCAGCTAGCTGCCCGGCGGTGATGGTGGACATGGATCGCGAAGTTCCCGGAAATACCGCGGAAAGAATCTGGCAAAGGCCGATCCAGACTGCCTGCCCGAGCGACATCTGCTCGACGTCCGTCGTGCTCGGCTCCCGGCGTTCGCTCCACGCATCCACCACCCACATGACCACGCCACCAATCAGCAGCGCGAGCGCCATTACGCGCAAGCTCTCCAGATGCTTGCTGATCAACTTTGTCAGTAAGAGGGAAGGAATTGCTGTGACCACGAAGGCCACCATGGTCAGTGAAATCGGATGCGTCCAGACAGTGCGATCGCCTTGCTCGCCTTCCGGGAAGGTGCGAAAAAACTGGATAATCCTGGCGGCAAAGACCAGCAACAGCGCCAGAATCGCGCCGAGCTGGATAACGACGGTATACATCTTCCAAAACGCATCCGTCAGGTCGATGTGCAGCAGCGCCTCGGCGATGCGTAGGTGCGCCGTTGAGCTTACAGGCAAGAACTCCGTCAATCCTTCGACGATCCCAAGCAGTACAGAAACAATGTAGTCGTTCAAAAGGCCTCCGGCCCTTACTGGCGCCCTGAATTGCAGGGATATCCCTAGCCGGAAGCACATTTGCCCGAACGAGCGAGTCCCTGGTCTCTATTCTCGGTCGCTGCCGTAGATTGGAATACCCTGCTGCACTTTGTATATCAGACTGGCCGCGCGGGCCGAATATTCCGATTGCGAATACTTCCCCTGTAGCTGTCCAGCAATATCGTTGGCATGGGCTCGGTCGTCCTGAGCGCGATGGGCGTCATTGTCCGCGGTCCACATATCCCCCGCCGCGGCCATACGCCAGGCTGCTTTGTACAACGCTTCGGCCGCACGGGGCGAATCTGGATGCTCCTGGACATACTTCACGTACATCTCGGCCTCTTTCTCGGGGCATTTTTCAGAGCCCTGCCAGTCGCCGCACAGCTTATTCTCGATCCTGTCATACGCGGCAAAGTCGGCCCATTTTGTATGAGGAAAATACTTCTCGATCTTCTTCATCTCGTCTTCATCCATCTGCTCGCGAAGGTAGTTTTCCTTTTCATGAGCCGATGGCAGGCCGGCGGCGTCAGCCTTCTGCAATTGCCAGCGAATATCTGCCGCCCTCCACATCGACTCCCCGATCGAGGGGGATTGCGGAAACATCTCCACCACACGGCGATAGAGGAGCCGTGCCTCTAAAGCGGCCCCTGGAGGAGGATGCGCCTCCGAAGCTGCTTCCTCGGCGCTGATTGCTTCGCCGAACAGGATTGCATCACCGTGAGGTGTATTGGTGTCGACGATTCCTTTGTCGAGCATCCAGCCCGAGATCGGAATAACCTCCTGGCCCTGCTCCATGACCGGCTCATCGGCTTTGCGCGACTCCGGTGCATCGACATTGGCGAAAACCCGCAGCCAGTGCCCGCTGTGCTCGACGATCACCATCTCCCGGCCGGGCGTCACGATCGCCACCTGGTCCGCGCTTTCATCCGGTTGCACATAAAGATTCGCTCGACGTACCAGCGTTGCCTTGGTGCCATTCTTCGGCATTTGTTCCTGGGGCATTTTTTTCTGGCCCAGTGCGCCAGCAGCTGCACAAGCAAGCAATAAAAAGATAGGGATTCGGTTTCGCATCACGATGGTAAGACGGCGTTTGAGTAGCGAACGTCTCGTCACGCCTAGCATACCTTGCCGAAGTGAAGGCAGACATCCTTGACGTCTCTTGAAAAGAGGCGTACAGATTGATTGACTGAGTCAAATATATTGCTTGACGAAAGTATCACATGCCCGCTAGTGGCTCTGAGATCACCGACCTCCAGATCACTGCCTTTCGAAGTTTCAACCGGTTCTATACCCGTGAAATCGGAACGCTGCAGGAAGGCCTGCTGGACAGCGAGTATACCTTGACTGAAGCCCGGGTGCTCTACGAACTGGCCACACAGGGAGAAACCACGGCGGGTGAAATTGCGAGAGAACTTGTGCTCGATCCAGGTTACCTGAGCCGCATTCTAAGAAAATTTGAAGATGACGGCTTGGTCAAGCGCAAAGTCTCTACCGGCGATGCGCGCCAGGCAATCCTCACCGTCACTCGCCGTGGCAAAGAGAGCTTTGCGGGTTTGAATGAGCGCTCCAACCGGCAGGCGCGGAGCCTTCTTGAAGGCGTCCCCGCCTCCAAATTGCCGAACTTGCTCACTGCCATGCGGATCGTTGAGGACACGCTGAATCGTGCGCCAGAGCAAGCCCCCTATATTCTTCGGAACCATCGTCCGGGAGACATGGGCTGGGTGGTATATCGGCAGGGCGTTTTGTATGCCCGAGAATACGGGTGGGATGAGAGCTTCGAGGCTCTTGTGGCGCGAGTTGTCGCTGATTTTGTGGAGCACTTTGACGCCAAACGTGACCGATGCTGGGTTGCGGAGCGCGGTGGAGTGGCGCTCGGCTGCATCTTTCTAGTTCATCATTCCGAACTGGTTGAAATCGCCAGGCTGCGTCTGCTTCACGTGGAGCATAGCGCACGTGGTGTGGGCCTGGGCAAGGCCCTGGTTGGGGAATGCATAGGGTTTGCGCGAACCGCAGGGTACAAGAAGGTTACCCTTTGGACGCAAAGCATTCTCAAAGCAGCTCATCACATCTATCAGCAGGCCGGTTTTCGGCTCGTTCACGAAGAGCCGCATCACAGCTTTGGCGCTGACTTAATTGGGCAAACCTGGGAGTTGCAACTATAGGCGTCGGGTTAGATGTGCAAAATGCGCTGCAACACTTCCGGCTCTACATTGCCGCCGCTCATCACCACGACGGCCTTGCGATAGGGTAGCAACTCGGCTTTGTGAAAGAGCATGGCCGCTGTCGTTACCGCGCCGCTTGGTTCGGGAGTGAGCCGCGCCGAGTAGAGCAAGGTTCGCATCGCCTTGCGAATTTCATCCTCGGAGACTGTGAGGATGTCATCCACAAACGCCCGCACATGCAGAAAATTAAGCTCGCCGAGGCTCTGTGTCCGCAGCCCGTCGGCAATGGTTCGCGTAGTCATTTCCGCCGGCCAGCTCACCAGCCTGCCGCCGCGAAAGCTCTCCTGCGCATCGGCCGCCAGCTCGGGCTCAATGCCGATCACGCGCACTTCCGGCTTTTGATGTTTGATCGCCGCAGCGACGCCACTGAGCAGGCCGCCTCCGCTGACTGGACTCAGTACCAGATCGACCTGCGGCAGGTCTTCAAGGATCTCCAGCCCGCAGGTGCCTTGGCCGGCGATGATCGCCGGATCGTCATAGGGCGGAATCATCACATACCCGAACTGGGCCTCAAGCTCCTCAGCTTTTTTCTTCCGCTCCGAACTCGACGGCCCTACCGTCACGATCTCCGCGCCCAGGGCGACAGTGGCCTGGCGTTTCACATCGGGAGCGTTTGACGGCATCACAATTACCGCCTTCGCTCCCACAGCTCTTGCCGCGTACGCCACACCCTGAGCATGATTGCCGCTTGAGTAAGTAATCACACCCCGGGTGCGCTCAGCGTTCGTCAGTTGAGCAATCTTGTTGTATGCTCCGCGCAGCTTGAAGCTTCCAATTGGCTGTAATCCTTCGGCCTTTACGTAAACCTCGCCCGCCGCGCCGGGAATCGGAAAATGGACGAGCGGCGTATGCACGGCCACGCCGCGGATGCGTTGTCGCGCGTCGCGAAATGCGTCGAGGGTAAGGAGTTCCGTGCTACTCATGTCTCAAGGTAGGTATTTCGATGGGATGGTTTCTTCAGGCGTCTCTGCTTGCCACAAAATCTCGACAAGCTTCCATTGCGAGCCGTCGAATACGGCTTGCATACTGTTAATGCCACGCGCCGTCGCTTTTCCGTCGGGTGTTTCGCGAATTTCGGAGGTGTTCCACAGATGGGCGATGTGGCCGTGTGATCGACAGAGTATTTAACCTGGTGCTCATAGAAAGCATCGTTGCCGCGTTTTGCGACCCGCGTTATCCAGTCATCGGTGAGGACTTGAGGCCGCCCACTGGCCGTCTTTTCTCTTGGAGACGGGGATAAGACGGGCGTCCGGCGTGAGAACTTGCCGCAGACATGTCCGATCCTTATTGCCCGGACCGCTGACCGCGTCGTCGACGGCTTTGATCAGATCACTGAGGGTGGCCGTGGAGGGGCAAGAAGGAGCGGTTTGGGCGTGCGTGGATGTCGCGACTGCGGCGACGAGAGCTGCCCCAGCCAATAGAAGCTTGCGCATGAATGCCTCCAAAAAGGTAGTTCTAAATCTCCAGGATGACCGGCATAATCAGCGGTCTGCGGCTCGTGTTTTTCTGAATATACCGTTTCAGGTCGATGCGGATTTTCTCTTTGATCACGCCGTAGTCGGCCTTCTCTTCAGCACTAGAGTTTTCAAGCGTCTGGGCTACCACTTGCCGGCCTTCCTCGAGTAACTCGGCGTCCGCACCCACAAATCCACGTGTTACCAGCTCCGGCTGACGTTCGACCTTGCCGCTCAGCTTGTTGATAGTCAGGATCGCCAGCACAATTCCGTCCTCGGACAGATGACGCCGGTCGCGGATTACCAGGTCTTCCACCACGTCCACTGTCGAGCCCGAATCAATGCACACTCGTCCCGCCGTCACCCTGCCGTTCTTGCGCGCGTTACTGCGGTCCAGCTCGAGCACGTCGCCGTCCTCGATAATCAGCGCCAGATCGACGACACCTGTCCCGTGGGCCAGATCAACATGTTTCTTCAGGTGTCGGTAGTCGCCGTGGACGGGGATAAAGAACTTTGGTTTGAGCAGATTGATCAGCAGCCGCTGCTCTTCCTGGCTGGCATGGCCGCTCACATGGATCAGCCCCGAGGAGCCATCGTCGAAAATCACGTTGGCATCGCGGCGGCAAAGGTGATCGATCACCCGATAGATGCTCTTCTCGTTTCCCGGAATCACACGTGAGCTCAGCACCACCGTGTCGCCGGGGAGAACGCGCGCATGCTTGTGGTTATCTACCGCCGCCCGGCTCAGGGCGCTCATCGGCTCCCCCTGCGTCCCGCTGATCAGGATCATCAGGTCTTCCGGCGCGTGATCATTGATCTGACCGGGATGAATCACCAGCCCCGGCGGCAGGTCCAGATAGCCCAGATCCTGCGCGATCTCTGAGGACTCCACCATCGACCGGCCGACGATCGCGACCTTGCGTCCATGCGTGTGTGCCAGGTCCAGTGCGATCCGGATACGGTAAATGGACGACGAGAAGCAGCTGAAAAAGAGCTTTTTCTTCGTACGCGAAAAAATTTCATCCAGCCGCGGCTTCACTGCCCACTCGCTCGGCGTATAGCCGGGCCGATCGACATTGGTTGAATCCTGTAGCAGAGCCAGCACGCCGTGCTTGCCGTATTCGGCAAAGGTGTGCAGGTCGAAAGCCTTGCCATCCGGCGGCGAGAGGTCGATCTTGAAGTCGCCGGTGTGGACAATCACGCCCACCGGCGTGTCGATCGCCAGCGCTACGCAATCCACCAGGCTATGTGTCACTCGAATCGGCTCAATGGTGAACGGGCCAAGCGAGAACTTTGCGCCCGGGGCAATTTCGATCAGCTCCGTCTGGTCGAGCAGCTTGTGCTCTTCAAGCTTGCCCTCGACGTAAGCCAGGGTGAACTCCGTGCCATATACTGGCACATTTAGCTCGGAGAGAATCCACGGCAATCCGCCAATGTGGTCCTCATGTCCGTGTGTCAGAATGATGCCGCGCACGCACTGCTTGTTCTCGATGAGGTAGGTGATATCCGGAACGACGATGTCCACGCCGAGCAGCTCGGATTCCGGGAACATCAGTCCTGCGTCGATGACGATAATGTCGTCCTGCCAGCGCATGGCGAGGCAGTTCATGCCAAATTCGCCCAGCCCGCCCAGGGGTATGATTTTTAACTTAGCTTCTGCCATGGAAACTACGATGTTAACAGGTACAGCACAACATCCCTAAGCCAACAGGGTCGGCTTCTATCGCAGCAGATCCTCCAGGGCAAGGCTCAGTTCGGTCTTGTCGTCGCGATACTTCACGATCACCGGTGTATACACGCTCAGGCCCCATTCCTGACCTTTTCCTTTGTTTACCGACCGCGCGCCCGGTACCACGACCGCGCCCTCGGGAATGATCAGCGGCTTTGCATCGTCCGCACGCAGCACCTCGCCGCGAACCACGTCATAGACCGGAGTGCCCCGCGTCAGCACCGTACCAGCTGCCAGTACGGCTCGTTTGCGGACGATGGTCCCCTCGTATATGCCACAGTTCCCGCCAACGAGGACGTCGTCTTCGAGGATCACCGGGCTGGCATTTACGGGTTCGAGCACGCCACCGACCTGTGACGCCGCGCTCAGGTGAACATGCTTCCCGATCTGTGCGCAACTGCCCACCAGCGCGTGCGAATCAATCATCGTGCCTTCGTCCACATATGCCCCGGTGTTGATATACATTGGCGGAGCACAGATGACTCCCTTGGCAAGATATGCACCAGCACGAATTGCTGATCCGCCGGTTACGATGCGGATGCCGTGTTCCGGGGAAAATCTCCGGACAGGAAAGGTGTGCTTGTCGATGCAGGGTAAACCGTCTCCGGAAGGGACCAGGTGCCCCAATCGAAAGCCCAGCAGAATGCCCTGCTTCACCCAGGCATTCACCCGCCAGCCTGTGACCGATTCCGCATCCGGCTCCGCCGCGCGAATCTCGCCCCATTCCAAGGCAGCGCGGAGTTCTTGAAAGGCAGTCATGGCTGCCGGATCGTCGACGGCGGCGGTCCCGGTGGTGAAATATTTCTCAATGCTTGTTTGGAGATTTTCTAAGCTCACAGGCAGAGTCTATCGTTTTTTCGTCGGGAAGCCGCTTCGGGCCGTGCGGAAAAATACCTCAATACATCCGCAAGTCGCCTTCCGGCTGCGGACCGTGCACCAGCAATCCCAGTTCGCCCGCCAGCCGCTCAAGCCGCACGCGTGTGCCCGAAGAAACGGGAAGCATCGGCAACCGGTAGTTCTCGCCGATCTTGCCCATCATGGCCAGCACAGTCTTTACTGGGCCGGGGCTCGTTTCCCAGAAGTTGGCCAGCATCAGCCGATAGTATTTGCGGTTCAGTCTCCGCGCCGTAGACCATTCGTTCTCGAGCGCCGCATGCACCATCTGTGCCATCTCGCCGGGAATCTCATTCGACGCGACAGAGACCAGCCCCGCTCCGCCCACTCCGAGCACTCCCAGCGCCATGTTGTCATCGCCCGCGTACACCCCGAAATCGCGCGGAGCCTGGGTGATCAGCTCGGTAATCTGCGCCAGATTGCTGCTCGATTCCTTAATGCCGCAAATGTTCTCCGCCGACTCCGCCAGCCGCAATACCGTCGCCGGTTCCAGATTGACGCCAGTGCGCGCAGGGATGTTATAGAGCACCACGGGAAGGTCCACCGACCGGGCTACTGCCTTGAAGTGCTCAAACTGGCCTTCCTGGGTTGGCTTGTTGTAGTAGGGGCTGGCAGAAAGGATTGCCGTCACCCCTGGCACACGCGCGGCAAGCTTCGCGCGCTCGACGGCCTGCCGGGTCGCGTTGTGCGTGCAGCCTGCCCACACCGGAAGCCGCCCAGCCGCAGCTTCGGTCACGATCCGCAGAACCTGCAGCCACTCATTGTCGGTCAGGGTCGGCGTTTCCGCCGTCGTTCCGCAGGCCACCAGCCAGTCAATTCCGCTCTCGATCTGCCACTGCGCCAGCGCATAGAGCGCCTGTTCATCCAGACTCCCATCCTGCCGGAAAGGAGTCACCAAAGCCGTTCCACAACCTGTCGTTACGTCCATCACGTTCGAGTCTATACCGGCGAGACCCGTGTAAAAAACGGCAAGAGGTTACAGCGGAATAACTGACCGCAGCGCGTTTAGAATGCGTGTATGGTCTCGGTATTGATCCTGACTAAGAATGAAGAGAAGGATCTGCCCGGGTGCCTAGCGAGTGTTTCCTGGTGCGACGACATCCACGTTTTTGATTCAGTCAGTACCGACCGCACCGTTGGAATTGCTCATCAGGCAGGAGCAACTGTTACCCAACATCCCTTCGACAACTGGGCTGCTCACCAGAACTGGGGACTGGCAAATATTCCCTTTAAGCATCCGTGGGTCTTTTATCTCGATGCCGATGAGCGCGTAACGCCAGAGCTTGTCAGAACGGTCTGTGCAGCTGCGGCTAATCCTGGAGATTGCGTAGCATTTCGCGTGCAGAGAAGAGATTTTTTCCTTGGGCGCTGGCTCAAGCACGTCCAGACTTCGCCGTTTTATTTGCGCCTCTTCCGCCCAGAAAAGATGCACTACGAGCGGCTCGTCAATCCAGTTTCTTTGCCTCAGGGTCCTGTCGGCCAAATATCGGGCTTTCTCGATCATTTCCCATTCAGCAAAGGTGTCAGCGCGTGGCTATCTCGGCACAACTCCTACAGCACATTTGAGGCGGAACAGATTTTCGAGAACCGGAAGAATAATCGAGACTTCAGCCCTCTACGGGCCTTTACGGCCAAGGACTTTCACGAACGTCGTTTTCAGCAAAAAGAACTCTTCTACCGTCTACCTGCGCGACCCCTGTTAAAGTTCCTCATCTTATATCTCGGTAAAAGAGGCTTTCAGGATGGCAACGCGGGTTTAACATACGCTGCGCTACAGTCAATTTACGAATATATGATCGTGCTGAAAACCAGGGAATTAGAAACCTCTGAACGATCAACCGGGCCTTGATCTGCTTCTTGACTTACTCAACTCACATTAAGTTGAATGCTTAACAAAGCCAGCTACGGCACTCACTTTCGAATACAGTGTTTATCGGCGAGGCTTCGTGCAGGCGATGACCATGCTCTTCCATAAATACGGATAGCGTCCAGCGCCCCGAAATTGTAACTCCTCGAAACCCGCCTCGATCATCAAAGCCGATAGAGTCCTTCGGCTGAAGAGCTTTATGTGGCCACCGTCAAACAGAGGATCGGCGTGTTTGTCCCATCCGCCCGCAAGAGATATCGCGAGATTCTTCCAGAAGCCGTGGTAAGGGGTTGTACAAATGAATCTGCCTTGAGGTTTCGTCGCCACGTAGCACCCAGCCATGAAACTCCTGGGATCGTACAGATGCTCGATGACTTCGGCACTGTAAACCAGATCAAAAGGCTCCTCGCCTAAGTTTTCGAGGATGTCTTTGTCCGCAGCCAGAACTTCAAATCTGCCTGCCGGACAGCTTTGTCTCGCGATCCGAATGCCCGCTTCATCAAGGTCGATTCCCACCACCGACTGGCCGCGCTCGGCGAACTCGAGGGCAACTGAACCGTTGCCGCAGCCGACGTCGAGTACCCGCGAACGAGGCGGAAGACCGCTGCTTAGGCTTAAGAGGCTTGGAAGGAGGTAGGCATGCGCGCCACGTAATCCAGAGGAGGAGTACTTGCTTGATTCAAGGAAATTTGCAGGGGCCGCCATCGCTATTACCACACCGTCACACAGCACACGGGCCCTAATTAAGTTCACTCGCGATCTCGCTGAACTCCCATACCCCGGTCTTGCCGGTGATCCATTCGGCGGCTCGCACCCCACCCTCGGCAAATCCACGGCGCGAGAAAGCCTCGTGCTTCAATTCAATCACGTCATAGTCTGAGCGCGCTTCGATGAGATGGATGCCCGAAGCATCGCCCTCGCGCTTGAAAGAGATTTCAATCTTAAGGGTCGGGTTTGCAGCTTCGAGGACCTGCTTGATCGACAACGCCGTGCCGGAAGGCGCGTCTTTCTTGCCTGAATGGTGTGTTTCCGCAATGCTGAAACGATAATGCGGCGCAGCTAGCGCCAGTTCCCGCGCCATGCGCAGCAACGTCTGAACGCCAATCGAGAAATTCGTCCCGAACAGAAATCCGGCATTCTTGCGGATCGCCAAAGTGCGCATATCTTCAAGACGCTCATACCACCCTGTCGTGCCAACCACGACGTGCGCACCATTCGCCAGGCACGCGCGCAGGTTTGGGATGACTGCTTGAGGTGTCGTGAAGTCGATCACCGCATCAAAGCTTGCCAGAAACGGAGCCGTCAGTGCCGAGGCATTGCGATTCTCTTCTTCGCCCAGCACGCGCACTCCATGTCCGCGTTCATGCGCAACTTCTGCCACCAGGCTGCCGGTCTTGCCGCGCCCCAGAACCAGGAACAGCATCCCATCTACCTCAGGCTTTCTTTCAATGCTTCCACGTCGAAGATCTCCGGGTCGGGATCGCCAAAGAACTCGTCGTGCAGCGACCGGATCGCTTCGTCAGCATCATCCTCTTCAATCATGAAACTCATGTTGATTTCCGATGCGCCCTGCGAAATCATGCGCACATTCACGTGCCGGATCGCCTGGAAGACCCGCGCGGCGATACCGTTTTGTCCGCGGATATTCTCGCCGACCATGCAAACCAGGGCCTTGCGGCCTTCATATTTCACATCTGCCAATTGACTGAGGTCGGCGGCAATCTCGGGCAGCTGGTCATGGGAGTCGACAGTCAGGGAAACCGACACTTCGGAGGTCGAAACCATATCCACCGGACACTTGTGTTTGTCAAAGACATCGAAAATCGCCTTCAAGTAGCCGTGCGACATCAGCATGCGGCTTGCGACCACGTCGATAATCGTCAGCCGACGCTTCACCGCAATCGACTTGAACGGGCTCCGGCAGTGCGGCGCGAGCGAGATAATCCGCGTGCCCTCGTTCTCCGGATTGCGCGAATTCAGCACCAGGACCGGAATGTTCTTCTTCACCGCCGGCAGAATAGTCGCCGGATGCAGCACCTTCGCACCAAAGTAGGCTAGCTCAGCTGCCTCCTCGAAGCTGATGGTCTTTACCCGCAAGGCATTGGGACAGATCCGTGGATCGGTTGTCATGATGCCGTTCACGTCCGTCCATATTTCGATGGAACCGGCGTCCAGGGCGCCACCCACCAGGGCCGCTGTAAAGTCCGAGCCGCCGCGCCCCAGCGTCGTCGTTACACCCTTTTCCGTCGCGCCGATAAAGCCGCCCATCACGCAAATCCTGCCTGCGTGAGCATGCGGTAGAACGTGCTGCGTCAGCCGCTGTTCGATCAGAGCATCCTGAGGAATTGCCTTGCCATGCTGCGCATCGGTCACGATACACTGCCGCGCATCCACGTAAACGGCATCCAGTTCCCGGCACGAGAATGCTTCGGCGATCATGCGGCTGGAGAGGCGTTCGCCAGCAGAAACGACCATGTCGCCGATGCGCGGCGTCAGTTCGCCGACGGCAGCCAGCCCACGCAACACCTCATCCAGTGCATCGAATTCCAGATCGATCCACTCGTTCAGTTCACAAATCGTCTGTTGGGAAACCAGGGCTCCAGCTGTTTCAAGATGCCGGTTCCGCAGTCGCGCTGTGATGGCCAGCGCGCCAGCGCGGTCGCCTCGGCCCGCGGCATTCGATGCCGCCAGGAGTTGATCGGTGACCTTAGCCATCGCACTGACGACGACGATGGGTGTGAATCCCTTCGCGAGCTTGCCGCGAACGATCCCTGCGGTACGATGGATGGCTGGCGCGTCCTCGACGGAGGTGCCGCCGAACTTCATCACCACGAGCTTGCTCATGCAGGTACCGCAACCGAATCGAGTTTTCCTGCTTCAAGTTTTCCCGCCCCAAGCTTTCCCAACGACACAAGCAGCTCGGCATTCAACAGCGCCGCACCCGCCGCGCCGCGGATCGTATTGTGGGAGAGCACCGTGAACTTCCAGTCCAGCAGTCCACATGGACGCAGCCTGCCTACCGTGGCCGCCATGCCTCCGCCGCGCATCTTGTCCAGCCGCGGTTGGGGACGATCCTCGATAGCTGTAAACTCAACCGGCTGCGCGGGAGCTGTCGGCAAGTCGCGGCCCACGAGCGGGGTAAACTCGCGCCACGCGTCCAGAATCTCTTCGCGCGTGGCCTTGCGTGACAGCTTCACGCTCACGCTTTCTGTATGACCGTCTTCGACTGCGACCCGGTTGCAATGCGCAGTCATCTTCGCGGCAAGAGGAAGAACAACCTTACCGTCGCGCACGCCCAGCAGGCGCAGCGTCTCGGCCTCCATCTTCTCTTCTTCATTCTTAACGTAGGGAACCACGTTGCCCAGAATGTCCATCGATGGCACGCCCGGATAGCCGGCCCCGCTCACCGCCTGCATGGTGCTCACAAAAATCGAGTCAATGCCGAACCGCTCCACCAGCGGCTTCAGTACCAACACAAGCCCAATCGCCGAGCAATTGGGATTGGTCACAATGTAACCGCCAGACTCCTTACGCCAGGACTGGTTTTCGAGAATCGGCAGATGATCCGCATTCACCTCGGGAATCACCAGCGGTACGTCCTGGTGCATGCGAAAGGCGCTCGAGTTCGAGATGACTGCGCAGCCGGCCGCCGCAAATGCGGGCTCCAGTTCCCGAGCTATATCGGCGTCAAGTGCCGCGAAAATCGCCTTCGGCGCGTCATTCGGCGTGGCCGGCGACACCGGCATCGTCGCGATCCGATCAGGGAGGGCCGTGTCCAGCTTCCACTTCACAACATCGCCGTATCGCTTTCCGCTCGACTTGTCGCTTGCCGCGAGCCACGCCACTTCAAACCACGGGTGATGCTCGAGGAGCTGAATGAATCGCTGGCCGACCATTCCAGTCGCGCCGAGAATGCCAATCTTCTGCCGCATGTCTTTGTATAAGCCTGTCTCGCCAGCGCCTTCACCGGACCCGAACCACCAGCGCGAGCAATTTGTTGTGAAGACAGTGTATCGTTTTCTTTCATTGAGATGAATGCGGAAGATCGAGTGATTCGTCCCCGGCATCTCAAAATGAAACTGTCTGCCAGTCAGCAGGGCGAGCGTAAATGTGCTCGCTCTTTGCGTCCAGGCTTTGGCTCATCTAAAGGGAAGAAGCGGCAGCAGAGGATAGCCCACGGAGTGGTCTTCGCCTCTGCAGCATTCGTAAAATCCAGTACCCGGAAAGCGCGGCGGACACATGCTTTAGGCTGTGGCCGCTTACGATCTGTCCCAGGCTGAAAATCTGGTGATCAAGTATCTCCAGGACCTTTGCGAGAACATAGAAACCCGCCGCGATCAACAGGTCTGATCCCCGTGTATAGCGCGGCGGGAAGAGAAGCACGATCAAAAGAAATAGAACCGCATACGCTTGCACCGCGCCATAGAAACGCAGATCCCCGGCGCCCTGCAGTTCGCTCATGTACCACTGCAACGCACTGCCCATGCCTATCAACACAAGTACCGGCAACAGCCAGAGGCCGGCGCGCACACTGATGCGCTCCGTGATCATGGCTGCCACGACTGCCATGAATGCTATCGTCATGGGCAGTCTGTCCCAGAGGAGCCGTTGGTTGTTTGGATCCAGGTGATAGTACGCGGAACCGAATGCCGTAAGCAGCACTCCAGCAAAAACAACCAGGTATGGCCAGCGTTCTCGCCGGTCGAGAAAATGTTCTGACATCTGTTCAGGCTTCAATCGCAGCAAAAATACCAGACCCCATGCTCCAAATATTGCAAAAGGTATGTTGGAAACTACAGCATCACTAAAGTTGGGGATGCCCAGAAAACTGCGTTGGTTAGCGAAATTGTGGTAGGACTGCGGCTGCGGAATTCGCGGCAACAACAGGTCAACCACAATCACAACCGCTGTGATCACAAGCAGAAGCCACATCGCGGTTTTTCTTGAGATCAATTCGCCCTCCCCACCCTGTCGCTTGTGATAAGGCTTCGACCTACGGCGTCACCGTTTCCGACTCGACCACTAGATCCAGCACATACAAGGTCGGGGACTCGCCGGCAGACACCTGGCCGCGGTCGAAGCGTTTCACCCGGACTATATTGCGTGTGCCTGCGGTGTGGGTGAAGCCTTCAATATTTTCGTGAAGAGGTTGCCATTCTCCCGGCGGGCCCGATCGCAGGCCTTGTTCGTCAAAATGTATTTCGCGGACCTGAAGACAGTTTGTACTGGGCGCTGGCGGATGTTCGCACGCCACCGGTTGGGCCGCAACCTCCAGGAACATGCGGGTCCCGGGTCCGTAAAGGGATTCCGGCGTAGGGTGTCCGGTAAATGTCAGGGTCTCCTTGGAAGCGGATATCAGGCGCAGCTGCGGAGATGGCCCATCGACAAACTCTACCTTCATGAGCTCACTCAGGATACTCGACAGGACAGCATCGCCATGCATCAACGCTGGAGAGCAGGCCATCATCGTGGAAGCTGCGGCACTTACCGTCAGCTGATTCGCATCATTGACGTGATAGCCACCCATCATTCTATTGCAGGGGGCCTGGATGCTGAATCTGTTCCCACTGAAGCTCAACTCAATCGGGCGGTCTTTATTGGACGCGAGCGAAGCGATGGGCCGACTGTTGCCATCGGTTGCGGACTCGAGAGTCCAGTTATGATCTTCAAGTGCCTGCGTCAGGCTTTTTTCCGTAGCCGTCTGCGGAACGAGCGTCAACACCATGTTGGGTCCCGGAGATCCGGATCCGCCGCCAGGGTATTGCAAAATCAGCCGGCCCTCACCGACTCGAAACTGTTGTCCCTTGCCATGCTCATCAAGAGTAATGGCGTTACCATTCGCCTGCCATCTAAATGACCCGCTCACGGTCTCCGCGGCAACCTTCCGGTCCAGATACTGGGTCATCCGTTCGAATGTGCCGTCTTTGTTGAGCGTCAGCCTGGTCTTGATTCCGGGACAGTCTGCACACGGTAAAACCCCCTCATAAGTCCCCGCCCAGTCGAGCGAATTCTGGCTCGTGTGCATATCCGCAGCCTGTGTTGGCACTGGCCCTGATGACGCGACCATTCCGTTCAACGGCGTGCACGCGGATAGAGCCGTGGTTAAAACAAACGGTATTAGCACGGCTTTCATGGGAATCTCCCAGGTAAAAGTGGCCCGACGACAACATTGGTGTCCTGTCGCCGGGAGACCGGCCAGAACGGCTCCCATTGTATCCCTGTTGCGAGATTGCAATCAGCCGATTCGCTTTTCTTTGAGCTCGACGCTTGAAGACCCAAAAAATAAAGGGTGCGCTCACCAAAACTTAGGAGAAGCGCACCCGGAATGGGAGTGTGATCTCTAGAAAGAGACTTTGGCGCTGATCTGAAGCTGACGTGAAGAGCCGCCATCGCTCGTCGCAAAGCGAGTCGAAGAGATTTGACCGAAGACCGCCGATGTAGTGCTGCCAGACGGCTGGCCAAAGTTCGGGTGGTTGAAGATGTCGAAGGCATCCACGCGTAGTCTGAGGTTGATGCGTTCGGTAATTTTCGTGTCTTTTTGTCCAGATAGATCGACATCAGCGTAGCCAGGCCCGTAAATGACATTGCGAGCCATGTCGCCAAGGCTGTTGGAGGTGTTCTGGAAGCTGCAACCCGATACAATTATGCCGCCGGGGCACACAGTGGATTGAATGAAGTTCACATTCGTCGCGCCGGGAGCCTGGATCTTTTTCGTTAGGATTGGACCAACAAGATTCGGGCGAATCAATCCGGAAAGGCCGGTAAAGGTCGATGTATTTGTGAGATTCACCGGATTGCCTGTCTGATACTGAACGATGGTCGATAACTGGTAGCCCTCGACGAAGCGGTTCCCTTTGAAGGGCAACGCATAGATCACGTTTCCAGCGAAACGATTCCGTGTATCGAAGTCAGACGCTCCATAGTTATTGGCAGGGTTAGTGCTGTCCTGAAATGTATAGCCACCCTGTGAACCCAACGAATTCGTATCGAGCGACTTCGAATAGTTGTAATTCAGATTGAACTCGAGGCCGTGGCCACCATTCTTGGTGGCCGTGATCCACAGGGCATTGTAGTTCGACATTCCGACGCTATTCGCTTCAGCAAAATTTACGTTCGTGGCCGCCCCCGGTTTGATAGGGCTGGTCCCTGAAAGCGCGGGGAAAGGACGTGCTCCTCCATCAATTGGCTGGTTCTGGTTGGTACGCGCACGCAGGTGCCTGCCGACAGAACCGTAGTAACCGATCGAGCCTACGATACCGGCGGGCAGTTGTTGCTGGACGTTCAGGTTGAAGGTCTGCGTGTAAGCATTGCGAAAGTCGGGATTGACTGAGTTGATTGCGATGCCAGCGGCCGCAGCGGAGGACAAGAGGGTGGCGACTGGAATGGGAGCCTTCGCATTGTTATACGAAACGGACGTATTGAAGGGTGGATTCGATGCCAGAGGGGTCACCGCGTTCGTCGCAGGCTGGTCAGCCATGAAGCCATAGCCCCCGCGCACAACTGTTTTGCCGGTAGCGAAGACGTCCCATGCAAAGCCCAAGCGCGGCTCAACATTGTAGTTCTGGTTGTAAACTGACCCGACACCATTGGTACCAGTTCGAATCAGGGATGGGTTATTCGGATTGAAGATCACCAGGCGGTTTTCCCCTTCAGTCGGTGTGCCATTCCACTCGAACCGCAGGCCGTATTCCAGGACAAGGTTAGGTTTGACTTTGAAATTATCCTGCGCAAAGAGTCCGATCGCATTTACAAAGAGACGGCTTGATACAGTGGTGGGCTGGTAGGTGAATCCCGTCGCAACACCCTCAACAAACTGCGCTGTCGTGGAATAAGTAAGGGCGCCGGTATCGGCTGTAAAGTTGTCGTTGATGAAACGACGGTACTCCCCGCCGAACTTGATACTGTGCTTCCCCGTTACCCAGGTTGCGGCGTCAGAAAAGACGCCAAAAGTATCGTTTCGGCCTTGGGGGAATCCGGACGGTCCGCCGAAGTTGAGACCCAGGTCCGTAACTGTGATTTGCGGGATGCCAACTGGTGCATTGACACCTATCCCAATGTCATAGCTGGCCGGATTAAGCAGTGCGTTGGGGCTAAAAACGATAGAGATGCGGTTCAGCCCGAGGCGGGCCTCGTTGACAATGGACGGGGTGAATATGTGCGTGTAATTCAGTGTAAAGATTTGACGATGGGCGGGACGATGATCGCCGAAACCGGGAATCGTATTGCCCTGCAGGTTAGGCTCCGTGCGCGCGTCTGATTGAAAGGCATAAAAACCGTGCAATTGGTCTGACTTGGTGATGACCTGGGAGACGTCGAGCGTGTATTGATTGATGTCGACGGGGCCCGGGGTGAAAGCTGTGTAGTGTGTCTGGGTGGCATCATTCCCTACCGGAACCAACGTTATCAGCGACTGCGCTGAGGGCGAACCGATTGAAGCAATTAAGGCGCGCACGATTGGTGAAAATACAGCGCTATTCAGCAAGACGCCCTGGGCCTGGCGGAGTCCTTCATAGCTGAAAAAAAAGAAAGTGCGGTCCTTCCATATCGGTCCGCCAAGAGCTCCGCCAAAATTGTTGCGTTTAAGTGGCGCCTTCTCCCCGGCAACACCGGGAAGGCTGGCTCGGTTAAAGTAATTGCGTGCATCCAGTGCCTCGTTGCGGAAGTAGTCAAACACTTCGCCATGGAAGGCGTTGGTGCCCGACCGGGTGCTTACATTCACGATCGAACCTGAGCTCCTACCGTACTCCGCGCTGAAGGTTGAGTTATTAATTTTTAACTCCGAGGTGGTGTCAATGGAGGGTTGGAAAGTGATCTGGTTCTGAACCATGTCATTCAGGTTGACGCCGTTGATCTGGAAGTTGACGGAGTCTTCGCGATTGCCCGCGGTAATGAAGGAGTTTGCGCCCAGGCCGCGGCTAGGGGTGGTCAGGTTTCCAGCAGTGGGAGCTGTCACGCCTCCGGCGGTGAGTACCGTCAGATCGAGGAAGTGACGACCGTTCAATGGAAGCTCCTGCACGGTGGTGCGATCAATCACCTGGCCGACCGTCATGGTCTGCGTTTCTATTTGCAGGGTCGTGCCTTCCACCTCTATCGTTTGTGAGCTGGAAGCGGGAGTGAGGCCGATATTGACCGTTGCCCGTTGATCGACGGCGAGCGTCACCTTTTTCATGATGAATTGGGCAAAGCCTCCCGACGTGGCCTGCAGCTGATAATCACCGGGCTGCAGGGAGGGAAAGGCGTAGAGACCGGCGTTATCCGTCACGATTTCACGTTCGACGCCGGTCGCAAGCGAACGTACTGTAATGTGAGCCCCGGCCACAACCGCACCGCTTGGGTCGGTAACAACACCTGACAAAGTCGCCGTAGACTGTGCCCACAAGCCCACCGCGCTCATCGTCAGCAGCACGAGGACAAAAAACAACCGTCGAAACTGTTTCATTATGACCTCCGGAATGTATGCGACAGTGTTGGCAAAAGCAGGAAAAATGCTCTTGGCCGAGGAACCCTCTGGCCTTCGAATGACGGCCGCGCTAATATCTGGATGAATAACTTTACAATAAATTGCACTTCCTAATGTCATGCTTTTGTTGAGCTTCCAATGACTTCTTGTCATTACCTGCGCGGGCGCTGCCCGGTTACATTGGAGCTGTATTTCATAGTTAACTAGTTGATTTAGAATGTCATTACATCATCCGATGCAGAAATGATGTCGCGCTCTGCGCTGCGCGCAGTCGAAGAAATATCGTCTTTCCCTTTCGTAAGGTTCATGCCAAAAGTGACGAGCAGCAACGAAACCGGGACAGTTGGTCTCCTGTTCCTCCGGGGTACAGACCGCGCAGGCGACATCACCCGATATCAAAAATAGTCATGAACGAATCGTTCCACCTGCATCGAACAAGCCCAGTCCATCGCGTCATACCACGGATAAGCGCACGTCTTCTACCGCCGATGCCGGCTATTGGCCTTGGATATAATCCATTTCGTTGTCGAAAGGCGCGAACGTGGGGCATAGCCTCAACACAAACTCCGGAGAAACTGTCGATCTAGCGATAGAGAACGCAAGCACTTTGCCGTCGCATTATTACGTCGCGCCTCAGGTTCTCGAAAAGGAGAAGCGGAGCATATTCTGGCGCATGTGGCAGATCGTTGGCCGATCCGAACAGGTCAGGAGCGCCGGCGACTACTTCACCGCGGATCTGCTGGGTGAGCCTCTGTTGATCCTGCGCGGCGCCGACGGAACGCTGCGTGGCTTTTACAACGTCTGCCGCCACCGCGCCGGACCTCCGGCCGAGGGCAGCGGTTCTCGCAAAGTATTTCGGTGCGGCTACCACGGCTGGACTTATGGGCTCGATGGACGGCTCCTGAATGCGCCCGAGATGGACGGCGTCAAGAACTTCTGTGCTGAAGATCTCAGGCTGCGTCCGATCCATGTGGGCGAGTGGGAAGGCCAGGTTTTCGCCAACCTCGATCCGAATGCAGAACCTCCGAATGTGGAACCATTGATGGACGCCTTGTGTGAGTTACCGTTGCAGGCGGCGAAATACAACCTCGGCAAGATGCGCCTCTGCGGACGCCGCGAGTACCACATGCAGTGCAACTGGAAGATATACATCGACAATTATCTTGAGGGATATCATCTGCCGAGTGTGCATCCGTCGTTAAATCGCGAACTCGACTACAACAGCTATGTGACGACCCTGTTCGAGAACCACTCGCTGCAATGCAGTCCGATTCGCGGGCCGGAGAATGAGTCGAGCGTGGATCGGAGATATAAACAGTCGGATGGCGATCTGAGCGCCGAGTATTTCTGGATTTTTCCAAACTGGATGCTCAACTGCTATCCGGATAATGTCTCGCTCAACATAGTTCTGCCTACCGGACCCGAAACCTGTATGGCGATCTTCGAATGGTATTTCCCGCCGGATCAAGGTACGGCAATCGAAGAAACGATGCGCTTCAGCAATGAGATTCAGTTAGAAGATGGACACATCTGCGAAGTGGTGCATCGCAACCTGAAGTCGCAGTCGTATGACACGGGGCGTTACAGCGTGAAGCAGGAGCAGGGCGTGCATCATTTTCACCTGCTGTACTTGGACGCCATTCACTCCGGCGGATGAGGTTGCGTTGGCCGAGCCGGGAGGGATCCTGCATGTTAGCTAAAACGTTTGACTAGGCTATTTCCTGAATGATAGGCTCGCACCTTGCATACTCCCCGATGGAAGGACTGATGTACTTGGGCCTCAGGATGAGACGTGAATCGAAGATCACACCGTCGATTGGGCCGGTTTCCGCCACCCTGGTTCTCCTCACGGTTCTCACGTTTTTTCTCGCGGCTGCGGTGACGGCAGCCCAGGAGAGTGGTGCGGCGTGGCAGGGAGTTGTGCAAAGCCCCGCGGGTGCGCCTGTACCAGACGCCGATGTGCATCTGGCCGGAAAGAGCGGGGCAATCGCGGCCAAGACGGACGGTGAGGGAAAGTTCGAGTTCAAAGGCCTAGCGGCCGGGTTGTATAGCCTTTCGGTCGATGCAAACGGGCGATCGGTCAAAGCTGCAGGGTTGATCGCAATAGACCCGGCCGCGGGCGCTGTGGTGCTGACAATCTCCGAGCAGGGCCTTGTCCTGAAGGAGTTTTCGGAGAATCAGCGCGCCAACACGGGCGGTGAGCAACTGTCGAGTAAGGCGGTAAGCGAGATCCCATTAAACAAGCGTGATTTCAGCCAGCTCTTGCTGCTAGCCGCTGGCACTATGACCGACGCAAACGGCGCGACCAACTTCACGCAGCAGTTCGCCATCAACGGGCAACGCGGCGTAGAGGCGGTGTTCGCCATGGATGGGGCCGATATCAGCGATCCGGAGATGGGTGGCTCGACTTTTTCCAATTTTAATGTGGACGCGGTGCAGGAGATTCAATCGACTTCTGGCTGGATGCCTGCCGAGATCGGGCAGGGCTCAGCGGGGTTCACCAACATCATCACGCGCTCGGGAAGCAGCGGCTTTCACGGATCAATCTTTGAGTTTGTACGCAATTCCGCGTTTGACGCGCGGAACTACTTCGATCACGCGACACCGGAGACTCCCGGGCGCATTCCTCCGTTTCGGCGCAACGAGTTTGGATTTACGAACGGCGGGCCGGTGGTCCTTCCACACCTGTATGACGGGCGAGGCAAGACGTTCTACTTTGGCCAGTATCAGGGTTTTCGCCAGGTGTTAGGTACAACGCAGGTGATGCCGCTGCCTACAATCCCGGAGCGTGCGGGATTGGACACCACGGCATATCCCGGTGACACGCTGATCGTGCCTGTCGATCCGAGCATAGCCGCCATTTTGAAGCGATACCCGCTGCCGAATCTCCCCACGGGCTCATTTGGAGTGCATACGTACGCGACCTCGTCGAAGGTAACTACGAATGCGGATCAGTTTTCCATCCGGCTCGACCATAAGCTTTCTGACAAAAACCAGTTGTTTGCCAGGTTCAACTTCAACAACCTCACCGGGCCAACGACGAATCCGGACCAGACTGTCATTGATCCTTCTTTCGGTATTCAGTACATCGATCGACAGCGAAATGTGGTGGCCACATTTACGCGCACTGTGTCACCGCGATTCATGTTCTCGTCATCGATCAGTATCACGCGAAGCACGCCTTCCTTCCCCACACCGAACCACACCGACCCAGCGGTGAAGTTCAACGATGGATTGTTTGAAGCCTTCAACTCGGCGGGGGGCTCGGTGATGAGCGCATTCGGAAACCTCTTCCAGGCTCAGCAGAGCTTCTCGTGGACCATGGCACATCATTTGATCCACGCCGGCGGAGAGGTCCGCCTCAACCGCGATACGACTTACTTCGGCACTAGCCCGAATGGCGAATACGACTTTGGCGGGGGCACGGCCTATGCCACAGTCGATATTCCCTCGCAGAGCGGCACTCATGATGTACATGCAGGCGATCCCTTGCCCGACACCCTCACCGGCTTCCTCTCTGGCAGTCCGTTTGTGTATACGGTAGCCGTGGCTCCGCCATATTTTTCGAATGGCGCGCACATCGGACCGGCGGCGATCAATCGCAATATGGGAGGCGTCTACATCCAGGACACCTGGAAAATGTCTGACCGATTCGTCCTGGACTATGGCCTTCGCTGGGAGATTTACACCCCGATTACGGAGCGGGCAAAGCGAACCTCCGGTTTCCTCAACTCAGGTAGTACGCAGGAGTTTGTCATCAATCCGCAGCCCGGTTACAAGACAAATCTGAATGGCTGGATGCCGCGCGCCCAATTGACCTGGCGTGCAGCCAACCAGCTACAGGTCCATGCGGGTGGCGGGATAACGGTGATTCCGCCAAATATCTGGCAGGACAATTTTCTTACGGGGTCGACGCCGTTCGCTGTCTATCCCCGGTTGGTTGCGGCCAAGGGCGCACCGATCCACTATGGGTTCCAGATCACGCCGGCGCAGCTGCCCAATGTTTACACGCCGTCGGGAGTGGAGATTTTCCCGGCCCACAATACCAAGGACGTTCCGCCGAATACGGTGATGGATGTGGATCGCTATGAAAAGGACGTGGCGGCTCTCACGCCAAGCCGCGTGGTAAGCCCGTTGAACCTGAGCGGGATTGACCGGTCATTCGGCAATGGTTCCTTGTATGTCTGGACGGCCGGCCTGGAGCGGCGCTTTGGCAATCTGGTTGCGGATGCGAACTATGTTGGCACAGCTGGCGCTAGATTGCCCCGCACAAGTTTTCCCAATGCCTATCCAGGAGCCAGTCCCGAGTTTGCGCCGTATACGCAGTTCGATAGCTCTGGAGCGGTAATTGGCGGATTCGGAGTTGAGAATATCATCACCGCTACCTCCCACTCGACCTATCATGCGCTGCAGACCTCGCTGTCTGGAACTGTAGCGCGCGGCGGGCCAGGCATTCAGGCGAGTTACACATGGGCCAAGTCGATTGACGACACCAGCCAGGTGATTGGGGGTACAGGAGCAACAGGCGCCGTATCGCAGGGCTTTCCGCAGAATCCATTCGATACTCACGCGGAAAAAGGGCCGTCAACCTTCGATGTGGCGCATGCCTTCACGTTGAGCGTGGCCCAGGAACTGCCTTTCAACAACGTTTCCTTCCTTGAGGGAGTCACCCCCAAGATCACCGCTGGATGGGAAATGCTGGTTATCTCGACAATCACCAGCGGATCGCCCTTCACTGTGTATTCGGGAGTTCAGCAGACAGGCGCCGGGTCGAACGGAGTAGACCGTCCAGATCAGATTGGTACGCCGCATCTGTCAACGGCTCGAAAAAAACGGGAGGACTACTTCGGATTGGGCGAGGACAACGCCTCCTACTTCTCTATCCCCATCAATATTCCCGGCGGCACCGGACCGAACAGCGGACTCTTTGGCACGCTGGGTCGGAATACCTTTCGCGGACCTGCCTTCTACAATTATGACTTCGCGTTCATCAAGACCACGCCCTTCGGCAAACGCAACAGCGGCATCGAGCTGTTCAATCTGCAATTCCGGGCTGAGTTCTTCAATCTATTTAATATCGTGACGATGGGGCTGCCGGCGAACACAATCAAAGGTGCCGGATTTGGAGAAATCAGCAAGACCGCGGGTAACTCCCGGCAGATTCAATTTTCACTGAAGCTCATCTTTTGATCCGGACTCAACTCTCACCACGGTTCTTCAGCTGCCATCATCGCCGCACACTTCAAATCAAGGCCCTCTTCATGCGCAAGCGTCTACTTGTTCTCGGCGTCGTCGGCATCTCTGTAAGCGCATTCGCTCAGAAGCCCGCCTGGCAGCCCGCACCCGGCCACCTCACGATACCTCTCTGGCCGCAAGGAGCACCTGGCGCCCAGCCCAATTTAGCGCCGGAGGTCGATACGACGACTGCCAAGGACAACCTCATCGCCGGAAGACCGCTCATCCGTCTCGGTAACGTCTCCACGCCGACCCTGACGCTCTATTCGCCCAAGGGCAAAAACACGGGCGTCGCCGTTGTCGTCTTTCCCGGAGGCGCCTACCGCATTCTTGCCATCGACCTCGAAGGCACCGAGGTGTGCGACTGGCTCAACTCTGCCGGACTCACTTGCGTCCTAGTCAAATACCGTGTGCCCGATTCCGGACCCTATCCCAAGTCTTCTGCGGCTCTCCAGGACGCGCAGCGCGCGGTCGGCATCGTCCGCTCCCACGCCATCGGGTGGCACATCGACCCAAACCGTATCGGCGTTCTCGGCTTTTCCGCCGGAGCACATCTCGCCGCTGCTCTCAGCACCCACTTCGATCAACGCCTCTACGATCCGATCGATGCCGCTGACCAGCTCAGCTGCCGTCCGAACTTCGCCGTGATCGTCTATCCCGGCTACCTCGCACTCGCAGAACAGAACTTTGCGCCTAACCCCGATATCCACGTGACCGACAAAACCCCGGCATCCTTCATCGTTCAGGCCGAGGACGACGATACCGCGCATGTCGAAAACGCCACCGTATACTTCCTCGCTCTGAAGAACGCCAAGGTCCCCGCTGAACTGCATATCTACGCGCAGGGTGGACACGGCTATGGTCTCCGCCGCACCGCGCTCCCTGTCACCACCTGGCCGCAAAGCGTCATAACCTGGCTGCACACCATCCAGATGCTGCCCTCTGCGCCTTAACGTCCGCTGAATCAGAAAAAGGTCTGCACCACATCGACTACCTGATATTCAGAGTCCAGCACCGGCAGGCATCGCCATTTGTCAAAGGTCAAACACGGATGCGAAATATCGAAGCCGATCATGTCGCCCACGCAAATGTCGTCTCCGGCCCCGATGCGCAGGTAGGCGTGCTGATCCATCATTTTGGTGAGTGTCCAATTCACGGGAGCCGCTATCGGGATATGGTTGCCGGGACGATAATGCAGTGCCGGCGTCGGTAAACCGGCATCAAATGCGGCATCGCGCTTCCCGAGAGCCACGATCGCTCTCTCTTTCTCCGGAACCGACTGCACGTAGGCCCACAATTGCAGCGCCGGCAGCAGGCTTGCTCGCATGCGCTGCGCAATCGGGTTACGCTGTTGAATCTTCTCTTGCGCCTCGCGATAAACGCCAACATCATGCGTCAGATAGCATCCTGGACGTAAAACCACGTCAACGGAATCTCCCAGGCCAGCCTCTGTAAAAACCTCGGCCACCGCGTCGTACCAGGCAGATCCAGCCCCCGAAAGCACAATCGGATCACGATCGAAGCGCCCGCGCTCCATTAATTCTCGCGTGACCCTTACAGCATTGTGGAGGAAGCCGCGAATCGCTTCTTCCTCGTCAAGCACGCCTTCATAGATCTCTACTCCGCAGAGCGCAATATGCTCACGCCAACGCTCCAGCGCGTCGAGCGTGGATTGCAATTGATCGGAATCGCGCACACCTGCACGGCCTCCCTCCACGCCTAACTCGATTAACACCTGCAAGCGATGTCCTGTTGTCCCGAAATACGCGCCCAGTTGCTCCACCTGTTGAGCGGAATCCACCAGACAGAAATATTCAAAATCCGGATCGTTCAGCAGCCGCGCGATGGCCACCATATTCTGTTTGCCGACCAATTGGTTCGCCATCAGGACGCGGCGCACTCCGTGCTGATAAGCAATCAGCGTTTGGTGTGTGGTCGCCAGCGTAATGCCCCATGCGCCTCTCTGCAACTGGAGGTCAAACAGCCTGGGAGCCATTGTGGTCTTGCCATGGGGCGCAAGCTTCACTCCATACGCCGAGATAAATTGCTGCATCCAGTTCAAGTTGTGCAGCAGTTTTTCTCTGTATAAGAC
>JBAVYX010000510.1:0-5333 GCA_049588475.1 Silvibacterium sp. | reverse complement strand
GGTTTGATCTGCTTGAGGGCGTCGGGCGGTAGATCGAGGAACGTCATATCCTTCTCGCGCTGCTTGAGCACGGTGGAGGGGTCAACAACCTTGACGTTGAAGATATATTTCGGGCCGTAGAAGAGATACCAGAAGACGATCAGGTGGATGATAAGCGCGATCCACACTTTTTCACGCAGGCTGGCCCAGTTACGGCTGCCTTCGAGCTCATCGATGACGTTGAGCAGGTCGTGGAGCTCGTAGTCCTCGTAGCGATTAGGCCGGCGAAAATTTGGCGGTTCGGGCGGCGTAGTCGGTGGACTAGGTGGAGTTTCGGTGATCGGCATTCTAAGGCTATGTAGACATCGGGTAACGGGCAGGAACGCGTTCCCCCCAGCCATACGCCGATGATCTTATTCTCTCATTCTTTACGGATTTTCCGCAGCGTTGTTTTGCCGGAGAAAAGGTTAACCGAAGCTCTCCGTCCCGATCACCTACAATTGTTGAGGATGATTCAGGCAGCCATAATTACCGTAAGCGATTCATGCAGCCGGGGAGAGCAGAAAGATCTCTCTGGACCGGCAGTGACGCGGGCACTGGAGGCCTATGGATTCGACGTACAGGAGCTCGTTTTAGTACCAGACGAGCGCGAAGCCATCGAGGACGCACCGTGCACCGCCGCTAGGCAAGCCCGGCTGGTGGTGACCACTGGCGGCACGGGCATTGCAAAGCGCGATGTGACTCCGGTGGCCACACGCCCGGTATGCCACCGGCTGCTGGATGGGGTGGTTGAGGTGATGTGCGCAGGAGGGCGCGAGGAGACTCCCTTTGCGGCCCTGGGCCGGGGGGTGAGGAACGATTGACACGGCACTGATGCTGAATCTTCTCGGAAATCCAGCCGGTGCGGTGACGTCACTTAGGGCTGTGGCTCCGCTGCTCGAGCACGCGTTGGATCTGCTGTCCGGCAAGACTGCACATGAAGGGGAACAGGATTGAAGCGGCTGGTCGAACTTTCTAACCAGTATCGGCATTTGCTCTTTGGCTTCCTAAGGCCGCTGGGCTTCTGGGGCGTGGGTGCGATGGCGGTGCTCGATTCGAGCTCAATTCCCGTCCCCATGGATCTGATCGTTGCGGGGTATGCCTGGAGCGACCCACGGCGCTTTTATCTGTATGTGTTGATGGCGTCGATCGGGTCGGCAATCGGAGGACTCGTTCCCTACTGGGTTGGGCGCGCCGGTGGAGAGCTCTTTCTCATGAAGCGGATCGACCGGGCGCGGTACGACAAGCTGCGCGACAAATTCGAGCGGCAGGAGTTTCTGGCGCTGCTGATTCCGTCGATGATGCCGCCGCCGACTCCGTGGAAGCTGTTCGTGTTTGCCGCGGGGGTCTTCGAGATGCGGATTCCGATTTTCATGCTGGCGGTCTTTTTCGGCCGCTTGCTGCGATTTACGGTGGTGAGTCTGCTGACGATTCGCTACGGGCCGCAGCTTGTGCATGAGGTCGGCGAGATAATGCACCAGCACAGGGTGGGAATGCTGATCGCGCTGGGCGTCGTGCTGGGACTGCTGGCTCTGGTTGCGGTATACCGAACGCGGGGAAAGAGGCCGGCAACTGTCTGAAGACTGTTGCCGAACAGTGTGATCGGAGATTCTCCCGCGTCTCGCTATGTCCCTGGAGCGAGCACCTGCTCTAGTCAGAGCAACTCAGACTTCAGATTTAGATTCCGGACTAAGCGGTGCAGATACTTTGGATGAATGCCAAGTAATCGCGCCGCCTCCGGATAGCTTCCGGATGTTTCGCGAAGGGCAGTCAGGATCAGCTCTTTCTTAGCGTGGTTCAGCACATTGTGGTATCGCGCTCCCTCGATCGCTGCCGATTGTTCTTCGAGTATGGCGATGGGGAGATCTTCGGGAAGGATTTCCTCGGTCAGGCCCAGCACAATTGCGTGCTCGATTGCATTCTCCAGTTCGCGAACATTCCCGGGCCAGCTATAGTTCATCAGCAGCGTGCGTGCTTCCCGCGAAATACCCTTGAACGGCCGCTTACTTTGTGCAGCGTACTTCGCGGCAAAGTATAGAGCGAGCAGCGGTATGTCGTCGCGATGCTCCCGCAATGGCGGCATCGTGACCGATACGACGTTGAGCCGGTAATACAAATCCTGTCGAAACTCTCCGGACTTGATTGCCTGTTCAAGATTCTTGTTGGTTGCCGCCAGGACTCGTGCGGTGAATGTGAGGGAGCGAGTTCCCCCAAGCCGCTCGAACTCCCTTTGCTGCAGAACTCTTAGAAGCTTAGCTTGCAGCAATGGCGCCAACTCGCCGATTTCATCGAAGAAAACGGTTCCGTCCTCGGCCGTCTCAAGCTTGCCCTTTTTCGTCACAACTGCGCCGGTAAAAGCGCCTTTCTCATGTCCGAACAGTTCGCTTTCGAGTAGTGCCTCGGGAATGGCCGCACAGTTGATGGCAACGAAAGGCCGACTCGTCCGTGGACTGCTGTGATGGATCGCGCGAGCGATCAACTCCTTGCCCGTGCCGCTCTCTCCTCGAATTAAAACGGTTGAATCGCCTTGCGCGACTCGCCGGATGAACTCCTCCACCTGTCCAATCTGCCGGCTTTCACCGACGAGCTGGCTCGTCGAGTGGAGCTCCTCTTTAAGCCGCAGGTTCTCGGAACTCAATGCATCCAGGGCGAGGATGTTTTCCAGCGTTACCGCTGCGATTCGGGAGACCCGGCTGAGGAAATGAATGTGATCTTCGCGAAACGGCGAAGCATCGCCGGACGAAGCGAGGTAGATGACACCGAGCGTTTTCTCCACGCCTATGAGCGGCAGGCAGAGGACATTCGGGGTATCGCTCGCGTCTCGAGCAGCGTTAGTGAAGACGGCCGACTGCTCCCAGACTGCACGGTGCACCAGGTCACGTTGAATCTTGATTGATTGCTGCTCGCCGGATTGGCGGGCCCAGCTGCAGATGGAGGTTGGTTCCTCATCGAGATGAGCGAGCAAAACGATGGCGCCATTTTCGGCAGGTATCACTTCGAAAATCAGGCGCAGAAGTTCACGTTGCAAAAGCTCAATGTCGCGTATGGAATTTATGAAGTCGCTGATCCGGAATAAGGCGGCCAAGTCGCGCGCCATGCGTCCCACTTCCACCCCAAAATGAGGAATCGCTGATGGTTGATCCAGCCGAATGGTCTCCAGTTCGGAGATGGAAGGCTCATCGCTCAGGACCAGTTCAGTGCTTTCGGAGTCGTCTCCTTCGTTCACCAGGAAGACAAACTCCGAGTGACCGACACGAATCGTGTCACCGTGGCTCACGGCTTTGCGTCTTACGGGAATTCCGTTTACGAAGGTACCGTTATGGCTGTCCAGATCGGCTAGCTCATAGCGCTCGTCCAGCTGTTCGATCGTGCAGTGTCTCCGCGAGACTGCAGGATCCATCACGCAAACGTGATTCGAGTCCCCCCTGCCGATGGATATCTGGCCATCGATCAGCGGTCGAACGGTCCCTCGCAATGAACCCGAAATGGCCATGAGCCTCGGTTTCATCGGAGCCTCCTGCGCGCAAGTCTAGACGAACTGTGTGGCCCAGCGTCGACAAATCTGACGATTCATTCGTGGCGGAGCCGATCGATTCTCGCCGGTATCCATTCAGATACCACGGACCGCGGCGCGCGGCGATTGCCGTGAGAATCGCTAATCACTCCGACAGTCGTATCCCCTTGCAAATAAAGGATGAGATCAGGAAGCGGGAATCGTCGAACTTCCCCGCCGGCTTTGGCACGGCGCTTGCACTATCTGCGAGCGTAGCCGCAAGCACCTGAAGCAAAACCTTCCGGGCGCTGGCAAAAGCAAATTCAGTTCGGGCTCCACTGTGAGGGGTCCACGACGCGCTCAGAAGAGGGCGTCTTCAAAAAAGGAGAAACGTCATGAAACGGATGACCTCAATCGCACTCTTCACCCTCGTCAGCTTCATCACGATCGGCATCGCATCGGCGCAAGAACGAGCTGTCAAAGCAAATGTTCCGTTCGACTTCACCGTGGCTAACAAACTTGTCCCCGCCGGGACTTACACGATTTCCGTCGAATCCGATGGAGTAATCAAGGTTCAGAACAGCGACAGGCATGTCGCGATACTGACCACGACCACTCACGACGCCAATGAATCGAAGACCGCCAAGCTGGTCTTCACCAAGTATGGCGACCAGTATTTCCTGCATGAGATTCTCTGCTCATCGGCGGATATGAACATGGCGGTTCCGGCCTCGAAGCAGGAGAAGTGGGCTCGCGGCCAGGAAGCCAGCCTCAAGGGCACAGGGCAGCAGGTCTACCTTGCGCTCAATCGGTAAAGAAACGATTTGCTGCGATCCGACCCGGAGACAAATTGTCTCCGGGTCTTCGCTTGTTAAGGCGTCTGCAAGATCGAGATACTGCGTCATTCTTTGAATTCTTTGCGGACGCACCGAGACTGTATCCACATGCCTCGGCGAAACACAACAACGATATCGCGTCAGTAGCCGCTTTGCCCGTAATAGCCCTGACGGGTGCGAGCCACGAGGCCGGGTTTTGCGAGACGGATCTCCAGGTGGTGATATTCGTTCGGCTCGGCTCGGGGTGGGTCGAAGGACAGCTCGTAATACGCATCCGTATCGACGAGGCATTCCTGCAGGAGAGCGGCAATATCGTTGCTGGAGGTGAGAGCCAGGCCGCCGCTTTGGACGGCAAGCACCTGTAGGCCCAGATTGCCTGGGACGGCCTGGCTGGGCTTGGCAACACCCTTGACGAACTGCTCATAGTAGAAGACGCGCGTGGAGTCGCTTGCACCAAGGGGGTCGATGCTGTAGAGGGTGATGCGGGCCCGCCGAAGCTGATTGGAGAGACTGACGACACTCTGGAAAATCTGCTGCTGTTGCTTCGAGTCGAGCTGGACGTTGGGACCGGAGAGAAGGGGCCACCCCGGAGATATCCAAAGGACGACCTTGCGCCCAGGACGAGGAGTTTCGCGTGCTATCAGGCCACTCAAAGCTTGGAGAGAAAGCTGCAGGCGTTCCGTCGCGCCATAGAAGCCGGCGGAACGGCGAATGTCACGGAGCCCAACAGTGTACTGATCCAGCGAGGCATTGAGAGCGTTGCCGTCGGTCGAGAAACCCTCCTGCATCTGAACGCCTGCGTCTGTAAGGACGGCAAGTGCGGTGGGGTGTGCCAGGTGACCTCCATTGGCATGGAGGAGATTCTCGATCTGGCGGCGCTCGTAAGCGATGTTCGTGAAAGTGTTATTGACCGCATCGACGAGCAGAATGACCTCGATGGGAGCCTGGCTACCACCGAGGGCCTGGAACGAGGTAATGGGCTGTGG
>JBAVYX010000509.1:0-15711 GCA_049588475.1 Silvibacterium sp. | reverse complement strand
CTGCCAGGGGGTGGGCTGCAGAGTCTTCGATGTCACCAGCAATGGCGTCATGCTGCTTCAGGATTTCGATGTCTTTCAGGCTGCCGGCGGCGCATTCCTTCCCGTGGTCCGCGAATTTCACGGCTTGCATCCTAACGGCCAGGTAAAACTGCAGCTCTCTTTCTCGCCAACGGTCAACTACGCCGAGATCAGAGCTATTGAAGTCATCGACGAAGCAAAGTAGATAAAACCCTCCAGCCCCACGCTTGGAGCGTGATTGACTCGCGCTTCTTATTCTGCACACCCAGCGCAGGAAACCTGCGCTGGGTGGTGTTCGGACCTGCATCTGCCATTTCACTCCCTTTCGTCGCAATGTGATATTCGTGGAAACCCGCGGAAAATGTCCGTATGCCTAACAACCACGATTCGGGGGGAAACCCCGTCGACCGTTTTATTTTTGCCTAATCTTCGCGTGAATCACGGTGTTGTCCCACCGTAACCCCCCTTCACAGGGCTGTTGCAGGGGTGGTTTCATTCGTCCGGCAATCGAAGTGGACGAAGATGTCGATGCCAAGTCAACGCCCAAATCTAGTAAATCGATTTATCAAAAGGGTTGGTGAGCAAAAGTTGGCTTGAATTCATCAGGAAGCACCTTTAAAGGAGGATAGATTGAAAACAACGACTGTTAACCCACGCATTGATCTGCTACGACTCATCCTGTGGCTAATCCTTGGGCTGGTTCTGCCAACAACCGCAGCCTTTGCCCAGGGAAGCGCTTCCATTATCGGAACGGTCACCGATCCTACGGGCGCCGCCATTCCGAATGCCACGATCACCATAACGAACATCGACACAGGATTCATCCGTAGCACAACAACCAACTCCACGGGCAACTACAGTGCAGGTGACCTTCCCAACGGTGGTTACCAACTACGTATCGAGGTGCACGGCTTCAAAACATTCGAACAAAATGACATCACTCTGAACGTGAATGCAACTGTGCGGGTCGACGCAGCGCTCCAAATCGGAAGCGTGGGACAAAGCGTCACCGTTGAAGCCAGCGTGCTTCAAGTTCAAGCGGATTCGAGCGTTGTCAGCCAGACGATCACCAGCAACCAGATTGAGACTCTCCCAACAAACGGCCGTAATATACTCCAGCTCACGATCCTGGTACCTGGTGCCTCCTCCAACATGCCGGATTTCGATCTTCCCGGAGCGCAGTTCCAGAACCGCAGCATCTACTTCAACGGAATGCGGCAAGACGCTAACAACTGGATCATCGATGGCGGAGAAGCGTATGACCGCGGTGGCGGCGGCATACTGCTCGTTTCCCCCTCCCAGGATGCGCTCCAAGAAATGACAATCGCGACCAGCAACTATGCCGCTGACCTGGGAAATTCCTCCGGTGGTATGACCTCCATGGCCATCAAGAACGGCACGAAGCAATTCCACGGCGCCGCCTGGGAGTATATTCGCAACGACGCTCTGGACGCTTACTCCTTCTTGTCGAAACAGGTAGCAAACCCTACAAAACCGGAACTCCGCTACAACGCGTTCGGATTCAACATCGGCGGACCGGTGGAGTTCAAGTCCTCCCGACCCAGGACGTTCTTCTTCTATAACATGGAATGGCGGAGGGAAGTCCAAGGAGGCAGCATTTTCAATCAGGTACCGACCGCAGCACAGTTTGGCGGCAACATGACCGGCCTGGGCCACATTTATGTGCCCAATACCACAGACCCGGTCGCGCTCGCAAGGTACGCTGGGGCGGGGTTGGTGCCCGGCCAGGAATTTCCCGGCGATACGATTCCGGCGAGCCTAATCAGCCCAACTGCCGCAGCATACCTTAAGGCCGGTTATATGCTGCCGCCCAACGCTTCAGATGGGGTTCATTACTTTTCATCGGCCAATACTGACACGAACTTCCGAGAGGAAATAGCTCGGGTCGATCACCAGTTCAATGAAAAGTTCACCATCATGGGTCACCTGATCTATGACTCAGTCAGTCAGGCATCCCCCATAGTGGCTTGGACCAGCAATACGTATCCGACAATTGGGTCGCTCGAAGACGTTCCTTCTTGGGCTGCTGTCGTGCGAGCCACGATGAACATCCGTCCTGATCTGCTAAACGAATTTGCGTACAACCTCAACGGCAACAACATCACAATTGCCAATACCGGCCTCTGGAAGGCACCTTCAGATTTCCAGACCTCGCCGATCTTCCCTTCGGCCAACACAATTGGCAAGATTACCGGAATGGAAATCAGCAGCCCATACAGTGTCAATATGGATTCGGGAAATTGGCCATGGACGAATACATGGCGCAGCAACCAGTGGAAGGACGACCTCTCCTGGCTCCATGGAGCGCATAACTTTAAGTTTGGCTTTGCATGGATGCACACGCACAAAAACCAGCAGATCTTCGAAAACACAGCTGGAACTTACCAATTCAATGGGACAGCTACCGCATGCGCCCCTCCCAGTTGCACAGCCAACGCCGGCCCCGGCGTCGGACTTGCGGATTTCCTGCTGGGAAATGCCAGCCAATTTAACCAGGGGGAGTTGCAGGATTTCGTCTCAATCTCCTTTAACACGATCAATCTTTATGCCATGGACGATTGGCGCGCCACCAAACAGCTCACGCTCAATCTGGGTCTCCGCTGGGAGGGCCTGCCCCACGCGTATGACACAAACAACCGGGCATCGAATTTCTACCCGAATCTCTACAACCCGGCCGATGCGGCGGAGTTCACGTCTCCCACGAGTGGCGCGTTGAACACCAGCGGTCCGGGATTTACCACGGTTCCTGGGGTAAAACTGGCGGATACCCTCTTCTACATGAATGGAATCGGCCTTGCTGGCCGGGACGGAATACCCAAGGGTCTCGTGCAGAACCGCTGGCTCACTTTTGCGCCCCGCGTAGGATTTGCATACGACCTGTTTGCAACTGGGAAAACTGTCGTACGAGGTGGATTCGGGATGTTCTACGAACGCAATGCCGGCAATGAAGAGTACAACATGGGTGCCAACGTGCCGTTCAGCAACAGTGCCACGACAATTTATCCCTATCTGGACACTACCACGACATCCTGGACCAACGGCGTCAGCGCTGGACAGTCGCCCACCACTCCGCAAGGCTTCACAGGCATACCGTACATCTACCCGATTACCACGTTGTATCAATTCAGCCTGGGGGTTCAGCAACAGGTACGGAGAAACATGGTGGCAACTTTGGGTTATGTAGGGAACACCTCTTTTCATCTGTCGCAAACAGGCGACATCAACCTCGTCCCGAACGACGATCCAAACCGTATTAACATTTGCGGCGGCAATTGTGGTGCTCCCGGCGGCTACAATGCCAACTATGATCGGCCTTATTTGGGCTTTGCCGGTATCAACATTGTCCAAAACCAAGGAAACGCCAGCTACCACGGGTTGCAGGCCACCTTCCGGGCCACAGCGTGGAAGAACTGGACATTTAGTGCTGCGTACACCTTCTCGCATGCCCTGGATATTGTCGACGGCCAACTCTTTAACCCCCTCGATAATCCCAGGGACCCAAGTTACCAATACGGGACAGCAGGCTTCGACCGCCGGCAAATCGCGGTCTTCACCTTCGATTACAACCTACCAACCTTAAAGGATTCGGGCGCGTTTACCAGGACCCTTCTGGGAGGATGGGCAATCTCCGGAATCGTACTGGCGCAGACCGGGAATCCGCTGACCGTCAATGCCGCCAACGACAATCTCGGCTTCGGCGGCGACACCACCAACCATGCGGACCGGGTGGGGCCGATCACTTATCCCCATACGTTTAGAAACTGGTTCAGCCCGAACGGTCTCGCTCAGCCGGCTCCGCTGACTTGGGGCGATGGAGGCAGGAATACCCTCCTGGGCCCCGGACGCAACAACTGGACCCTCGCCTTGTACAAAGACTTCCACTTCACTGAAAGGGCTGGCTTCCAGTTCAGGGCGGAGAGCTTCAATGCCTGGAATCATACCCAGTTCACCGGGGCGAATACTGGAGTCCTCACCGGATCCTCGGCCAACCCTTACAACTCCACTGCCGGACAAATAAACGCTATTGCTGATCCGCGTGTCTTCCAGTTCGGTGGAAAGATCTATTTCTGAACCAGTGTGTTACCCCCTTCCCAGGCGCTCGACCTGGACTCGACGAGTCCTGTCCCGAATGCCTGGGACATTTTTTGAAAGTACCAAGCGTTACCCCGGGATAACCTGCGCTCCTGGCTCTCGACTGTTCAGAACCGCGCCCGGCATAACGGCTGCTGAGAGCGTCTCCACACCACTTGGCTGAGAATTGCCTCCAGAGAAAGTATGTGAACAGGGCAGGTGAGCTCGAAATTATTGATGAATCCAGCCGGCAAAGCCGCCACGCGGAGCGATTTCGAGCCGGATGTGGTCGTTGCGTGTTGCATTTCCGTCCTGGCGGTCCCATGCATCCGGCTTGTCTTTTGGCGTCGTGCAGCTGGATCGCCTGCCACGAGCCGGCACCAAGAAAGTGCAAGGGAATGTCCAGGGTCGTCGCATCTCCGCCGTTGATGACAGCGAGGAACCATGGCTTGCCGGATCGCCTTGCCTCGGCGACCACCTTGCCCGGTTCGCTTCCGACAAGAATCGGGGTCTCGTCCCAAACGGTGGAGATGGCGGTCAGCACATCGCGCGCCGGATTTTCGATATAGCTCTGCAGATCGCCGCCAAAGCAGAGGAACGGCGACGCCAGAAAAGACTCTCGGGAGGGTAAATGCCAGAATCTAGACTCGTTCCTCGCCAGGGGGACAGCCACATGGGATACCGTCGGTTGGGGCAGACGGAGCTTACGATCTCCGTAATGGGATTCGGCGCTTCACCACTCGGTAATGTGTTCGGCTTGAGTGATCCCGACGAGGGTGCACGAGCCGTACATTTCGCCATCGACGAGGGGATCAACTTCTTCGATGTCTCGCCATACTATGGGCAGACCTTAGCAGAAGAACGTCTGGGGCAAGCACTTTTGGGAAAACGGGAAAGAGTTGTTCTGAGCAGCAAGTGCGGGCGGTACGGAGTTGTGGAATTTGATTTTTCGGCAAAACGGGTTCGGACCAGCGTCGAAGACTCGCTGAAACGACTCCACACCGATTACCTTGATTTGCTTCAAGTCCACGATGTGGAGTTTGGCAGCGTCGAACAAATTGTCAATGAAACCCTTCCCGCCATACGCCGCATCCAGGATGAGGGCAAGACTCGATACGTCGGGATTAGCGGCTATCCTCTCCAAGTCCTAACCCAAATCGCGCAACGCGCTCCGGTGGACAGCGTACTGAGCTACTGCCGCTACAATCTCCTGATCGATGACATGGATTCTGTTCTGGTGCCAGCTGCCGAAGGGCTGGGCATCGGAATTATCAATGCGTCGCCGCTGCACATGGGCGTGCTGACCGAGCAGGGAGGGCCTGATTGGCATCCCGCTCCTCCCGAGCTGCATCTCGCGGTTAAAACGGCCCTCGCTTTCTGCCACGAACATGGCATCGACCTCACGGAACTGGCGCTTCGCTTTTGTTTTGATCATCCCCGTGTTGCAAGCACTCTCGTAGGTATGTCAACGACAGAACAAGTCCGCAGAAATCTGAGTGCCTTTGGATCCCCAGCGGATCCCGAACTCGTACGCGAGGTCAAAGCGATACTGGCCCCGGCCGCAAACATTGTGTGGCCCTCAGGAAAGCTAGAGAAATCATGACTAAGTGGGTCGGTGCACACCAGCATTTGTCGAATCGCGCGAAAGTGTGGATAGATCGACGATACTGTGCAGGCTCGACGCCAGGACTACTCGTCCGAGCCCTTGCTTCGGGGAGTTTTCGTTACCGGCGTGGATGCCGCGTCTTTATTCAGGCTGATCATCGGATGCCACTCCTTTCCGGAGCCGGCCACTCCCGATTACCGAGCCACTTCGAGGACACGCCCCATTTCCTTGATTGTGAAAGAGGCGATTGACCCCACCGCCAGCAGCCCTGAAAGTTGCAACACATCCAGAATTTAAGCTTAGGCTTGGGCTGAGGTTGCGCCTCCGGCGGTGGATTGGGAGTTGGAATGGGATCGGGAACGCGCTCGGCGGCGCTCGCATTCTTGTTATCGGAATCAAAGAACGGGCGAAGTGCTTTTATTAAGAATTGGAGGTCGCCATTCCAACGAGCGTGCGTCAGCTCTACTGCATTGCGATACACCAGGTCCTTTAGGTCGTCGGGCAGGGCTTCGGGTTGAGGCATTTTTGCCCGTGAACCAAAACGGGAATTACTGGGATGTCGCGCCTGAGCGCCGATGCTGTCTCCAGGCGTACAAAATCGGATGGGTCGTCCAGTCGTCGATTGCCAGCGTCATTTTTGGCATCGGCCCAATCTGTACCGATAATGGCCAGGAGCACTCCGCAGGTAGCAACACTTTCGTCGATAACCTTGCGGAAATCACGGCCAGGCTGAATCCCGGCCACGTCCATGAACACTGATTGCTCGCCGAACTCGCGCACGAGATCGTCGAAAAGGTGGCCTGCCTCACCTTGCGAATCATTCCTTCGATAGCTGATGAAGATAGCTCGGACGTCGTCCTCCCTTTATTGCGAGCTGTGCCGTCGGATTAAGCTAGAACCTGAGAAGCTGCGCTACCCCGACGCCGCAATCAACTGTGGTTCCCGGAGGAACGTTGGTACCGGGTTGGGGATTCGCATCCATGATCTTCCCAACGTGGCCCGAATTGAACAATACGGGTACATCGTGTTTTATGAGCTTGAGACCCAACTGAGATGTGAAAGTTGAAGTGGCTGCCACCACATCGAAAAGCTGGCCGATGATGTCGTTCGGCACCTGAATCATGGTGGCGTTCGAGGAAACGCGCGGCGGCAGTTTCGACAGATCGGGCATGACCGGTGCGGTAAATTGGCACGCGGTGATGTCGTT
Source organism: Silvibacterium sp. (assembly GCA_049588475.1). GTDB lineage: Bacteria > Acidobacteriota > Terriglobia > Terriglobales > Acidobacteriaceae > Silvibacterium. Next base: position 8,788 of record JBAVYX010000509.1, on the reverse strand, counting down.
CATGCATCGCGAAGCTGACTGGGTGATCAGGTTGAGAGCAACGGCGATCTGCTGGCTAAGCGTGTTGAGGGTGTTGTTGTCGAGCTGTCCGCCGGGCGGGGTGAACTGGCCAGGGTTTTGCTGGATGAAGTCGATGTCGTTCTGTGCCTGAATCAGGCTTGCTCGTTTGCTGGCGTATTGGGCAATGACGTCCTTGGCGGCCTGTACCTGCGCCTGGTTTGGGGGCAGAGGCACGTTGAGGGCCTGGAAATCCTGAAACTCGGCGCGATAGGGAACTGGGTTGGCCTTTATGTCTGTAGCGAAGCCGGCGGCTTTGCTGAGCATTTCGTCTGGGGTGACGCCCTGTTTTGCTCCATCGCCAGCACCGCCTATCTGCAGAGCATTGATATTTAAAGTGCGGTTCGAGCTGACTTTCTGGAAGGTGCTGTTGAAGTTCGTCTGGAAATCGCCGACGCCGCTGCCAAAGAACCCGACGCCGCCGAGTTCGTTGGAGATGTTGGTCTGGTCCGTGGTGTCGAGGGTGACGATCTCGACGACAGCGAAGTACTGGCCGCCGGTCTGGAGCCCTTTCATGTAAAAGTCGCCGAACTCCTGACGGAAGCGATCGTTCTGTCCCTGAGCAAGGAGCCCGGCGGCGGTTGGGATGAGCTCCTCGCCGATCAAGTGAGTTTCCTGGTTCATGACATCGATAGAGACGGCGAAGAAGAGGGAGTAGTCGTGGAACTTGGCCTGTTGCATGAAATCGAACTTCTCCGAGCCACCGAACATCTCAAATGAGGCCTCGGCGTCAACACTGAGGCCGAGCGCTGTCTGCAGGTCTTCGATCTTCTCGGTCTTGTGCACGGTGAAAGCGACGGTCTGACCGCCGGTGCCCGGAACTGTGACGGGATCGGGGCGAGTGGTGGCAAGGCCGCGGACGTTGCCATTGACGCTGTCGATGCCTACGCCGAAGTCCATGAAACCGGAGAAATCTTTGATAATCAAGGTTCCCTCCTAAAGCGCGGTTGGATTCCGCGCCTCTTAGTCAGAGCTAGCGACGACGATTGCGCCGCCTGATTGACCGGTGCGCCGTCGCCGCCGCGAAACGGCTCTATTGCTGTGTGGTAAGCCAGACGGGTCCACAAGTGTTGTCATTGAGATTGCATCGAACAATGAATGCCGCGGAGTGTTCATGCGCAGTCATGTCGCTCAAGGCATCTTCGAACCTGTTGCGATCCTGGCCTGTCCAGTGCCCGTCATTCGTCACGCCCGGAGAGGTCAAAGTGTGGTCGGATCGCGGACACAGGGCAAGATAGTGGATGGCCGGGTCCGTGTTGTCGACATTGAATCCAGCCCTGAAATCCGGAGGTAGAGGTCCGAGCTGGGTGTCCCCTCCGGGACTGAGGGCCAGCTCTACAACGTCGAGGAAGCTAAATGCACCAGTTTCGAATAGCTCGTCTAAAAGGAAGAGAATTACAGCCCATTCGATTGTTTCTATGCCTTCCTTTGCATCCTCGCTGAGACCTGCGGCCTCAGTCCTGCTGAGATACCGTTGGGAGCCATCGCCTGAAGGACCGCTGCTTTTGTCTCCGCGGCCTGCCTGAAAGCCTTGCTGATAAACCTCGAGGAGATCCGGCGCCAGCGGGAGGAAGTCGCTGCCGTCCGGATCCATGAACCCTGCGCTATAACCTTGGTCGAAAACCTCGGCTTTATCGGGATCGTTGGGAAAAGGATTCGTCGTGGTCATGCTGTCACCTTCTTTCTTTTGGGGCAAATTGACGCCGCCCGGAATGCGAGAGGATCAGGAGTCCTAAGAACCCGGCGCCAAAGTGATCTTCCTGCCGTGTTAAGCGGAAAGAACGGTCAAACGGGGCAAGGTTTGCGGATCTTTTTGTCGGAGGCTCATTCGATCACCTGCGACTAAGCCGCGATGCCCAGGATTACTCTGAATGGCGGAACCGGCATCCTGAGTCTTGAACAATGGCTATCGCTTTCAGCGGACCTGTTTTTACCGCGTTGCTTGTTGCCTCAAGGGCGGCTATCAACAGATGCGCACGATCCGCCCTTCATCGCTCTTTCATAACCGCATCTTGCTGGAGATCCGTGCGAATCTCTGAAGGGTGATGTTCGCGTCTTGGGCTGCCTGCGGCTCTTCGCTCGCCCGCCGCCATTCTCCGCCGGAACCTCCGTCCGACCAAATCTCCACCGAGTAATTATTGTGCCGTAGGTCTGCCTGCTGCGGGTGACCATCGAACGCCGCGATTTTCGATCAGGCAAGACGCGGGGAATCCTTCAATCGTGATCGGCTCCTTTGCTTGCTAGGCGCACTGACCGAATGAATACAAGCATCCACCGGACTGCATGGAGAAGTCCTTAGAAACTTGTGAGAGTTTCTGAGAAAATATGAATCGCTGTGGACAACCGATCCTCGCGCGTTTACGAATTCGGCGAATTTCGCTTGGAATGCGGAAAGCGCCTTCTTCTACGGCGCGACGGTGCGCCTGTTCGAGTGACTGCAAAGGCTTACGACACGCTGGTATACCTTGTAGAGCACTTCGGGGCTGTGCTCGCGAAAGAAGAACTCATGCAGGCGGTGTGGCCTGACGCGGCCGTCGAAGAGAATAATCTCAACCAGAACATCTCTATTCTTCGACGTGTTTTGGAGGACGGTGGGAGCAAGCGTCGCTACATCGCGACGGTTTCCGGCCGAGGATATCAGTTTGTAGCCAGCGTAGTGGCAAATGGTGCCCCGGCTCCAGCGCGCTCTGGGATGCCGTCCGTAGCCGTCCTGCCTTTCGTCAACGTCGGCGGGAACGCCGAGTACGAGTATTTTGCTGACGGCCTCGCTGACGAATTGATCAGTGCCCTTTCGAAATTGCCTGGTGTACGGGTCGCTGCCCGTACCTCTGCGTTTGCTTTCAAAGGTCGGCAAGCACATGTGCGGGAGATCGCGAGCCAGTTGGGTGTAACTCTCGTTCTGGAAGGAAGCGTTCGCAAGTCGGGCAACCGCTTACGAGTTTCCGCGCAACTCGTAAATGCGGCGGACGGGTATCAGGTGTGGTCTGAGCGTTACGATCGCGAGATCGAGATGCGAGAAAGCGTTCGACCGTGTGCTCAGCAGTCTCAAACAGGGCGATCTCCCGTCAGAGTTGGTTCAAGCAAATGGTTAAAACCGTTCGTTTCAGGCACGATCCTTCCGTGCCGATTAAGTCCTTTGTTTGCCGGGTCCGCTGGCGGGAATTCACGAGACTCGGATAAAGAGTGTTATACATTTCGGCATTTTCGGTCGCGCTAGTCGCGCTGTGTTTCCTGCCAATCATCTCCAGTGCGGTCGGTTGTCCGGGTTGTCGTGCCAACGGTCTTTCACGCCTGCGTTTTTGCGGACGTTGTTCCATACCGTCTTGAGTGTTGTCACATGGCGGGTCGGATCAGTCGGCTGAGGGATCCGAACGGGAAGACATACCACTCTTGCCGAATCTCCCCTAACTTGTGCTTGTACCACTCCACGTAATCAGTCAGCACAGAAAGGAGGTCGGAGTTCAAAGGAATCCGTTCGACTCGGCCGCCGTGTAGGTCGACGGCTCGACGACGCTTTCATAGCACCCCCGATATCAAAGACGTAGGTGAAACCGCCGTACTTTTGGTCGAGAGAGATGGTCTGGTTCCCATGAACCGATTTGCCTTTTCGCGCTCACTGTGACTATTGAAAACGCTCCTTGTCCCATTCCGCGCCGTCTTTACGCCTCAATCAGCAAGAACCTGGAATGCACGATCGGCCGGTGCTCAAATCCAGGAAATCTCATGCGACAAAGAGGAGACAAAAATGCATACCCGATGTAAACATCAGGAAGCTGCTCTGTTTACGGCGGCGACTTAGCCAGCTCAAATCCCAATTGCACAGGTTTCGGCTGTGGCGTCGTGTTCAAGCTCACGCTTCACGAAGACCGCAAAGACAACGGAAAGTAAGGTGAGATTCTGTCTTCTCAAAGCGATTGAAGCCACGCCACCACCACAAGCTGTCTATCATGGATGGCGTACAAGAAAATGCGGCAGACCTCATCTGCGGCTAGCTGCTTCGGCCGCATTTCGGAAACCCTAACACTGTTGTCAGTTCCCGGGCCATTGTTTCCAATTCCTTCACGATGGAGAAATACACATGCGACTAACTCTGCGATTTCGTAAGGCTACGTCCCGTCCTGTGAAAACTCTTCCAAGTGAGCCGCTGATGCCCGCCGATTCAACGAGAACTCCCGCGCAGCGGCCACGCCGTCTCCTTTGCCTCTTCTCCACCCTCCTCTTTACTTTCATCGCAGTCCTGGCCCATGCCCAGCAGTACACTTCCATAGTCGTCTTTGGCGACTCGCTCTCGGATACCGGCAATGTCGCGCATCTCACGGAGGCCAAGTACGGGTTGCGAATTCCCGGTCCCGTGGCCGACTACACCGATGGCCGTTTTACTGATGGCGACGACACCGTGCCCGCTGCGCAAAACTACTTCGGTGTGTGGATTGAACAGTTCGCAGCGATGTTGCCGGCCAAGCCAATTATCAAGAACTCGCTCGACGGTGGAACCGACTACGCATACGGCTTTGCCACCACCGGCAGTGGGACCGGGGTATTCACCTTTGGCCCCTCGGATTCGCTATCTGTCAATGTCAACAACATCGGCCAGCAGATTACCGACTACCTCGCTACGCACCCGAAGATCAACGACAAGACTCTCTTCGTTGTCTGGGGCGGCGCCATTGACGTGCTGTACGCCACGTCATCGAATGACGTAATCAACGCAGCCATCAATCAGGCCAATAATATCCAGCGCCTCATCGAGGCAGGCGCCACCCACTTCATCGTCCCCAACCTCCCTCCGCTTGGATTGGTTCCCCGGCTCAACGGCTCTCCCACAACGTCGATTCCAGCGACACAGGCAAGCGTTCTTTTTAACGACGTTCTGGCTTCAGGCCTCTCTATCTTGCGCGACTTCAACCCGCACAGGCATCTCGATCTCGTGCAGCTCGACGTCTTTGCACTCTTCAATCGCATCGTCGCTTCGCCAGCCAGATACTCGCTGGTAGATATTGGCACCAGCTCCCAGGGAATTCCCACGATCGACCCGGACACTTATCTCTTCTGGGACGACCTGCACCCCACCACTCGTGGCCACAATATCCTCGCCCACACTGCTAAGAGGGACCTCGACCGGCACGAGCGATGGGCAAGACTAGAGGCAGATGGCGAAGCTGTTCCAGCAGGCGGAGACGGGGGCCACCAAGAATAAGACATTGGCTCAGGCACTCATAAGGTGGTCAGCATGACCTCAAAATATGTCTGGTGCGGAGTTCTGATTATTGCTCTTAGTGTGGATTTTGCCGCACCGGCGAACGCCCCTGATTCTCCGATTCGTGCAGCTCAGTCCACGAGATCCATTTGCAACTCTGATCGTAGCGCGGATGGATGCGCTGTTTGCCGTCGACGCGGAAGCTCGGCGCAGAGTAATTGGTCTCACTGGGCGTCATGCGTTGCGTCAGGAGAGCCACGCCTCTTCTGGATGAAGCCGATCGCAGATGGGCGTCACGATACGAACTGGGAGAAATCTTGCGATACCAACGCGGAAGCAAAGAGTTGGGCCTGGAACGCGGTAGGTATGCTGAGGTGATTGCGGTCGACCCGAAACGCAATTTGATCACGGTCCAAAAGGGCACAGGAAGCATTGTCAGCTACGACCCAGCTCGGGTGCGGGGAATCGACGCCTATTGTCGGAGGGAAAAGAGCTTCGCCATCGGGGATCGGCTACAAATGACCGCACCGTATCGGTACTTGGATCTTCCGAACCGTGCTTTGGGTACGGTAGAACAAATCGCCAATGGTGAATTGACGGTTCGAATGGACAGCGGCAGAACCGTCACCTTCGATCCACTCGAGATGCGCCACTTTGACCACGGCTATGCTGTGACATCCCACAGATCTCAGGGACTGACGGCGGAGCGTGTCCTCGTCAATATGGATACGGAGATGCATTCCAATCTCATTAATGCGCGATTTGCCTATGTTTCTAATCGAGAGGATCCCACGCAGTGCATATCTTCACGGACAATGCCGCCGAATTGGGTGAGCGTCTCAACCACGATGTATCGAAAACATCTGCGATGAGCTTCACGAAAGAGGAGAAGGCGAAAGAGTCTTTGATTCAGGAATTGCTGAGCAGCGGCGCGAGCGGGCATTGGCTCCTTTTTGGGCCAGAAATAAGAAAGCCCGCCGGGTGGGCGGGCTTCTTGGGTCTCTATTTCTATTTTTAGGGGATTCCCAGAAATTCTCGGCCACATCATTGATAGCCTGTCGTGCGATTCCCGTTTTTGGGAGAAGCAGTCTTCGTCAAAGATGACGTGATGTTTCAAGCTTGAGGGCAGGCGGTAATCAGCAGCCCCTCGTTCGCGGAGAAGAGCAGGGACGTCATCGCGAATGTTCGGTGCTGTGGGTCGCTATTCTGCAGCTGTGTGGTGAACTTAGTGACCTGATCCTCGATCTGCTGCTCAACGGTTGGACGAAGTTCGGTGTCAACAATTCGCTCAAGGAAGGCATAGGCCATCTTTGTCATCCCAGTACTCACAGCATCCGAGCAGCCACCGCTGAGCACGTCTGACAAAAACGGGAAGCTCCCTGTCGGGTCGACCACGGGAGCAGTAACAATGACATGTCCCTGCGCACCCGAAATGTTCAACTGTATGTGAAAGTCCATGTCCGCATCGAACCAGTCCGGAACATTGATCGTGATCGGTATGTGAATGTCGACCAGACCATTTGAGCCTGCGGCGACTGTCGATCCGCCGTCTCCCAGCGAGAAATTGTCGCTTCCAGCGAATGCGGAGTCCAGTTTGTTTTTGAGTAGACCAGTAAGGATTGAAGCGGGGATTGGCTGGTCCTGGCAATCACTGGTGCTCACCAGGACGATGATGGATTTCAATATCCTGGCGTCAAAGGGAATGGGCGGATCATTGATCACCGCCGCCAGTGAGAAGCTTGTCCGCTGCGTTACCGTAAAGGTCTTGCTTCCACTAGTCCCAACCTCTTGTCCATTCAGCGAGATAAGAATGTCAAATCCGGTGTCGCTGGGCACGGTTACATTCCAGGTGGCCATTACTGTGCCATCGGGAGTTACTTTTGCAGGAAGCACAGTAAACGAGTTCAGCTTTACTTTTTTGAGCGCAGCGGCCTCGGCTGGCGTCGGGATGTGCGGCTCGATTGAGGGGGCGTTTGGTTCTTTGAGTTTTGGCATATATCACCCCGGAGAATTGGGTTCTCCTATCGTCTGATAGTGCGAGAAGGGAATTTTCGTTTCACGTTTCGGTGATCTTGCGGATAAAAGCTCGTGCCAGCGCTTGAATTAGGGATGATCGTCGTTTCGTCTGCGACTCCACTCCGGCCTACGGCAGTAAGGTGCTGTCCGTCGGACCGGCTTCTATTCCGGGGCTAAAGCCCGAGGCTTCTACCAAGCTCCACCAAGGGAGGCAAGTTCTGATGGCGGTCGGAGCGCTAGCTTCCCACCCTTCGCAAAATGCGCGATAAGGCTGGGCACGCAGGCAGCCTGCGACAATCCCCAGAAATTCTCAGTTGCCGAGTTTGCCTGAGGGAGGCGGGCGGTTCTCGACCATCTCGATTTGACTCTGCGGGGTCCACTGGGCGAACAGCAGGATCAGGCCATCGCGGGAAGCTGACAGGTTTGCCACCCAAGGGTAAGGTTGTTCCTCTACTTGGAGGACAGGCGCGAGCGTCCGCGTCTGAAAGCTGTAGTACATGATCGTGGGCCGGGGAGTTGCGTCCACATCGAGAAGGTAGATACCTGCATCGGTGACGGCAAAGTGTCCCCAGTAGCCGCGATGAAGGGCGGAGGTAACGAGTTCTTCGGGACCGCCGGAGACTGGGATACTCCACAGACCGCCGCCCTCCATCTTCGAGTAGTAGATGGTTCTGCCGTCGTAAGACTCGATGGCCAGAAGACCTCCGTGGCGGGTCACCCGGGTTTCCTGACCGCTGGTCAGGTCGCGTTTCCATATCTGCCAATCGCGGGTGCGGTTGGAGGCAAAGTAGACCGACTTGCCGTCGCGCGAGAAGTTTGGCACGACGTTCTCGTAATCGCCGGAAGCGACGGTGTGCTGGTTGCGGCCCTCGTAGTCGACCATATCGATCCGGCTGTGCTGGCCGACGTGGTAGTCGAAGAGGTAGTGTTGCAAGTTTCAAAATGGAGACAAGTTTGTCGCCGAGCGTTTGTCGTGGGTTCTTAGGCTGCCAAGTCGAAAAGGTTGTCGATGAACTGAATCTGACGAAGAAGATCATTTCCTGCCACCCATCGAACTTGCCCCTTCCGGATCATGTGGATTGCTTCGTAGCCTTGAATCGTTCGCCGAGCCGCATGGAATTCTCGGAAACCCTGCTTGGCCTTCACGCGACGTTTGATGGCTCGATGATCCTGTTCGGAATGTTGTTCAAGTACTGCACCGGTTCGGTGTCGACAGCACTTGCGCAGCGCCCTTCCTTCTTCCTGTCGGGGATCGCGGAGCTGTAAATCGGCGCCAGGTCAGTGTTGATCACTCGAGGTTGAGGATGGGATCGATCGCCCGAGTGCCTTGCGAAACAGACGCTTGGCCGCATCGGCGTCACGGAACGCTGACAGCAAGAAGTCGATGGTGGCACCCGCGGAATCGATGGCCCGGTACAAGTAGCACCAGTGTCCCTTCACGCGGACGTAGGTCTCGTCCACCCGCCACGACTTGTTTGTCGGCTTGAGATGCCTTCGCAGTCGTTGCTCCAACTCCGG
>JBAVYX010000508.1:0-2264 GCA_049588475.1 Silvibacterium sp. | reverse complement strand
AGACCGGACGACTACTCCCGCATCATTAGCCCCAAGGCCACCGAACGTTTGGCAGGCCTGATCGATCAGAAGAAAGTCGTCATAGGCGGGGCCTCTGACCCGGATGCACGCTATCTCGATCCCACGGTTGTCTACCCAGTGACATGGGACGACCCGATCATGGAGGACGAGATCTTCGGACCGCTTCTCCCAATCCTCACCTACAAGGACATGGACGCTGCCATTCGCGAGGTGAAAAAGCATCCGAAGCCCCTTTCCGGTTTCCTCTTCAGCCGAGACCAGAAGGCAATCGATCATTTCCTCGCGAGCCTGTCATTCGGCGGCGGCGCGATCAATCAGGTGAACATTCATCTGTTTATCGAAACGATGCCCTTCGGTGGTGTTGGATACTCCGGCATCGGTCATTACTACGGCAAGGCAGGCTTTGACGCCCTCACGCATGCAAAATCGGTTCTGATTTCTCCGCCTGACATGGCCATCGAGCATTTGTTCCCGCCGTATACGGAGAAGAAGGTCAAAGCCCTCAGCCAGTGGTTTGAGTATTAATACGAACGCTCGCGCGGCAAGAAGAGCAGGAAGGAAATTCATTCATGAATGTGTTTCGCGCAGTTCTCGCTCGCGACTTCTGGATCACCGGAATCGCGATTGCCCGTTATATGCCTCGGGCATTCCGCGTGAAGCACGTTGATGGCAATCAATTTTTCACCGAAGAGAAGCGGCAAGAGTATCGCCGGCGCGTGGAAAGTGTGACACCCAACTCGCAGCGTCAGTGGGGGACGATGGAAGTTGATCAGATGCTTCATCATCTCAACCTAGCGTGTGGAGGGTCGCAGGGCTTCTACGATCTTCCAGACGAGAGCTATCTAATTTCGAGGACGCTTTTCAAATGGATTCTCGTGGATTGGTATCCAGAACAGCCGGTCGGGTTACGGCTCCCGACCGGCTTCAAAATCCCACATTCACAGAGATTTGAGTTTGCTTATGAGAAGTCACAGTTGCTGAAAATCCTCGAGGTTGATCGGCATGCAAGAACTGAGGAGGCCTGGAAACCCCACCCTATGTTCGGCAAGATGACTCCGAAAGAGTGGGGAAAACTGCTGCAGATTCACGTGGACTATCACCTGAGACAGTTCGCTGCCTGATGGAGTGATCGACGATGGCTTCGAATCTCGTACACAGTGCGCTTGCCACTCACACTCAGGTTTTTCCAGTTCTGACTGCGGCGCAGATCAACCGCATCCGGCCGTTCGCATCTCTGCGACATGCAGCGCTGGGTGAGGTTCTGTTTGAGGCTGACGCCAGCGAAGTCTCCTTTTCCATATTGCTGTCAAGAGCCATGGAAGTAGATGCATCCGCTTAGGGATTTAGAAGTGGCACAGTTTCTTGCACCGGGAAGAGTGCGCTTAGGAGTCAGGAGCCATGATTCTGAAGATCGAACGAATTCGGGATTCACGCAAAGTTCGACTTCGACTGAGCGGAGAGTTTCGATCTAACCATCTCGATCAGGTAAAGGCCGAGATCAGCCGTGGAGAGCCGATCGCGCTGGATTTGGAGGAGGTCGACCTCGTGGACATCGAAGCAATTCGGTTCCTCAATGCCCGCGAGGACGAAGGTATCTCGGTATTGCACTGCTCGCCTTATATCCAGGAGTGGATGTCTAGGGAGCGGCAAGAAGAGAAAGCTCGAACGGATTGGCGGTGACGACATGGTTGAAAGAGGCAAAGAATGACGACCGACGAGAAATGGGCTGCAAGCTGGATGGAAAGATTGCACTCGTCACTGGTGGATCAAGCGGGATTGGTCTTGCTACCGCGAAACGCTTCGTAGCGGAAGGAGCATACGTCTTCATCACCGGTCGGCGCGATAACTGATCTGTGCACGAACTGAACGGCGGATTAAGCCAATCGCCGGCCACGGACTATATGAAAGCAAGTGAGGTGGGGAATGGGTTTAGCAGGAATCAAAGTACCCGACACAGTTTTGGTTCGCGATGCGATTGATTTGTCGCGGAGCGCGTCAGAGCCATTTCTCTTCAACCATGCGATGCGCTCCTGGCTATTCGCCGTATTGCTTTCAGAAAGCGCTGCACGTGCTCCGGATGCCGAGTTGTTGGCGGTAGCCACGATTCTGCATGATCTGGGCTTGACTGACCGCTATACGGCGGAAAATCGTTTCGAAGTGGATGGCGCCAATGCGGCGCGCTCGTTTCTGAAGCGGCGAGGGATCTCGACGCAGCAGATGCAAGTTGTTTGGGATGCCATCGC
>JBAVYX010000507.1:0-22396 GCA_049588475.1 Silvibacterium sp. | reverse complement strand
TACGCAGAATGTCCCCTATTTCTTGCTGGGAGGGCGGTGCAGAAGAAGATTCTGGATGCACGGGCATGTCCGCAGTGACAGGCGCAACGGATGCAACGTCGGCTTGTTGGGCGCTCAAGAGCGTCAGAGGATGAAATGCCCACAGAACAATCATTGGCACGATGTGAAAATGAGTCGTTCTCTGCCGGAGTCTTCCCATAAAGCCTCAGTGTCTCCACTCAACTGAGCCGACTAAGAAATGGAGATGAGCACATTCTACGAAAGTGCATGAATAAAGGAGAAATTGGCGCTTCGGGATTCAAGCACGTCGAAGTGCTCCGCTTAACGCCGATATCCCAATCGAATGACTGGCTTCCGACCCTTCCTGGCGGCTAGTTCAGAATGCTCCGCGGCGCGTCCAGACCGCGTTCAACGTTTTTGTTAGAACCATCAGATCTCTGGCAAACGACCAGGTGCTCACGTACTCAACATCGAGTGCCACACGCCGCTCATACGGTAGTGACCCGCGTCCACTTACCTGCCACAGGCCGGTAATGCCGGGTAGGACCGCCGTGTAGAGCGCTCCCCCGGCTCCATATCGCTTGAGCTCCTCTTCTACTACAGGCCGCGGCCCAACCAAGCTCATGTCACCAAGAAGCACATTCAGAACCTGCGGCAATTCATCGAGATTTGTCTTGCGCAGAAAGGTGCCGACCTTCGTGATGCGGGGGTCTTTCTTCAGTTTTTGGTAGCGGTCCCATTCCCGCTGCGCTTCGGCGTTTTCAGCCAGATGGTTCCAAAACAGATCGTCGCTTTGGTAGCGCATCGTGCGGAACTTCCAAAGACCGAAGGGCTTCCCTCGTAAGCCGATACGGATGTGCCTGTAGAAGATCGGTCCGGGAGAGGTTGCCTTGACGAGACCAGTAACCGCCGCTACCAAAATGAGAACCACGGGCACGGATGCAATGGAAACAAAAAGGTCCAAAGACCGTTTTCCGATTCTGTATGCTGCTCCATTTGTCGGCAAGGAGAGTGCGCTCATTCTTCTCTGTTCCTAATTTCCTAGTCGGCATGCTACCGCCGGCCGTTCGGCACTCGTTCGCCTGTCTTACTGAACCCTTATTTTCATCGAGAATTGGGCAATAACTGACATTCCGATGTCATTGCTTTGTAACCGCTTTGTTTTCGAGGTGGCCCCGACCACCTCCTCTCCCTTCATGTTGTTACTCATTCATTCCATTGGAGTTAGCATAATAGATAACAAATGAGTTACATCTACTTATCAGTAAACAAAGGGCTTACAGCAAGGTTTGGAAATATCGCCAAAATGCAAAAAGCCCGGCTGCTCCAACGGCCGGGTCCTCTTGTCTCTTTCTATCATCGGGAGTTGGATGGAATGATCGGCCAGTATTTCGGAGATTTTCGGATTTAGAATCAGCGGGATACCAGAGGCTTCCGGGCTTCGTGGGTTGACCACAGCCTAGTGTTTCGCCTCATCCAAGGGGAGCACGCTGCGGAGGGGATGGGTCCAGGGAGCGGAGCCATTTTCGGCGAGGCTCTCCATCTCCTGCTGATCCTTGCTAGTGTCCATCGACTTCCAGAACCCGTGGTGCAACCAGGTGTAAAGGGCGCGCTGGCCGGCGAGGTGAGGAAGAATCTCCGACTCGAGGCTGTGGCCAGTCCAGTGGGCGGCGACTTTCTTGTCGAAAACGAAGAAGCCGGCGTTGATCCAGGAATCGCGAATGACGGGCTTCTCGCTGAAGCTTTCGACCTGCCTGTCCTGATTGAATTGGAGGGTGCCAAATTGCGAGCGGAGAGGGACTGCAGTGACGGTAGCCAGTCCCCCGCTGGCGTTGTGGAAGTCGAGGAGGGCGGTGAGGTCGACGTTGCCGAGGCCGTCTCCATAGGTGGCGAAGAACTGATCGCCGACATGATCGAGGCAGGTCAGGATACGATCGCCGGTATCGGCTTCGACGCCAGTGTCGAGGATTTTGACATCCCAGTCGGGGAAGCGGCCCTCGAAGTAGTCGAAAAGCATCTCCTTGCGGTGGCCGGCGGCGAGGACGAAGCGGCGGAAGCCCTGGTTAGCGAAAATCTGCATGAGATGGACGAGGATAGGACGTCCACTGATTGGCATCATGGGCTTGGGAAAGTATTCGGAAAAGGGATAAATGCGAGATCCCTTGCCGCCGCAAAGAATGATGACTTCGAGATCGCTCCTAGCTTCTACTTCCGTGGACACGCAGACTCCATGAAGAGAATGTAACGCATTCAAGGGAGGGCTGAGCGGGAGCAGGGTCACTAACCACTCTGTACCGCCCTAAGTGCTTGCTGCGTTGTTTCTTGCTTTCCCGATTGTTCAGTTGCGAACACGCCAGGGCGAAAGCGGACAGCCTGTAGCAGCTGTCCAGTGTCCGGTCTACGAACAGTGAATGAGTTGCACATCCAGAGAACTGGCCACCGGGATGCTCTCGTACATTCGGATCATTGCTTCTTCGGGAGTATGCCATGCAGACCCTGCTTCAGGATTTCCGCTATTCATTTCGGCAGTTGCGAAAGGGCCCAGGATTCACACTGACAGCGGTGATTTCGCTGGCGCTTGGAATCGGGGCGACCACGGCGGTATTTAGCGTGGTGTATGCGGTGCTGATGGACCCGTATCCGTATGCGTACGCCGACCGCATGGCGCACCTGGTGGTAAAGGACAAGGCCGGGCAGGACCAGTATATCGCCCTCACAGGCCGGCAGATCCAGGAGCTGCGGCAGTCGCCGGTGGTTGAAGATTTTGTGGGCTTCGATTACCGGAGCCTGGCCGTGACCGGGCACGATCTTCCGGAAGATGTGCAGGGGACGTTGTTTACTTCCAATGCATTCAACTTTTTCGGCGTGCCTCCAGTACTGGGCCGCGGACTGGTGCCGTCGGATGGTATCGATGGACAGGATCCGCAGCCGGTGGCGGTGCTGGGATACAAGTTCTGGCAGCGACACTTCAATTCCGACCCGTCGGTCGTGGGCAAAACGCTGCAACTGACGCGGAAGAACTACACCATCGTAGGCGTGGCCGCGCCGCGGTTCGCGTGGAATGACGGGGATGTCTATCTGCCGGCGAAGCTGCTAGAGGCTCCGGAACATTCCTACAGCATAACAATGCGCTTGAAGCCGGGCGTGACACATGCGGCGGCGGACGCCGCTCTGCAACCGCTGATGGAGCAGTTCGCCAAGGAAAATCCCAAAAATTTTCCGGAGCATTTTCAGATGCACGTTCAGGGGCTGAACGAGCATTTTGTCCACGACCTGGGGGGAACGCTGGCGCTGCTGTTCAGCGCCGTCGCGTTGCTGCTCGTTATCGGGTGCGGGAATGTGTCAATTCTGCTGCTGGCGCGGGGCACGGCGCGGCAGCATGAGTTCGCGGTGCGGGCGGCGATTGGGGCAAGCCGGCGGCGGATTATCCAGCAATTGCTGACGGAGTCACTGCTGCTCTCTCTGGCGGGCACGGCGCTGGGCGTGCTGCTGGCTTACCGGCTGCTGGCGGTGATGGTGTCGATGCTGCCGCAGTATCAGTTTCCGCATGAGGCGGCGATACGAATCAACCTGCCGGTGCTGGCGTTCAGCATAGACGTAGCCCTGCTGACGGGGATATTGTTCGGGCTGTGGCCCGCGCTGCAGTTGTCGCGTCCCGAGGTGAGCCAGGTGATGCAGTCAAGCACGCGCCGAGTTGCGGGGGGGGTGCGCGGGCGTGCGACTCATAACGCGCTGATCGCCGGGCAGATTGCCCTGACCCTGCTGATGCTGGGTGGAGCGAGCGCGGCTATGGAGGGCTTTCTGAAGCTGTTGCACACACCGCTTGGATACGATCCCCACTACATTATGTCGGTGGGGATTCCTGTGCATGACGGGACGTACAAGACCTGGGCGGAGCGGGCGGCGTACTACGAGCAACTGCGGGTGCGGGCGGCGACGGTACCGGGGGTGACCATGGCGGCAATCTCGTCGAATGCGACGCCTCCGTCGAATGGCTTTGAGACGAAATTTGAGATTCTGGGCCGTCCGGCAACGGAGCAGCAGTCTGCGCGAATCAACCTGGTAAGCCCGGGATATTTTCCGTCGCTGAGGATCAAGCTGGCGCAGGGACGGATCTGGGATGAGACGCAGAATCACAATGCGGCCCGCGTGGCGGTGATCAACCAGACGATGGCGAAGCAGTATTTCCCGAATGGCGACGCAATCGGCCACTCACTGAAGGTGCCGGCGCTGACACCTCAGCCACCGTTTAACCTGACGGCGCCAGGCGCGGATGGCTGGCTACAGATTGTGGGAATCGTCGCCGACAAACGAGATGACGGGCTGCGGAATCCGATCAAGCCGGAGGCCTTCCTTCCCTTCACGATGGCGTTGGGGATGTATACCCAGATTCTGGTGCGGTCGGATGTGCCTCCGCTGTCGCTGCTTCATGCGGTGGCTGCGCAGGTGAACTCGGTGGATCCGGACCAGCAGGTCATCGGACAAGTGGAAGACCTGGAGCACTGGATTTCAGACCAGCCAGAGTGGCAGCAGGAGCATCTGGTGGCGTGGATTTTCGGAGCGTTTGCGGTGCTGGCGCTGGCGCTGGCGGCGGTGGGGCTGTACAGCGTGGTGTCGTACTCTGTGGAGCAGCGGACAAGCGAGTTCGGGATTCGCATGGCCCTGGGTGCGCAGCGAGGGCATGTGCTGGGGATTGTGTTCACGTCCACGATTATGAGCGTGAGCGGCGGGATTTTGGCCGGAGTGGTGTTGACGCTGGCACTTAACAAGATTCTGGCTCGCTGGGCGGAGGGCAGCTCGCGCGATCCGCTTATCCTGCTGGCGGTGACTTTGCTGCTTGGCATAGTGGCGGCGGTTGCGTGCGCTCTGCCGGCGCGGCGTGCTTCCCGGGTGGATCCCATGATTGCACTCCGTTTCGAATAGAGGGCTCGGGTGTCCCTCGTATCGCAAGATCAGCTAATCTTCTAGTCGATATCTGATCTGCGATGTGAGGTGGAAGTGGGCTCTTACTGGAAGGGCAGGACGGTCTTCGTGACCGGGGCTACAGGCCTAATGGGCGGCTGGGTGGTGAAGGCGCTGTTGCGCGATGGCGCAGAGATCGTCGCGCTCGTCCGCGACTACACTCCCAAAAGCATGGTGGTGCGCGAGGGCCTGATCGAGCGCATTACGACCTTGCCAGGCGATCTGGAATCCCTTCCAACTATGCAGCGCGCCATTGCCGAGTATGCGCCGCACACAGTCTTCCATCTTGCGGCGCAGCCACTGGTGCAGGTGGCCAAGCGCGATCCGGTGGGAACACTTCGCGCAAACGTGATGGGCACGTGGAATGTGATGGAGGCGTGCAGACTCGCGGGGACGTCGAATGTGGTTGTTGCCTCCTCGGACAAGGCCTATGGAGCGAGCGGAACGCTGCCTTATCGGGAGACGCATCCCCTGCAGGGACAGTATCCCTACGATGTTTCGAAATCGTGTACGGACCTGATAACGCAGATGTATGCCGCGACCTATGACGTGAAGACCGCGATAGCGCGCTGCGGGAATCTGTTTGGCGGAGGCGATCTGAACTTTAGCCGCACCCTGCCAGGGCTGATCAAGGCGACTCTGGCGAACCAGCGGTTCGTGATTCGCAGCGACGGTAAGTTTGTCCGCGACTTTCTCTATGTAAAGGATGCGGCGGAATCTTATCTCACGTTGGGTGAACGGCTGGCCGAGGACGAGTCGATTTCAGGAGAAGCCTTTAATTTCAGCCTCGGCGAGAGGCTGACGGTGCTCGACATCGTAAACATGACGCTGAAGATCATGGGCAGGATCGACCTTGAACCGATAATCCAGAACGTGGCAACCTCCGAAATTCGCGAGCAGTATCTGGACGCGAGCAAGGCCCGGGAAAGGCTCGGCTGGCGGCCACGGTATGGCATGGAAGAAGCGATCCGGGAAACCGTGGGCTGGTATCGAGAGCACTTCGCAGCCGAGGCGGCAGCGCCATCGAAGACGCTCTAATGCTGGCAGTCTACGCCGGTGGCGCAGAGAACCCCTCGTTGGTCCCAGTGCCGGAGGCCGTCTGCGCCGCCGATGCTTTTGCGGCGCGAAAGTGGTCTCTGCCTGGTCAAGGGAGATCAAATCTGCTGATTGTTGGGCGCGCACAGCGCCAGGACCAGCGAACCCGCGAACGTCCATATACGAGTCTTGCTGTAGGAACGTGATCCTGTCCGCCACCAACTGGTTCTGAGCGTTTTATCTTTGTGCTGAGTGCGTGTCGGCGCCCGTCGGTTCCGGCCTTCGTGTGAACTGGAAACCTTGAATGCGACCGGCATCCAGAATGAAACCTGAGATGCGACCGTTGGCGTCGCGGGCGAATCGGAGCGTGCCTATCTGACCGATAAAAACATCCTGTGTCATCGGACGAAGCGAGTCAGGTTTGTTCTTGAGCCGCATCAGCGTCAGCTTTCCGTCCTGAACGGAGATGCGGTACACGGGCTCAATCTCATCGCTCACAAAGGCTCCCGTGTATTCAGCCAATTGCGCAGGATTGGGATCGACGGTAGCGACATACTCGTAGATCTCCGGTGTGTCTCCATCGAAGGACTGTTCGAGGCGAGCGGGCTTACCCGCGGCGGCCGGTACGAAGTGAATGTCAAGCTGCTCACCCCATGGCACGTCCCCAATGTGGAAGTGCGACTCTGCGAAAGGCCTCAGCGGGTGGAACTCATCCGCGCCAAAATCCATCTGCAACGTGCCGTCCTTGAGTAGGATCCTCTGAAAATCGTCGTCATCGCGCTTCCAGTAGGTCCCCGACACGGCGGCCATTTGCTCTGCTGTCATGGCGACAACAGCGGTTTTTGTCGGCTCCTTGGCCGAGTTCTGTGCGGGCTCCTTCAGGTCTTTTGCCAGAACGATATCCGCGACCTGTCGAACCAGCGCGCTGGGATTGGTATCCGCAAGGTTGCATAAAACAGCGGCGGAAAAATGTTGTTCAGGGAAGCGTGCAAAATCGGAACGATACCCAGCGTCGGCGCCTCCGTGGTCCACAGTCGGCAGACCGCGATACGTGCCGATTACCAGGCCGGACGCGTAGTCCTGCTCCTTGCCGCTGTTGAGCTTTCCCCGCTCCAGCATCTGCTGAATCAGCGCGGGCCCTCCCACCCGCGGATGATAAAAGTTCTCATCCCACACCTGAAGATCCTCGACGGTGGTGTGCAGACTGGTGTCTCCGGTAGTGTCGAAGTTGGTGAGATTCATGCGGAAGGGCTTGTCCTTCCCGTCTTGTTCGTAGCCCAGCGCGTCGTGTTTGATCACCTCTTCATGGTCGTCGCGGAAATGGGTGTGCGTCATTCCCAGCGGCTCGAAGATGTTCTTCGTTGTAAATTCTCGCAGCGACATGCCGCTCACGCGTTTAACCACGATTGCCAGAAGCGTGAAGCCTGTGTTGCTGTACATGTATTTCTCGCCGGGCTTGAAGTTCAGCGCCTTTTGGTGGACCAGCACCGACATCACGTCATCGTCCGTGATCAGGTCCTGAGAATAGCGCCAGCCCGCCAGGCCGAGCAGCGACCACTGATCGCGAAGCCCGCTGGTGTGATGAAGTAGGTGGCGGAGAGTGATGCGCTCTCCGAAGTCAGGCAACTCGGGAACGTACTTGTGAATGTCGTCGTCGAGGGACAGTTTCCCCTGTTGCGCAAGCAGAAGAATGGATGCGGCTGTGAACTGCTTGGACATCGACGCTACATGAAAGACGGTCGCGGGGGTAATGGGTACGTCATCATTCAGATTGGCCATCCCATAGCCGTGCTTATAGATGATGTGGCCGTCCTCGTAGACGCCCAGGGCGCACCCTGGCGAGTCGGGCTTGTTCCACTTGTCGAACACTTTGTCCACTTTCGTGGCAATATCCGGCGGAAGTGTCTGTGACTGAGCCGCGAATGAAGCGAGAAGAATGACCGCAGTGGCGAGACTTGAGTGTACGGTCTTCATAACAAGTCCTCCGGAGAAGTCCACGCGAATTATACGTTGAGCCAATCAAAGGACGACCCCGCAGAAGATGCATGTCCCTCGCGCTTCGGCTCCTGCAGAGCGTAAACGCTCCTGCACGCCAGCGAAGGTGAAAAGGCCAGAACGTTAAATACGGCGAGAGCCCCTTTCTTCTGCTCCGCGCCATCGTTCTGTCCGAAATCGCGCCTCGCCGCGCTCGTGTTCGCCCTTCGCTGACGCAGGCCCAGCCGGCGTCCCCTTACCCGCTGCGTCGCAGTGTATGGCACTCCGGCTCAGCCAGATCCTCTGCATGAAAATTGACATTGGATAGGTTGACATCCTTCTTCTTATGTTGATATCCACTTGACAAATGAATTGGGCGCCAGTCAGTAATTTGCGTCCTCCAACCAAGGAGACTTACCGCAATGTTTACGCCAAAAGGAAAATTCAGCTGGTACGAACTCATGACCAGCGACACAAAGGCCGCCGGCAAATTCTACTCTGACGTTGTCGGCTGGACGACCCAGGAAATGCCCAGCGCTGGCGGCATGGAGTACACCACGTTCAACCTGGGCAAGGTCGGAATGGCCGGAATGTTGAATATCCCCGGGCACGTCGCCTGGATAGGTTACATATCGGTCGATGACGTCGATGCTCACATCGAAGAGATCGTTAAAGCCGGCGGCAAGCTTTGGAAACCTGCCACCGATGTTCCCGGCATGCTTCGCTTCGCTGTCATGTCCGACCCTCAGGGCGCTGCCATTGTGGTCTTTACTTCCAATCCCGCCATGCCTTCGCCGGAACGGCCCACACCACCTGCCCAAGGCACCATTGGTTGGCATGAGCTCTACACAACCGACCTCGAAGGCGGCTTTGACTTCTACAACAAGCTCTTTGGCTGGACCAAGCTGAGCGATATGGACATGGGGCCGATGGGTTTATATCGCCTCTTCGATGAAGGCGACCACAAGGAAATGGGCGATGGCGGCATGATGACCAAAGCCCCTCATATCCCCGTGTCATGTTGGAACTTCTATTTCAACGTCGACTCCATCAATGCAGCCGTCGAACGCGTCAAATCCGGCGGTGGCCAGATCCTGAATGGTCCGATGCAGGTACCCGGCGGCGCCTGGATCATTAACGGCCAGGATCCTCAGGGAGCCATGTTCTCTCTCGTCAGTAACAAGGAATAGACCTCCTTCGAATCCGTTTCAAATAAGTCCGGACCGCGAGCTCAGCCGCCCATGGTCCGGCTTTTGTTGTCAATGGTTGGTGCCTAATGGGAATCGAATCCTAAGTTTAACGTAGTAGCCTTCGACGGATTTTGAGCCTCTCATGAATACCGTTATATGATTTTCATCCATGGCCGGCATGCCATGCCGCATAAGGGAGTTTCCCATGTTGCGATTGAAAACGTCGGGCCGCTTCGCGCTAACCTTGATCGTCTTTGCCATCCTGCTGGCGTTCGGCGGACTAGGCTTTGCGCAGGAGAGAGTCGATATTGATGCCCACGCAGAGACCACACCCTTCCCGCACTTCTGGGGAAAAATGTTCGGCTCAGGACGCGCCATTCTTTCGTTGCGGGAGAGTTTCAGGGACGACTTGCGCGCGGTGAAGCAGGTCGCGGATATTCGCTATGTGCGATTTCACGCGATTCTGCATGATGAAGTGGGCGTATACAACGAAGACGAGCACGGCGAACCGGTCTATAACTTCGCTTATGTTGACCAAATCTACGACGGACTACTGAAGAATGGCGTACGGCCTTTCGTCGAGATCAGCTTCATGCCCAAAAAGCTGGCCTTCAATCCTGACGCGTTGCATCCGTTCTGGTACAAGCAGAACGTCTCGCCTCCCAAGAGCATGGAACGCTGGGATGATCTGATGACGCGCTTTGCACAACACCTCGTAGACCGTTACGGCATTGAGGAAGTATCGAAATGGTATTTCGAGGTGTGGAACGAGCCCAACATCGATTTTTGGGACGGTATCCCGCGACAGAAGTCCTACTTTGATCTCTATGCGCACACTGCGCGAGCGCTAAAGAAAGTCAACCCGCAGCTCCGCGTGGGCGGACCGGCTACCGCGGCAGCGGCATGGATCAGCGATTTTCTGAAATTTACCGCGGACAATCATGTCCCTGTCGATTTCGTCTCAACCCACGGCTATGCCGACGATACAGTGGAGAACCTCTTCGGTACGAATGAGGACATCCCCATGGATGATCGCGTCTGCCGTGCTGTGGCCAAGGTGAGAGGCGAGATCAAGTCGTCAGCCGAGCCTAATCTGCCCCTCTTCTGGACAGAGTGGAATGTGCAAGGGATGAATGAATCGCGCGACACGATCTTCGTGGGACCCGCGTTGGCAAACACCGTTCGCCAATGCGACGGAATGGTGGACATGCTCTCCTTCTGGACCTTCTCCGACGTCTTTGAGGAAGGCGGACCCATTCCGAAACCATTTATCGGGATGTTCGGATTGCGCGCGGAAGGCGGGATCAACAAGCCCAGCTTTTATGCTTACGGGCTGCTGCACCAGCTGGGCGACGCACGGCTGGCAAATGCCTCAAAGAATGTCATTGTGACAAAGACCTCCGATGGGGGATTGGCGATTGCCGCGTGGAATCTGGTGGACCCCGACCAGCACGGGACAACGCACCAGATAGACCTGGTTTTCCATAACCTTCAGGCAGCCTCGCGGGTTACGATTCAGCGTGTAGATGACGAGCACGGGAACGTGCTGCCGCACTATGCGGCGATGGGCAAGCCCCTCAGCCCTACTCCCAATCAGGTGGAAGAACTAAACCGCGAAACAGCGCTGCCCGCGCCTGAACAGGTAAGCCTGCAAGGAGGACGGCTGCAACTTACCCTGAGCCCGAACGCTCTGGTCTTGGTTAAAGCAGGGCCATGACGCTGGCGACGTGCGTCTCAAGAAAAAATCGATCTGATTTGACCAGATAAAACCGCGTGGATTGTCTTCCCGGCTGCTCAGTTGTGAACACCACAGGAGCAAAACCGGGACAGTCTGCAAACTCTGTGGTTTTTCTTTGGCAAACTGTTCGAGGAGCGGTAGCGGCGCGGCTCTCGAGCCGTGTGTATCAATCGAGTCCTTCCCCTAAAAATTTGTCGAATTTTTTCATAGGGTCACTGCCTTGATTCCTCGGGAGTGCATCAAAGGTCACGGGAGTAGTACAACAATTTGTTGGGAATAACGCACGACTTCCTGGGGGCCAACATGGTTCATAAAAATCAGCTCGGCGCAAGAACAAGGATAGGATTGGCCGGCGCATTACTTATGCTGCTGCTTTTTACGCACACCGCAAGCTCTCAGTTCAACGCTCAATTCTCGGAACTGTTAAGACTTTCGGGTGGATAACAAGACAACCTTTCCGGAGGCAGTATGAATAGAAGAATTTTCACAGTCTTTGCAATCTGTGCAATGTCAGCCGTGTGCTTATGCCTGAGCACTCCTGCGTTCGCCCAATATCGCACCGCCATCCAGGGTGCGGTCACTGATCAGACCGGGGCGGTCATACCCGGTGCTACTCTCACCCTCAAGAATCTTTCTACGAACGAAACCTTCACGCGAACCAGCAGCGGCGACGGCGTCTTTAATTTCAACGCCCTTCCCGCCGACCATTTTTCATTGACTGTCGAGGCGTCGGGCTTTCAGAAAAAAGTTCTCGACAATCTGCAATTGATTCCCGAGCAGTCGAATGCCGTCAATGTGCAGTTGGATCCGGGCACGGCCAGCACGACAATTACCGTGGACGCTTCCCAGACTCCCGCCATTGATACGCAGACCGCTACCACCGGGCGCACAATTTCCGACAACGAAGTCCAGCACATGCCGGTCTATCAACGTGATCCGACCAGCCTCATCCGATTGGTGCCGGGAGTTCTGGCTGATGGGGCGCTGACGGGCGGTGGCGGTGGATTCCAGGCGCCGGGTACGCAAACCGGAGCGTCATCGGGCGGAGGAGGCAACCTGGGGCATTCGAGCAGTATTTTCTCTACGGAAAACGGCGCTTCGGCCAGCGCCAACGGTGGCCAATTCGCAAGCAACGGATATACCGTCGACGGTATCAGCACGGCCAGCGCCGTCTGGGGTGGAGCGACCGTCATTACTCCCAGTGAGGATTCCATCGGCAACATCAGAATCGTCACCAACGCTTACGACGCGGAGAATGGCCGGTTCAACGGCGCGCTCACCCAGATCACCTCCAAGAGCGGAACCAACAATCTTCATGGCAGCATCTTGATCCAAATCACCCGCCCGGGTCTGAACGCATATCAGCCCTGGAACGGTCCTCAATCTGTGCAGGCATTTGATCCGGTTACCGGAGCTAAGCTGACGCCGGCGCAGCGCGGCCTGCTCCGCGATGAAGATCGTTATAACCAGTGGGCCGGCAGCATTGGCGGACCGATCTGGAAGAACAGGATTTTTGCCTTCTTCGCCTACGAAGGGCAAAGCCAGACCATCCCCGCAAGCAGCACCCAGTGGTTTCCGACCAGCGCGTTTGCGGACCTGGCGCCCGCTAACAGCATTTCCAACACCTATCTTCATTTCAAGGGGGCGGCTGTTGCCGGCACCGTGATCGGCTCCAACACCTGCGCCAATGCCGGTCTCACTGAAGGCGTAACTTGCAACACGATCGCCGGACAGGGCCTGAATATTGGTTCGCCGCTCACGACCCCCTTGGGCACGCAGGACCTCACCTGGAACGGCGCCAGCAATCCCGGCGTCGGCAGCGGACTCTCCAACGTTCCCGATATCGCGCAGTACACCATCAGCAATCCAACCAGCAGCGATTTCAAGCAGTACAGCGGACGCATCGACGCCGACGTGACCAGCAGGGATCACGCCGCTTTCGCAATTTATTGGGTTCCCTCGTCCCTGACCCGCTTAAACGGTGGGCTGGGTTATCAGCTCTTCAATCACTCACAGATCAACAACGCCTTCTCGGTCATCTGGAATCACACTTTTTCGCCGAACTTCCTGAACGAAGCCCGTGCCAATGCGGCAGGCTGGCGCTGGAATGAGGTTGACAGCAATCCTCAGGCCCCATTTGGCCTGCCTCAGTCCCAGCTGAACGGCTCTCCTCAGATCGGCAGTATCAGCCTGGGTTCTCTTGGCGTGCCGGCGCCTTCGATCCTGAACCAATGGACTTATGGCTACAAGGACGTGGCCACCAAGGTTCTGCACTCGCACACGATGAAATTCGGCTTTGATTTTACGCGGCTCTACTACCTCAACTTCCCGATCGGCGCGCCGAACTATACCTTTTTCAACATCTGGTCTTTCCTGAATGATGCTCCAATGGCGGAAGGCGGCCCCTTCCAGGCAACGACCGGCCTGCCCGGCGGATTCCGCAACGATAACCGCGAAAACATGTGGGGCATTTTCTTTCAGGACGATTGGAAGGCTCGACCGAATCTCACTCTGAGCGCCGGACTCCGCTACTCCTACTTCGGAGCGCTTACTGACAAGAACAATAATATGGGAGTGCTCAGGTTCGGCAACGGTTCTGATCTCTTGACTGGGATCAACATACGCACCGGAATCGGTGCGTGGAATCCGCAGAAGCTCAACTTCGGACCACAGGTCGGTTTCAATTGGAGTCCGGATTATTTCAATGGAAAGGTCGTTTGGCGCGGCGGTTACGGCCTGAACTACAACCAGCAGCAGATCGCGACAGCGAATATCAACAATGGCAATCCGCCCGGAACGAGCTCTGTTCCTGGCACCAGCCAGAACCCGGAGCACATCAATCCCAATATCATCTATGCAATTTCTAGTAGCCCGACCAATCTCTTCGGCTTTCCGCCAAACCCGAACACGATTACCACCTTTAACTCCGCCGGACTGCCGACCGTGGGCAATGCAAATGTGGGCGCTTTGCCGGGTAATCTCCCCACCGAGTATATCCACCACTATTCGCTCCAGGTGGAGATGGACTTAGGCCATTCCTGGGTCGCGAGCCTGGGCTACCTGGGGAGCTCCGGCCATCACCTTCTGTTCAACTATGATGCGAACGGTTTCGGAGTCATCCAGGGCGCGCCTCTCAACCCCTTGGTGAACAGCGTCAACGTCTTCGGCAGCCAAGGCAAATCCAACAACAACATGATGCTGGCCGGGATCAGGCATCAGTTCGCGCGAACCTTCTCTGTTGATGTGCAGTACACCTGGGCACATAGCAGGGATACCAATTCGGGACCATACTTTCGCAGTCCCTATCTCTTCAATACCAACTATGCATATGGGCGGTCGGATTTCGACATCACCAACAACTTCAAGCTATTTGGTATCTGGCAGCCGGTTTTCTTTCATGGAAGCAATAACTGGGCTGAGAAACTCGCTGGCGGCTGGACACTCAGTGGCATCATGACCCTTCACACCGGCTATGGGTGGACGCCCGTCTATCAGGCTCCGCACCAGATCTATTGCTTCTCCTGTAACTATGGGTTCCAGAACCTGCGTCCCTACTACAATGGCAAGGCTCTGCGTAACACCAACAACAGCGCCTTCAAGACCGGTAGCAATTTCCCCAACCCCGGCACCGCAAACACCGGCACGAACAACGATCAGTTCATCAATAACTATTTTGCAGTTCCAAACTACGCGAATGCGATCGCCGACACTCCAGGACAGATCGCAGGTGCATTCATCCCGGCTCCGGGAACCGGGCGCAACCAGTTTCCCGGTCCGGGATACCGTGACGTCGATCTGAATATTGCCAAGAGCTTCGGCTTGCCCCGGATACCGGTCCTCGGAGAAAACGCCAGCTTCGAAATCAAGGCCAACATGCTCAACGCCTTCAACCTGCTGAACATTAACCCCAGCAGCCTGTCTACGAACGTTGCAAATAGCAATCTTGGCCAGGCGTCGAGCGCGCTCGGATCGAGAATCATCGACTTCCAGATTCGCTTCAGCTTCTAACTTCTTTCCAGGGTGCGTCGAAAGGCGCACCCCCCTCCCTCGCAAAATGCACCGACTCGTTCCGTCTGCTTTTCATGGCTCTCAGAACGGCTCTTCAGACGACAGGCATGGAAATACACTGACTGCTTACAAAGTCATGAGCAACCCACTCGATCCAACGGAAGCGCAGGTCCGACAGTTGCGCCGTAAGACAGCTCTCGGTGCTCACGAGCGGTACACCTCGCAAATGGAACGTTAGAATTTGACACTGAGCAGCAATGCGCTCTAACTCATCAAACTGGGAGCACATCCCGAGGACGTCACCCAGTGATCATTCCCGAGAAGGTTCAATTCTCTGATAAGCGATCGAGTGCACAGTGGTGTCTGCGAGCACTTATCCTCCTCGCCGTACCGCTTCTTTCCGTGTCAGACAAAGCGCTGGCCGATCAGAACTACTCGCAGCAGGTCTTCTTCGAGAACAGCCTGTCGCCCGGCTCCTATTTCTACAGTGCTGGCAAGATATCGGCGCCCAGCATGCTGACGCTCGTGGATGGCAAGTTGCCGGTTGAAACGTCGAGCTTCATCAGCGGCCCCAACGCCCTGGTGTTGCAGTGGACCTCGATGCCAAGGGGAGGATGGGATGCGGAAGTTTACCTCTACACATGGCGCAACCGCAGTGTCGACTTCCCCGGAGACAGCCTTTTCCTGTGGTTTTATGCAAAGGATGGCATCCGTGCAGAGGATTTGCCGAAGATAGCGTTACGAGATATTGATCAGAACTTTACAGCGCAGCTCTCAATTGGGTCATTTACAGATGGCTTAGCTTCCGGTAAGTGGACCAGGGTGCAAATTCCTTTAGACAAATTCGTGAGCACTTCGCTGCACACCTTTCAACCACACCGTCTCGAAGCCATTATATTTGCGCAAGGTACGGCAGATAGCAGCGCTCATACGCTCTATATCGATGACGTTCGTATAGAAAAGGCCGCACAGAATAACCACGCACCATCCATGCCGAAGCTCATCGAGGCAAAGGGTTATGAGCGACACATCGATCTGAAGTGGGAAGCTGCGCCCGACCCCACGGTCGCCCAATACGTGATCTACCGGTCGATGCACGATGAGCCGTTTCGGCCCGTTGGCGTGCAGTGCTACGGAGTCAACCGATTCGCCGATTTCATCGGTGACCCGCATGCAACCGCATCCTACAAGATCTCTGCCCGTACCTCTTCGCTCCAAGAGTCTCCGTTGTCCGAAACAGTCACGGCGTCCACGCATTCCATGACCGATGATGAACTGCTCACGATGGTGCAGGAAGCCTCCTTTCGCTACTACTGGGAAGCGGCTGAACCGAACTCCGGCATGACACGCGAAAACACACCAGGAGATGATGATGTCATTGCGCTTGGGGCCAGCGGCTTCGGCATTATGGCCATGGTCGTTGCCGCGGATCGCGGCTTCGTTCCTCGCGATCAGGTCGTCGACCGTCTGCTTCGGATCACTGATTTTCTTGACCGCGCCAACCGCTACCACGGCGTATGGCCACACTTCCTGAGTGGAAAAACAGACCATACTCTGGCTGTCTTCGGCATCTATGACAATGGTGCCGATCTGGTGGAAACTTCATTCCTGATGCAGGGCCTTCTCACGGCGCGGCAGTACTTCCACGAGGACAACGATAAAGAGCAGCGTCTGCGCAGTAACATTACAAAGCTCTGGCAAGGCGTCGAATGGGATTGGTTCCGCGCGACTCCAAAGAAGGATGCGCTCTACTGGCACTGGTCTCCGGACTATGCCTTTCACATCGCCAACCGGCTGGAAGGGTGGAACGAGGTAATGATCACGTACCTGCTGGCGATCGCGTCGCCGACGCATCCCGTACCTCCCAGTCTTTACCACACTGGCTATACAGCAGAAGGCACAAGCCACACATACGGAGAGCACCATACTTACTACGGCATCGAGCTCGATATGAATTATGGCCCCGGCTCACCAGGACCGCTCTTCTTTACGCAATATTCCTACATGGGTTATGACCCGCGTGGCTGGCGCGATACGTACGCCGATTATTTCGTTAACAATCGGAACGAAGCGTTGGTAAGTGAGGCATACAGCATCGCAAATCCTCTGCACTGGAAAGGCTATGGTGCAGACTCGTGGGGGCTGACCGCCGTCGATGGACCACATGGCTATCGCGAATATAAGCCCTTCACGGAAGACGATGGGACGATCGCTCCCACAGGAGCGATCAGCTCCTATGCATTCGCGCCACAGCAATCCTTGCGGGCCTTGAAACACTTTTATCGTGATCTTGGCGCGCAACTTTGGGATATCTATGGTTTTCGCGATGCATTCAATCAACAGGAGAACTGGTACTCCGGTATTACGATGGGGTTGAACCAGGCTCCCATGGCGGTGATGATCGAAGATGGTCGCACGGGGCTAATCTGGCGAAATTTCATGTCCAACCCGGAGATGGCCCATATACAGCAAACGATCGGACTACAGCCGGACGGAAACAGATAGAGAAACAAATGCGTAGATAATTCTGTCTAAAGGGAGAAAAAGGTTGTTTCATAAAGCTCTCGATCCAGCATTTACCCGGCGGAGTGCGACCCGAAGTATTGGTGTTATCGGAATTTGCGGTGTCTTACTCGCCGGGATCGCAACCGCTCAGGCGCCACAAGTGCAGACCGTTCCACCCTCAAATGCTCAGCTTGCGTCTCCGGCCATCGAGCGCCAGGTTGACGATCTTCTGAAGAAGATGACGTTGGAGGAAAAGATCGGCCAACTGGTCCAATACAACGACAGTGGATACGCCGACGCAGGAAATGCGGCGCAGATCGCGGCGAATCCTGACGCCCGTAACAAAGTGAACGCGATGGAACTGGCGGCAACTGGAAGGCTGGGCTCGATGCTCAACACCGTGGGCGCAGAGCGCACGAACGCCTTTCAACATGCGGCCGTCGAAAAAAGCCGCCTGCATATTCCACTGCTCTTTGGCGCGGATATCATCCACGGCTTTCGCACTGTTTATCCTCAGCCGCTCGGGCTTGCAGCGAGCTTTGATCCTGAGCTGGTGAGGTCGGTGGCGCGCATCGCTGCGGAAGAGGCAACAACGGCAGGTGTGCGGTGGTTCTATTCGCCGATGGTCGATATTTCTCGCGATGCGCGATGGGGACGCACAACCGAAGGCGCCGGGGAAGATCCTTATCTTGGCGCGGCCATGGCACGCGCTTATGTGCAGGGATATCAGGGCAGCGACCTTGCCAACCCAGACAGCGTGGCTGCCTGCGTCAAGCACTTCGCCGCGTATGGTGCTGCCGAGGCGGGCCGCGAATACAACACGACCGATATGTCGGAGATCCGATTAAGACAGGTGTATCTGCCGCCATACAAAGCTGCAGTTGAGGCAGGCGCAGTGACCATCATGAGCGCCTTCAATGCCTTAAATGGTGTCCCTGCGACCGCCAACTCCTTCCTGCTGCAAAAAGTTCTCCGCGAGGAATGGGGCTTCAACGGTTTCGTCGTCAGCGACTATACGGCGGTTATGGAGCTGGTCAATCACGGCATCGCGCTGGATGCAGCAGCGGCCACGCGCAAGGCGATTCTCGCCGGCGTCGATGTGGACATGATGTCGCATTACTACGATGCGCAGCTGCCGGAGCTGATCCGTTCGGGGCAGGTGCCGATGAGCGTGGTGGATGAGGCTGTGCGCAGAGTGCTTCGAGTCAAGTTTGCGCTGAACCTCTTTGAGCATCCGTATTCGCGTGGAACGGAAGTCACGGCTGCCGTGCCCGAACATCGCCCGCTGGTGCGCAGGGCAGCGGAAGAATCCTTCGTGCTGCTAAGCAACAAACCGGTCTCTCAGGGGGGTCCGGTGCTGCCTCTTTCATCCCAGCCCAGAAAAATTGCTCTCATCGGACCGCTTGCCGATAACACAGGCGAAATGCTGGGCGCGTGGGGAGGCGCCAGGCGACTGCCGGACGTCGTCACCATCAAGGATGCGCTCGAAGCGCGGGTGAAACAATACGGCGGATCGTTGACGTATGCCATGGGCACCGAAATCGACGGCACGCGGGAAGATGGTTTTGCCGAAGCTGTCCATGCGGCGGAGGGGTCGCATGTCGCCGTACTGGCGTTGGGCGAATCGGGCTCTATGAGCGGCGAAGCAGGATCACGCGCGGATCTCAGCCTTCCGGGAAATCAGGAGAAGCTGCTCGAAGCAGTCGCCGCTACCGGCCGCCCGATTGTACTGCTGCTCTTCTCCGGGCGCCCACTGGAGCTGAGCTGGGCGGCGCAGCACATACCGGCGATTCTGCAGGTCTGGTTTCCCGGGATCGAAGCCGGCTCGGCGATTGCGAATGTGCTTTACGGCGATGTTTCCCCGAGCGGCAAACTTCCCATGAGTTTCCCGCGGGCCGTTGGCCAGGAGCCACTATATTACAATCAGTTTCCCACCGGGCGTCCTGCCACTGGCCTTGACCTCACGCGGCCCCCCGGGCCCGATTCCCGATTCTTTTCACGCTACATCGATGTGCCGAACAATGCGCTCTTTCCTTTCGGATATGGATTGAGTTATACGCAATTTGTTTATGGAAAGGTGACTTTGTCCCGATCTGCAGTTCCTCTGAAGGAAGCAAATCGCGAAGACGCCGAAAAACTGGTAACTGCAACCGTCATAGTTACAAATACGGGCAGCCGATCTGCGGCAGAAATTGTGCAATGTTATGTGCGTAATCTGGGCGCCAGTGTCGAGCAGCCGGTGCGCAGCTTGAAGGGTTTCACCAGAATCACGCTGAAACCGGGTGAATCCAGAGAGGTTTCGTTTGACCTGGGTTTCCCGGAGCTTTCTTTCTATAACACGGAAAGCAGGGCTGTCATTGAGTCAACGAATTACACGGTGTGGATTGGCGGCAGCTCGCTCGCGACGGAAGAGGCACACTTCAATGTGACACCGTAGGAGCTCACGCGGTTCATCGAGTTAACCTCCCATTGCCCCAATTCGTGAAAAACAGTTTTCCGTCGATCCAGCCCAAGGCGGTACGCTCTGTCTGGGTTTTGTTTGAAGAAGCGCTGCTGCTTCTCGCGCGCCTCATCTATGTGGCATGATGTCATGGCCGATTCTTACTACGGCTAAACTGGAAAGGCGACTACGCGTAGTCTTTCGGATGATGCATGACCCTGAAGAACGATCAAACCGCTGAACAGTTGGTGGAAAGAGGCTTGAAGTCTTCCATAGTCGGCATCGGAATGAATCTAATCCTGGCTCTTTTCAAATGCGGCGCCGGATTTTTAGGTCACTCCTTCGCTTTGATGGCAGACGGTATCGAATCGATGTCCGACGTTGTGAGTTCGAGTGTTGTTTACTTCGGTTTGAAATATGCCATCAAGCCGCCTGATGAGGAACATCCCTACGGGCACGGCAAGGCTGAACCTGTAGCTGCGATTATCGTGAGCCTCGCGATGGTTGCCGCCGCAATCCTCATCGGTGCCGGGAGTATTCGACGGATTCGGATACCACATCCGTTGCCCGAGCCTTTTACGTTGTGGGTGCTTTTGGCCGTCGCCGCGGTGAAAATCCTGCTGTCTCGATATGTGTCATCAGTCGGTCAAAAGATCGACAGCAGCGCTGTACGAAATGATGCATGGCATCATCTGAGCGATGCCATCACTTCAGGCTTCGCCTTCATCGGAATAGCGATTGCTCTTTGGATTAGAAACCCGACGGCGGACGATTGGGCTGCACTCTGCGCCTCACTGGTCATCCTTTTCAATGCCTGCCGTCAGATGCGAAGCCCGTTGGGTGAGTTGCTGGATACCTCTCCTGGTCCGCAGATTGAACACGACGTGCGTGTCGCGGCCTCCAGTAACCCTCACGTCATCGGAATTGAGAAATGTTACGTCCGCAAAGTGGGCTTTCGCTTTTATGTCGATCTTCACGTCGTCGTGAATGGGTCACTCACTGTTCGGGAAGGACACAAGATTGCTCACCAAGTAAAGGCTCATATCATGCAAACCGTTCCACGTGTCGCTGAGGTGCTGGTCCATGTAGAACCGGAAGAAGAGCTATTGGCCGCCTTACACAACTGATTTTTTGTTCTTGCCCTTTCGAAGCAGACTGACCTGCCGCCAACTAACCTACCAATATCGCTCATGGGCCTGGAAGCGCTTTCCGTAGCGCACTTCCTGGGCCAAGCCCTGCGTAACCCGCGCCATTGGTAGGGGGCGTTGAAAGTTTAACCGGCGCATGACTTCGAGTAGTGGCTTCGAACCTGCAACACTGATTAGGCGACACCCTGCAAGCTCTTGCCTTTGGCCTGGATTGCGCTGAGCAGGTTTTGCCAGGAATCATCAAACGACTTTGCGCCTTGCAATTGCAGATCTTCTCCGAGTTGGTCGAGATCGATTCCTGCTTTCCTGAAATCATTGAGAACGTCTTCGCAGTCTCCACCATTTCGGGGGAGCGTACCGCTTAACTTGCCGTGCTCAGCAAAGGATGTGAGGGTTTTCTCTGGCATAGTGTTAATGGTGTTTGGCGCAGCCAAGGCGCCGATATATAAAACGTCGGAGGCCTTCGGGTCTTTGGTGCCTGTGCTGGCGAAGAGGAGTCTTTGGGGCCGGGCGCCGAAATTGGCCAACCGTTGCCAACGATCGGAATCCAGCATATCCCGATAAGCTTTGTACATTTGCTGTCCGATCGCAATGCCCAACTTATCGCGCAGCGCAGCGGGCACCTTCTCCATCGTCGCGCCGTCCCATCGGCTGACGAAAACGGATGCAACAGAACGAACATCGGGACTGAGACCTTCTGCCACACGCCTCTCCAGGCCGCGCATATATGCATCTGCCGAAGCGAGGTAGTGTTTAAGCGAAAAAAGAAGAGTGACATTGATGGCGATGCCCGATGCAATGGCCTCTTCAATTGCAGGAACCCCCTCGCTTGTCCCGGGAATCTTGATGAAACGGTTCGGACGATTGCCTTTGTTATATAACAGCCTCGCCGCAGCCACGGATTTTGCTGTGTCGTAGGCCAGAAGTGGCGAAACCTCAAGCGAGACAAAACCATCAATACCCGCCGTGCGCTGGTGAACTGGAGCGAAGAGATCGGCAGCCCTCGTTAGATCCTGCACGGCCAGTTCGAAGAATAACTCCTCTCCCGAAAGCCCAGCGCTCATGAGACGTCCAATCTCCTTGTCATATAACTTGCTCTTGGAGATGGCGTGCTCAAAGATGGTCGGATTCGACGTTAATCCAGTGATGGAAAATTCTTCGATATAGCGCTTCAGTGTGCCGTTGTCGAGCAGGTCGCGGGTGATGTTGTCGAGCCACAAACTTTGGCCGAGATCGTGAAGTTCCTGAGTCGCTTTCATGCTTCTCCTCCTGTTTTCGAGATCCGATTTCAATAAAGCGCTGATTCGCTTGTCAAATTTCTGTTGTGTTCAAACTGAACGACAATAGCCGGGCCACATTGAAGGTGCTGCTCGAGTTTATTCTCACACGTGAGAAT